>CALKHQ010000060.1 GCA_937988735.1 uncultured Alphaproteobacteria bacterium
TGGATGGACGAGCGGCTCGGCGCCGCCGCCGGTCCGTCCGCACCCGTGCTGCCCTGAGGCGCTGCGGCCGGGCTCACACCCAGCGGAACACGGCGAACGCGTAGACCAGCGAGATCGCGTTGGCGCCCCACAGCGGCGCGCCGAAGGCGGCGAGCCAGGCGAGGTGGATGAACGCCGCCCCCAGCAGCGAGATGAACAGCCGGTCGCCGCGGGTGGTGTCGAGACCGAGGATGCCGCGGCGCGGGTTGCCGCCGGGGCTGAAATACTCCCACACGCCCATGCCGACCAGCAGCAGGGCGATCACCGCGAAGAATGCCGCCGTCTCCGGCGTCCAGGCCATCCAGGCGAGCATGTCCATGGTCCGGCCCTCCTAGACGCGGCCCAGGGCGAAGCCCTTGGCAATGTAGTTGCGCACGAACCAGATCACCACCGCGCCCGGGATGATGGTAAGCGCGCCGGCCGCCGCCAGCAGGCCCAGCTCGTAGCCGGCGGTGCTGGTGGTGCGGGTCATGATCGCTGCGATCGGCTTGGCGTCCACTTGGGTCAGTGTCTTGGCCAGCAGCAGCTCGACCCAGGAGAACATGAAGCAGAAGAAGGCGGCGACCCCGATGCCGGAGGCGATGGTCGGCATGAAGATCTTCACGAAGAAGCGGGGGAAGGAATAGCCGTCCACATAGGCGGTCTCGTCCAGCTCCCGCGGGACCGCGGACATGAAACCCTCCAGGATCCACACCGCGAGCGGGATGTTGAACAGGCAGTGCGCCAGCGCGACCGCGAGGTGGGTATCGAACAGCCCGATCGCGTCGTAGAGCTGGAGGAAGGGCAGCGCGAACACCGCCGCCGGCGCCATGCGGTTGGTCAGCAGCCAGAAGAACAGGTGCTTGTCGCCGAGGAAACGGTAACGGGAGAAGGCATAGGCTGCCGGCAGCGCGACCACCACGGAGATGACGGTGTTGATCACCACATAGGTGAGCGAGTTGATGTAGCCGTTGTACCAGGTGGGGTCGGTGAGGATGGTGATGTAGCTGTCGAGCGTGAACTGCTGCGGCCACCACGAGAACCCGCCGAGGATCTCGTTGGTCGTCTTGAACGACATGTTCAGCAGCCAGTAGATCGGCAGCAGCAGGAACAGGATGTACAGGGCGGGGATGATCCAGCGCAGCCTCATGACCGGTCCTCGTTTCTGGTCATCACCGTGTAGAAGATCCAGCTCAGCAGCAGGATGATCAGGAAGTAGACGAGCGACATCGCGCCCGCCCGGCCCAGCGCAAATTCGCCGAGCGCCACCTTGTTGAGGTCGATCGAAAGGAAGGTGGTCGAGTTGCCGGGCCCGCCGCCGGTGAGCACGAAGGGCTCGGTGTAGATCATGAAGCTGTCCATGAAGCGGAGCAGGACGGCGATGGTCAGCACCCGCTTCATCTTCGGCAGCTGGATGTGGCGGAACACCGCCCATCGCTTCGCCCCGTCAATTCGGGCCGCCTGATAGTACGCGTCGGGGATAGAGACCAGCCCGGCATAGGCGAGCAGCACCACCAGCGACGTCCAGTGCCAGACGTCCATCATCACCGTGGTGAACCAGGCGTCGAACGGATGGCGGGTGAAGTTGTAGTCCCAGCCGGCGGCGTTCAGCAGGTAGCCGAGGAGCCCGATGTCGGGCAGCGCGTAGATGTTCCACATCGCGCCGACCACGTTCCACGGGATCAGCAGCGGCAGGGCCATCAGCACCAGGCAGACCGAAACCCACGGACCGCGGCGCGGCATGGCGAGCGCGATCGCCACCCCGAGCGGGATCTCGATCGCGAGGATGATGAAGGTGAAGGCCACCTGGCGGACCAGCGCGTCATGAAAGCGTTCCGACGCCAGCAGCTCCTCGTACCACTTCAGCCCGGACCACAGGAAGATGTTGTTCCCGTAGGTGTCCTGGATCGAGTAGTTCACCACCGTCATCAGCGGAATGATGGCGTTGAACGCCACCAGCACCACCACCGGGATGACGAACAGCCAGGCCTTCTGATTCTGGATCTTGCGCGCCATCTCGGTTCCTCAGTTCAGGACCCAGCCGTCGGCGTAGACCTGGGTGCGGGCGGCGTCGAAGCGGACGTGCGCGGTCCCTTCGGGGATCGGCTGGTCCTCCTGCACCAGAAGCTGGATGCGGGCGCCCTCCGCCCGCGTGTCCACCACGCGGTAGCGGCCGGCGTCGTTGACCTTGACGATCTGCACCGGGATGCCGTCGTCGGCAAAGCGCACGTACTCGGGCCGCACGCCGAGTTCCAGACGGGTGCCACCGCCGGGGTCGGCGACGGGCCGCGCCGTCGGCACCGGCTGCCCGGCAAAGACTGCGACTCCGTCCCGGATCGTGCACGGCAGCACGTTCATGCCCGGAGAGCCGATGAAGTGGCCGACGAAGGTGTGCTGCGGTCGCTCGAACAGTTCGACCGGCGTGCCGATCTGCACCACCTGGCCGTCGTGCATCACCACCACCTTGTCGGCGAAGGTCAGGGCCTCGGTCTGGTCGTGGGTGACGTAGATCATGGTGACGCCGAACTGCTGGTGCAGCGCCTTGAGCTGCGAGCGCAGCCGCCACTTGAGGTGCGGGTCGATCACCGTCAGCGGCTCGTCGAACATGATGACGTTCACGTCCGCGCGGACCAGCCCGCGGCCGAGGGAGATCTTCTGCTTGCCGTCGGCGGTGAGCCCGGCGGCGCGCCTGTCCAGCATCGCCTCCAGGTCGACCATGCGCGCGATCTCGCGCACCCGCGCATCGATGGTGCGCGCGTCGAGCCCGCGGTTGCGCAGCGGGAAGGCCAGGTTGTCGTAGACGGTCATCGTGTCGTAGACGACCGGAAACTGGAACACCTGGGCGATGTTGCGCTCGTCCGGCGGGGCCGCGGTGACGTCGCGGTCGTCGAACAGCACGCGACCGCGGGTCGGCGTGATCAGGCCGGAGATGATGTTGAGCAGCGTGGTCTTGCCGCAGCCGGAGGGGCCCAGCAGCGCGTAGGCGCCGCCGTCGGACCATTCCACCGTCATCTCCTTCAGCGCCCAGTCCGCGTCCCGCGTCGGCGACCGGACGTAGGAGTGGGCGAGGCGATCGAGCGTGATGCGTGCCACCGGCGCCCCCGTCAGCTCTCGTCGACCAGCTGCTCGTCGCGGTCGAAGTACAGGCACTGCCGCGTGTCGATGTACAGCGGCGCCAGGTCGCCGACGCGGAACGGGTGCACCCCGTGCGACTGCGACACCCACGGCCGGTCGTACAGGCTGAAGTGGATGATGCTCTCCGAACCGCTGAGCTCGGCGACGAGCACCCGCCCCTCGATGCGGACGGCGTCCGGCGCGCCGGGGGTGGGCGTCACGTGGTGCGGGCGGATGCCGACGATGTATTCGCCATCGGCGCGGGAAAGCAGCGGCCCCGTGACCGGCCACGACACGTCGTCGGCCAGCCAGGCGCGGTCGCCGCGCTTGATCACCGGCGCGGTGTTGATCGGCGGGTCGGAGAAGACGCGGGCGGTGGTGAGGTCGCGCGGCCGGCGGTAGACGGTGGCGGTCTCGCCGAACTGGGTCATCCGCCCCTCGTGGAGGGTGAGGGTGTGGCCGCCGAGGAGGAGCGCTTCGGTCGGTTCCGTGGTGGCGTAGACGACGGTGCAGCCGCGGTCCTCGAACAGCCGCGGCAGCTCGTCCCGCAGCTCTTCGCGCAGCTTGAAGTCGAGGTTGGCGAGCGGCTCGTCGAGCAGGACGAGGTCGGCGTCCTTGACCAGCGCGCGCGCAAGGGCGGTCCGCTGCTGCTGGCCGCCGGACAGCTCCGCCGGCTTGCGGTCCAGCATCGGCGTCAGCCGCAGCAGCTCGGCCGTCCGGTGCACGCGGTCGCGGATCTGGTCCCTCGGCAGGCGCGCGACACGCAGCGGGGACGCGATGTTCTCGAACACCGTCATGTTCGGGTAGTTGATGAACTGCTGATGCACCATCGCGACGTTTCGCTTCGGCGCCGGCACTCTGGTGACGTCGCGCCCGTTCAGCACGATCTCGCCCGCGGTCGGCTTCTCGAGCCCCGCCATCAGGAGCATCAGCGTCGTCTTTCCGGCCAGCGTGGTGCCGAGCAGGATGTTGAATCCGCCCCCGGCCAGCGCCACGGAGGTGGGATGGATGTGGGTCTCCGCGCCCACGCGCTTTTCCACGCGCCTGAGTTCCAGGGTCATCGGGCCGCTTTCCTCGGGGTCCGCTGCCGACGCTCAGCGTGCATCGGAGCGCCGCCGCTGTCACCTGCGGTCGTTCCGCTGCGCCCGTCGCTCGCGCCGGACGCGAGCGGCGGACGCAGGGAGTGTTCATTCTTCCGGCCCGCCACGGGTGCGCCGCGACGGGCCGGAAGGCAGCGCCAGGCTTTGCCGGTCAGTTTTCCTGCCAGCGGGCGATCAGCTCGTCATAGGCGATCGTCTCGCCCTGCGGCTTCTCGTTCTCCAGCGGCGGAACGGGCGTGCCCGGCTGGTCGATCCAGTACTGGGCGTCGCGCTCCTCGTTCAGCCGCGGCCCGCAGCCGCCGTAGAGGTTCGCCTGCTCGTCGGCGGCCTGCATGCCGGCCATCACCTGGTCCATCTCGGCGGCCAGCCGGTCCATCGCCTGCTGCGGGGTGAACGCGCCGGAGTTGACGTCGCCGATATGCTGCCACCACAGCTGGGCCAGCTTCGGATAGTCCGGCACGTTGATGCCGGTCGGGCTCCACAGCACCCGGTCGGGCGAGCGGTAGAACTCGACCAGGCCGCCCAGCCGCGGCGACCGCTCGGTGAAGCTCTCGTGCCGCACCGTGCTGTCGCGGATGAACGTCAGGCCGACGTGGCTCTTGCGGACGTCCACCGTCTTGGAGGTGACGAACTGGGCGTAGAGCCAGGCGGCCTGCCGGCGATCCACGGGGGTCGATTCGAACAGGGTCCAGGAGCCGACGTCCTGGTAGCCCAGCTTCATGCCCTCTTCCCAGTAGGCACCGTGCGGCGAGGGCGCCATCCGCCACAGCGGGTAGCCTTCCTCGTCCACGGTGTTGTTGCCCTCCTCCCGTGGCGCGACCATGTTCGCGGTGAAGGCGGTGTACCAGAAGATCTGCTGGGCGACGTTGCCCTGGGCCAGTGCCGGCAGCGACTGGTAGAAGTCGTAGCTCGCCGCCCCCGGAGGCGCGTAGTTGCGCAGCCATTCGTCCCACTTGGCGATGGCGTAGACGGCAGGCGCACTGTTGGTGCCGCCGCCGCGGGTCACCGACGCACCGGCGGGGTTGCAGGAGCCTTCCTCCATGCGGATGCCCCATTCGTCCACCGGCCGGCCGTTGGGCAGTCCCGGGTCGCTCATGCCGGCCATCGACAGCCAGGCGTCCGTCATGCGCCAGCCGAGATCGGGCGCGCGCTTGCCGTAGTCCATGTGGCCGTAGACGCGCACGCCGTCGATCTCGCGCACATGGTTGGTGAAGAAGTCGGCGATGTCCTCATAGGCCGACCAGTTCACCGGCACGCCGAGCTCGTAGCCGTAGATCTCGCGGAACTGCTGCTTGAAGTCCTCGCGGTCGAACCAGTCCTTGCGGAACCAGTACAGGTTGGCGAACTGCTGGTCGGGAAGCTGGTAGACCTTTCCGTCCGGGCCGGTGGTGAACGAGATCCCCATGAAGTCGTCGAGGTCGAGATTGGGGTTGGTCACCGCCGCGCCTTCGCCGGCCATCCAGTCGGTGAGGTTCACCGCGAGCTGCAGGCGGGAGTGGGTGCCGATCAGGTCGCTGTCGTTGACGTAGGCGTCGTAGAGGTTGCGGCCCGTCTGCATCTGGGTCTGCACGGCCTGCACCACCTCGCCTTCGCCGAGGAGCTGGTGGTTCACCCGGATGCCGGTGATCTCGTAGAACGCCTGCGCGAGGACTTCGGCTTCGTAGGAGTGCGTCGGGATCGTTTCCGACAGCACGTTGATTTCCATGCCGACGTAAGGCTTGGCGGCGTCGATGAACCACTGCATCTCCGCCAGCTGT
Organism: uncultured Alphaproteobacteria bacterium; assembly: GCA_937988735.1. GTDB lineage: Bacteria > Pseudomonadota > Alphaproteobacteria > CALKHQ01 > CALKHQ01 > CALKHQ01. The sequence goes on from CALKHQ010000060.1 coordinate 5,990, forward strand.
TCCTCGCGGGTCAGGGTCGAGGGCTGGAATTCCTGGTCCACCCAGCGCTCGGCTTCTTCCATGCCGGCGTAGGCCGGACCGGCGAAGGAAGCCAGCGCCACTGCGGCCGCAGTGGCGAACAGTTTCGTTCTCAAGGATCGTCCTCCCAACGTGGTCTATTTTTCGTTGTCGTTGCATGCCGCCGCGCATGCCGCTTCGGCTCGGCCGGCTCAGCGGTGCCGCTCGTGAATGGTAGCAGCCTCCTGCATTTTCACAAGCGCGCATTCCTGATGGCAGGAATTTTCGCAAACGAAAATCGGGAGTCAAGCCGATCGCCCCGGCGAGCGCCGGCAGACGTTGTCCCGCCGGGAGGAACTTCGCGCTGTTCGCCGTGCTGTCCTCAATGGGAATGCGAGGCACTTGCAATCGGCCGCGCCGTGCCTCACATTGCCATGCGAATGATTGTCACTGTCAGGACTAACGATGATCGTCTGCCTGTGCAACGGGTTCAACTGCCGCGCCGTCGGCAGCCAGATCGCCGCCGGCGCCAGCTCCGTGGCTCAGGTGTTTCGCGGTCTCGGCTGCGTGCCGCAGTGCGGCACCTGCGTCCACGACATCCGGGAAATGCTCCTGCTGCACCACGGGCCGGGCAACCACGGGTCACCGGCGGACGTCCCGGCCATCGCCGCGGAATAGGCGGGGTTCCGCATCCCGGCGGACGACCCGGCGCGGTTGCTATCGCACCTCCGGCACACTAGGCTCGTTCTGTCCGTTCCCCGGCGCGCGAGGTGGAACCATGCAGGGCGACAAGACGGTCAACGAGCACCTGAACCGGGTGCTCAAGAACGAACTCACCGCGATCAACCAGTACTTCCTTCACGCCCGCATGCTGCGGAACTGGGGCATGACCCGGCTCGCCGATCATGAGTACGGGGAATCGATCGACGAGATGAAGCATGCGGACAGGCTGATCCAGCGCATCCTCTTCCTGGAGGGCCTGCCGAACCTGCAGACCCTGGGCAAGCTGCGCATCGGCGAGAACGTGCGGGAACTGCTGGAGTGCGATCTGGCGCTGGAGCGGGAATCGGCGCCGATGCTCCGCGACGCGATCGCCTACTGCGAATCCGTGCGCGACTTCGTTTCCCGGGAAATCCTGGTGGACATCCTGGAAAACGAAGAGGAGCACATCGATTTCCTGGAGACCCAGCTGGCCCTGATCGACCAGATGGGCATCCAGAACTTCATCCAGAACGCGACGGGCGGGATGACTCCCGACGGCGACTGAGCCGTGGACGGCCGCGCGTTCACGCGGCCGACCGGGACACTCAGGCCGCGCCGGGGAAGCCGTCGCCGTTGGCGTCGCCCTCGCTGTCGCCGGCGGCCGTCAGATCCACGACCTGATCGGTTTCCTGCGGCTCCACCCGCTGCAGCGTGTTGCGCTGGCTGTCGGTCCATGCCGCGACCAGCACCAGCTGGGCGTGGGTGCCGTTGCCGGCCGGCTCGTTGACCGGCTCGAAAACGAACAGCCCGTCGGCCCCGACGTAGAAGGTGTGGTCGCCGAAGGCGCCGCGAAGCGCTTCCATCGCCGGATTGTCCTCGCTGAGGGGCTCGGCCCCCAGCTCCTGCCGCACGGATGCGACCTGTTGGGCAGACAACTTCATGAATTTCCAGTCCATGCTGTCGGGAAGATGACGTCGCTGTACCCGATCATCCCCGCTCCGTTCCGGTACAGCAGCAGCGATACTGGACCGCGCGCGCCGGGTTACAACCCCACCCCGCCAGGAATTTCTGAATGCGCCCGCCGGTCCCGCCGAATCCGGCGCGCCGCCCGCGTGCGGCGGCGGCCGGAGCCGTCGACGGCGGGGGATGTCTCGTGCGCCGTGGACGACCGCCGCCCCTTTGCCTACTGTCCCGTGCACGCTCGCGGACCCCGTCCCCGATCCGGCGCCCCGCCATCACGCCCGCCTGCGGAGAGCCATGCGCACGCCTACGCCCACAGGCACCCCCACCGGCCTCGTCGCCCTCGTCGGCGGCCGGTTCTTCTACGGCTGGCTCGTGCTGTTCGGTGCGGCGGTCGGCCTGTTCGCCAGCGGTGCGAGGCAGTCCTTCAACTTCTCCGCCTTCGTCGATCCGATCGCGGCAGATCTCGCGGTCGGATCGACGGCGGTGGCGTCGGCCTACGGCTTCGCCACCCTGGGCCAGGCCCTGCGCACGCCGGCCTTCTACATCATCGCCGGCGGCCTGTTCTCGATGTCGATGCTGTCCACCGCGCTCCACTTCTTCCAGATATCGGTGTTCACCGCACAGGGGCTCGACCCGGCGACGGCGGCGATGGCGTTCACCCTGATCGCGGTGGCGATGGCGGCCGCGATGCCGCTTGTGGGCCGGGCGGTGGACCGGATGCAGCCGCGGCTGGCCCTGATCGCGGCGCTGTGCCTGCAGTCCGCCTCGCTGGCCGCCGCCGCCTTCGTCGCCGACCTGCCGACCGCGGTGATCTATGCCGTGCTGTTCGGCCTCACCAACGCCTCCAGCATGGTGATCGGCACCTACATCTGGCCGCGCTACTTCGGTCGCCGCCACATCGGCAGCATCATGGGCACCGCCCAGACCGCGGGCGTGGTGGGCGCCTCGCTGGGGCCGCTGCCGCTCGGCGCCGGCTACGACCTGTTCGGCAGCTATGCGGAAACGCTGCTGATCCTCGCCGCGCTCCCGGCCGTCGCTGCCGTCGCCGCGGCCTTCCTGCGTCGCCCGCCCCTGGAGCGGTAGGGTCAGGCGGCGCGGGCGGCCTTGCCGACGACGTCGCCGGTCAGCCAGCGCCCGACCACCGCCAGCAGCGCTTCGGGGTCGACGGGCTTGGACAGATAGTCGTCCACGCCCTGGCGCAGATAGGCCTCCCGGTCGCCCTGCATCGCGTTGGCGGTCAGCGCGATGATCGGCGTCGCAGCGCGTTCCGGGTCGGCGAGCGCGCGGATGGCGCGGGTGGCGCCGATGCCGTCCATCTCCGGCATCTGCACGTCCATGAGGACGGCGTCGTAACGGGCGGCCCGCACCGCCGCCACCGCCTCGCGCCCGTTGGCGACATAGTCGATGGCGCAGCCGAGCGGGGCCAGCAGCAGCCCCACCAGCTTCTGGTTGACCGGATTGTCCTCGGCGACCAGCAGCCGCTGTTCCGGACGTGTCGCGGGTGCGGGTACGGGCGCGGGCGGCGGGGCTGTCTCCGGCTGCTGTCGGGCCTCGCCCGGGCCGACCGGCACCGTAAACCAGAAGCGCGACCCTTCGCCGGGGCGGCTCTCGACCCCGATCTCGCCGCCCAGCAGCGTCACCAGCTTCTTCGAGATCGACAGCCCGAGCCCGGTGCCGCCATAGCGCCGCGTCGTCGAGCCGTCGCCCTGGACGAAAGGCTGGAAGATGCGTCCGATCTGCTCGCTGTCGAGCCCGATACCGGTGTCCGCGACGCTCAGGCGGAGCCGGAACCGGCCGGTATTCTCAAGAGGTTCGACCGACGCCTGCACGGTGACGCCGCCGCGGTGGGTGAACTTGATCGCGTTGCTGATCAGGTTGTGCAGCACCTGCCGGATGCGGCTGACATCGCCGCGCAGCAGCGCGGGGCCGTCGCCGCAGTGGCTCGCGAAGGCGAGCCGCCTGCTGCGGGCGTGCGGCGCCCACAGCGTCTCCGCTGCCTCCACCAGCCCGCGCAGGCTGAAGTCCGATTCCTCGATCGTGATCCGCCCGGCCTCGATCTTCGACAGGTCCAGGATGTCGTTGAGGATGTGCAGCAGCGCGTCGCCGGACTGCCGGATGACGGTCAGCCCCTCGCGCACCCGCGGTTCCAGGTCCGAACGCAGCAGCGCCGCGGCCATGCCGAGGATGCCGTTCAACGGCGTGCGCACCTCGTGGCTGATCGTGGCAAGGAACTCGGACTTCGCCCGGTTCGCCTCCTCGGCCGCCCCGAGAGCCGCCTTGAGCTGCAGGGTGGCGCCTTCCAGCTCCACCCTGGTCCGCTCCAGCTCCTCGACATGGTCGCGCAGCCGGGCGGCCTCGAGCGCCGAGCGCTGGGCGAAGCGCTGGTCGATCGCCGAGCCCGCCAGTCCGAAGGCCATGATCGCCAGGGTGACGACCGCGACGAAGATTACCAGCACCTGCGGCGGGATGATGCTGTCCGGCACCAGGAGGGTCGGATCCGGCGTCAGGGTCACTGCGGCCATGCCGGTGAAGTGCATCGCGCAGATGGCGAGCGCGAACACGGCTGCGCCGGCCACCCGGCCGGCGAACCCCTCGCGGCGGCGCATCGCGGCGATGGCGGCGGCGCCGAGGCCGGTGCCGAGCAGCAGCGACGCCGCCACATAGGCCATGTCCCAGTGCATCACCGCCGGCACGACATAGCCGGCCATGCCAACGTAGTGCATCGCGGCGATCGCCGACCCCAGCACCGCGCCGCCCAGGGCCGGCCGCCCCAGCGGAAAGGCGATGACATAGCCGAAGCCGGAGAGGATCACGGCGACCAGGATGGAAAGCGCGGTCAGCCCGAAGTCGAACCCGGTCGGCAGCGCCGGCTGGAAGGCGAGCATGCCGACGAAATGGGTGGACCACACGCCGCTGCCGGTGACCAGCGCCGCGGCGGCGAGCCAGCCGAACGCGCGTCGGCGGTGCCCGCCGTCACTGCGCGACAGCAGGCTCATTGCGGTGTAGCAGGCAAGACAGCAGATCACACCCGCCAGGGCGACGAAGCGCAGGTCGTGCTGTTCGGTGATGCAGGCCAGGACGCGGAGCATGCCGCACCATGGCCGACCCTCGTTAACAGCTCTTGAACGCCGTTGTTCGGTACCCGGCGCATCAGTAGCGCCGGCATCGCGAGCTGCGGCGTGATCGAAACCCGGACCGGTTGCACCGGCGCGAAGCCGAGTGCGCGGTAGAACCCTTCGGCGTTGAGATTGGCGTAGCACTCGAGGCAGGTGACGCCCTCGCGTTCGTTGTCGTGCAGGCAGCGCTCGAGCAGGGCCCGGCCGATGCCGCGCCCTGTCCAGCCGGGGTGGGTGCCGAAGTGGCGGATATGGCCCAGGCCCGGCTCGATTTCCCCCGTTCCCGGCCGCTCGTGGCTCCAGCCGCCGCAGCCGGCGATCTCGCCCGTCCCCGTCACGGCCACGTAGTGGCGGCCGGAGGCAAGCAGTCGCGGATTGGCGACGGTGATCAGCGGCAGCAGCGCGGCGAGCAGGGCCGGTTCGTAGTGCCCCGCCATCAATGCGGGGCAGGACGCCGACAGGACAGCGGTGACAGCATCGGCGTCGGCGGGAAGGTTCAGATGCCGAGCAGGCTGCCGGCGATCATCAGAACCGCGCCGACCGAAAAGAGGGCGAGCCCGGGTCAGTTGCCGCGGATGCCGAGCCCGCGGCTGGGCCGGCGGGGCTCCAGCGTGTCGGCCGGTTCCTCCCAGCCGAGGCGGTCGCCGCTGAGCTGGCCCTGCCTCAGCGGCTGAAGGACCATCGCCACCAGCCCAGCGATGATCAGCGCCGCGCCCACCCAGATCACAGATGCCTCCTCGCCGCATCGCGCGGCGTGGTTGTCCCCGGCCTCCGACCGCGCAATCATCTAGCGCGCGCGGAGCACGCCGCCAGTGCGCCGCGCGATGGGCTCCGCCGCGATTGACAAGGGGACGCCTGCGCCCCTATACCGCGACGTCCCGCACATGCGTGGGAACAGCAGGCCCCGAGGGGCTCCGCCGGTCCGCGAGTTTCGCGCACCGGCGCGTTTCCGTTTGGAGAGGCGGGATCGGAAGGACCGGCTGATGTTCGAAGGCCTAGGCAGCAAGCTCGGCGACATCTTCGACAAGCTGCGCAAGCGCGGCGCGCTGTCGGAGGCGGACGTCAATGCCGCGATGCGCGAGGTGCGGATCGCGCTGCTCGAGGCCGACGTCGCCCTGCCGGTGGTCAAGGAGTTCATCGACAAGGTCCGGGCGCGGGCCGTCGGTCAGGAGGTGATCCGCTCGGTCACCCCGGGGCAGCAGGTCATCAAGATCGTCCACGACAACCTCGTGGAGATGCTCGGCTCCGAGGCGTCGGCGATCAACACCGTGGCGGTGCCGCCCGTGCCGATCCTGATGGTCGGCCTGCAGGGCTCCGGCAAGACCACCACGACGGCCAAGATTGGTCGGATGCTGCAGCGCGAGCAGAAGAAGAAGGTCCTGATGGCCTCGCTCGACGTGCAGCGGCCGGCGGCGCAGGAGCAGCTGCGTGTGCTGGGCGAGCAGGCCGGGGTGCCGACGCTGCCGATCGTGCCCGGCCAGCAGCCGGTGGAGATCGCGCTGCGGGCGATGACCGCCGGCCGCCTCAACGGCTACGACGTGGTGCTGCTCGACACCGCCGGACGGCTGTCGATCGACGACGCGCTGATGGCCGAGGTCGCGGCCGTGCGCGACGCGGTCCACCCGGTGGAGACGCTGCTGGTCGCCGACGCGATGACCGGGCAGGACGCGGTCGCCACCGCCCGCAACTTCAAGGAGCGGATCGGGCTCACCGGCATCGTGCTGACCCGCGTCGACGGCGACGCCCGCGGGGGCGCCGCGCTGTCGATGCGCGCGGTCACCGGCTGCCCGATCAAGCTGATCGGCGTCGGCGAGAAGCTGGACGCGATCGAGCCCTTCCACCCGGAGCGGATCGCCGGGCGCATCCTCGGCATGGGCGATGTCGTCAGCCTGGTCGAGAAGGCAAAGGAGGTCATCGACGAGGCGGAAGCCGAGAAGATGGCCCGCAAGATCACCAAGGGCGAATTCGACCTCAACGACCTGCTGCAGCAGCTGCGCCAGCTGTCGAAGATGGGCGGGCTCGGCGGCCTGATGGGGCTCCTTCCCGGCATCGGCAAGATCAAGAAGCAGATGGCCGAGGCCAAGATCGACGACCGCATCATCAAGCGGCAGGAGGCGATCATCCTGTCGATGACGCCGGAGGAGCGCGCGAAGCCGGCGATGATCCACGCCAGCCGCAAGCGCCGCATCGCGCTCGGCTCCGGCACCACGGTGCAGGACGTGAACAAGCTGCTGAAGCAGCACGCCGAGATGGCGAAGATGATGAAGCGGGTTGGCAAGCTGGGGCCGAAGGGCCTCATGCGCGGCGGCCTCGGCAACCTGCTCGGCGGGTTGGGCGGTCCGGGTGGTCCCGGCGGCCTGCCGCCCGGCTTCCCGCGGGGATGACGATGGTCGTCCGCTCCCCACGCACGTCACGGCCGGGCCTGTCCCGGCCTGCCCAGCTTGTCCGCGTTGCCGCCCGGCACGACGTCCGGGACCGGCGCGGGCATGACGCCCTTTAGGAAAGGAAGACCATGGCACTGAAGATCCGGCTCGCCCGCGGCGGCGCCAAGAAGCGGCCCTACTACCGCATCGTCGTTGCCGACGCCCGCGCCCCGCGCGACGGCGACTTCATCGAGAAGGTCGGGACCTACAACCCGATGGTCGAGCGCGACCATCCGGACCGCCTGCGCCTCAATGCGGAGCGCATCAAGCACTGGCTGAGCGTCGGTGCGCAGCCGACCGACCGCGTTGCACGCTTCATCGGCGATGCCGGCCTCGCGCCGAAGTTCGCGATCCCGAACCAGACCAAGAAGCCGCAGCCGAAGGCGAAGGCCCAGGAGCGGATGCGGCAGGCGGAAGAGGCCCGCAAGGCCGCGGCCGAGGCCGCGGCTTCCGGCGCCGAGGTCTGAGCGGAGAGCGTCCCGGAGCCGCCGCATGGCTGGGCAGCACCACGACCGGATGGTCTGCGTCGGGCAGATTGCGACCGCGCACGGCGTGCGCGGGCTGGTCAAGCTGCGCAGCTTCACCGCCGATCCGGCGGCGATCGCGTCCTACGGCCCGCTCAGCGACCAGAGCGGCCAGCGCCGGTTCAACCTGCGCGTGGTCGGCGAGGCGAAGGACCAGCTCATCGCCGCGGTCGAGGGGATCGAGGACCGCGACGCCGCGGCGGCGCTGCGGGGGCTGCGGCTCTATGTCCCGCGCGAACGGCTGCCGGAGCCGGAGGACGAGGAGGAGTACTACCTCGTCGACCTGATCGGGCTCGCGGTCGAGACGGTCGACGGGTCGCCCTTCGGCCGCGTGGTGGCGATCGAGGACTACGGGGCCGGCGACGTGGTGGAGATCGCCCTGGCGGGGAAGGCCGGCACGGTCGCCGCGCCCTTCACCCGCGCCTGCTTTCCGGTGGTGGACATCGCCGGCGGCCGGCTGGTGATCGACCCGCCGCCCGGGCTGCTCG
>CALKHQ010000061.1 GCA_937988735.1 uncultured Alphaproteobacteria bacterium
TCGGGCTGTTCCCCGGCTTCCCGGGCGACGACGGGCCGAAGAAGGACCGGCTGCGCGGCCGCGAGCGCAAGCACGCGCTCTCCGCGCGCGCCCTCGCCGACCTCGACGGCTGGCTGCACCCGAAGGCGCAGGCCGCGGAATAGCCACGGCCTGCCGGCGAAGCGGTCTGCCGCGGCGGGCTCTAGTTGCGCCCGAACAGCCCGCCGCCCTGCGTGCTCCCCTGCCCCGGCAGCAGGTTCGGCCAGCCTGCCGCGATCTCCGCCGCCATGGCCTCGGCCGCCGCGCGATCGGGGTCCGGGGCGGCGAGGATGATGTTCTCCATCATCTCCAGGAACTGGTGGCCGGTGTCGGCCCCGGCCATGATGAACAGCGGCGACCGCGGGTTCGGATCGCGCTCCCACGCCATCCGCGCTGCATAGGCCCACGACAGCGCCTCGACCGGGTCGGTGACGCCGCCCATCTCCGGCGCCACCGCGAGGATGCCCAGCGCCACCTGGTCGCCCAGCGTCGCCGCGCGCCGGAACAGCGCCGCCGACCGCGGCGGATCCTCCACCCGAATGACGTGGGCCAGCATCGCCATCGCGTCGGGCCGCCCGGCCTCCACCGCCCGTTCCATGTAGCTGCGCGCGAGCGCCGCTTCCTGTTCCCGCGTCAGCGACGGATCGAGCGCGGACATCATCGACAGCCGGTAGAGGCCGGCGAGCCGGCTCAGCGCCACCTCCGAGCCCGCTGCCTCCGCCTGGCGGTAGTAGTCCGCCGCCTCGGGAAAACCGACCGCCATGGTCACCGGCGCCTGGCGGTCGGGGAACAGCGCCTGGCCGTGCAGCTGGTGGATCGCGCCCAGGCGGAGCATGGCGTGAACGCTGCCCTGCGCCGCGGCCTGCTCCAGCCAGGCGACGGCGAGCCCCAGGTCCGCCGGACCGGCGACTTCCGACAGCAGCAGGTTCGACAGCATCGTCATCGCCAGCGTGTCGCCGCCGTCGCCCATCTCGGCCAGGGTCGCATAGGCCGTCGGATAGTCGCCCGCATCGAGCGCGGCGCGGACGGTGTCATAGCCGTCCGCGGCTGCCGGCCCCGCGGCAAGGCCGATCCCGAGGGCGATGAGGGCATGGCGCATGATGGGTTGGCCTCCGTGGTGATCCTGGATACGGACAGCTTAAAAGCGGCGCAGCAGCGAGGCCAGCGCGAGCCGCCACATTTCGCCCGGCGCCGGCTCGACGACGCGCGGGTCGGCGGCGTGGAAGCGGGCGGCCGACAGCCGCCTCAGCAGCCCGCCCGCCGAGGTCAGCGGCAGCAGCGCCGCGCAGTCCCGCGGGCCGGCCGCCCGGCGCAACGCCCGCGCCGCCGACAGCCGCCGGCGCGCAAGGCCGGCCACCGCCTCCACCGACGCCCGCATCCGGCCATCGTCGAGCGAAACCCGGCGCAGGTCGTCCGGATCGAGACCCTGGGCGGAGGCGACCGCGGCCGGGATCGCGAGCGGGCCGGAGCGCCGGCCGGGCGCCAGCCGCCGCAGCAGGCCCGCCATCCCGATGGCGCGCCCGGCCTCCTGAGCCAGCGCGAGGCGGGCGCCTTCGACCGGCCCGCCGAGAATGGCGAACGCGAGCGCGACGATGCTGCCCTCGACCTCCGTGCAGTAACGCTCGAGCGACTCGGAGTCGGGGAAAGGTGCCAGGTCGAGGTCGCGCTCATGAGCGTCGATCACCGCATCGAACGGCGCCCGCGGGAGCCCCCGTTCCCGCACCGCGCCGGCCAGCGGCGTCAGCACCGCATGGCGGCGCGGCGTACCAGCGAACAGGCCGTCGATGCTCTCCCGCCACCACTGCAGCCGGATCTGGCCCAGCATCGGCTCGCTGACGACGGCATGGGTCTTCGCCACCTCCAGCCGGAAGGCGTAGAGGGCGCTGAGGGCCGCCCGCGCGTCCGCCGGCGCGAGCAGGAGGGAGAGGTAGCGGTCGCGGTCGCTCTCGCGGAGCTGCTCCACGCAGTAGGCGACGTCCGCGTCCGGTCCGGGTTCGACGGTCATCCGCGCAGCATGCCGATCGCGGCCGCGGACGCAACGGGCGGAGCGAACCCTGCCGATGCGGGCGCGGCGAAAGGGTTCACAGCACGGCGGCAAAGCTCTATGTGGATGGCTATGGCTGGGCTCCCGCCCTTTCTCTTCGGCCCGGCCGCCACGCAACAACCAGACATGGGACCGAGGCACCAATGGCGTTCGAACTTCCCCCCCTGCCCTACGAGCGGACGGCGCTGGAGCCGCACTACTCGGGCGAAACCCTCGACTTCCATCATGGCAAGCACCACGCCGCCTATGTCACGAACCTGAACAAACTGATCGAAGGGACGGACGACGCGAACAAGGACCTCGTCACCCTGATCAGGGAGTCCCACGGCAACGCGTCGAAGACCGGCGTGTTCAACAACGCGGCCCAGATCTGGAACCACACCTTCTTCTGGCACTCGATGAAGCCCGGCGGCGGCGGTGCGCCCACCGGCGCGCTGAAGGAGGCCATCGACAGGGACTTCGGCAGCCTGGACGGGTTCAAGGAGGCCTTCGTGCAGGCCGGCACCACCCAGTTCGGCAGCGGCTGGGCCTGGCTGGTGAAGGAGGGCGGCAGCCTCAAGGTGACCAAGACCCCCAACGCCGAAACCCCGCTGGTCGGCCCCGGCGTGCCGCTCGTCACCTGCGACGTCTGGGAGCACGCCTACTACATCGACTACCGCAACCGGCGCCCGGACTTCCTCAAGGCGTTCCTCGATCACCTGATCAACTGGGACTTCGCGTCCGAGAACTTCAGCAAGGCCTGAGCCCGCACGGCTCCGGCCGGAACGACAACGGCGGGACCTGCGTCCCGCCGTTTTTTTTTCCTTGGTATCCCGCCCGTTCGCGGCCGTCAGGAGGCGCGGGCCGCGCGCAGCGATTCCAGCGCCGCCTGCTTGCTTTCGGCGCGCAGGTTGGCAATCCGGTCGATGCTGTTCAGCAGCGACGCCGTGCGGTGCACGGTGCGGTACTCGTCCTCGCAGCGGCGCTGGGCGCGGTCGAGGATGAGCTCCGGGTCCGAGCTGCCGTCGTCGAGCTCCAGCGCAGAAGCGCGGACGCAGAAGCGGTAGGCGATGATCACCTCGTCGAGGTGCTTCTGGTAGTCCTCGACCTGCAGCCGGACGACCGCATCGTCGGCGAGGCCGCCGAGGCCCCCGCCGGCGGTGTCGCCCGCGCCGCCCGCCCCGTCAACCGGCGTGCCCACTGCCGCGACGTCCGCGTCGTCCCCGGTCGTCTGGCATGCCGTGACCAGGCCCGCAAGGACCGCGATCCCCAGGAAAGAAACAAGGCGCATCGGCTTCTCGGCCTGCTGTTGGCGAACGACCGCGTCGTTTTGCAGCTACAACAAGGTTCTACAGCGAAATGTCAAGCGACTGCAATAAGCACGGCCGCGACGCGGCGTCCCTCGGCCAGCAGCACGTTGTAGGTGCGGCAGGCGGCGCCGGTGTCCATGCCGTCGCAGCCGATGCCGCGGCTGCGCAGCAGCGCCCGGAGGGCTGGCGGGATCGGCGCCATGGCCGAGCCGGTGCCGATCAGGAGGATCTCCACCGCCGGCTCGGCCTCCAGAACGGGCGCCATTGCCGCCTCGTCCCATTCCGGCAGCGGCCGGTCGGTGAACGGCTGCACCGAGGTCGGCGTCACCACCACCGGCCCGTGGAACACCTCGCCCGAGATCGTGAACCGCCCCGGCCCGTAGCGCTGGATGACCTTCGCGTCGCGGGCGACGTGCGGGGTGATGTCCATCAGGACGCCGGAGCGGCCTCCGCCGCCCGCTCCTGCTCGGCGCTGTCGTCGTCGCGCTTGAGTTTCAGGTAGATCAGCATCGGCCCGGCCACGAACACGGACGAATAGGTGCCGACGACCATGCCCCAGATCATCGCGCCGGAGAAGTCGCGGACCACCGGCCCACCCACAAGGAACAGGGCCAGCAGCGCGACCAGTGTGGTCAGGGTGGTCATCACCGTCCGCGACAGCGTCTGGTTCACCGACAGGTCGATCAGCTCCGACAGCGGGGTCTTCTTGTACTTGCGCAGGTTCTCGCGCATCCGGTCGAAGATCACGACCGTGTCGTTGATCGAGATGCCGGCAATGGTCAGCACCGCCGCAACGGTCGTCAGGTTGAACTCCAGGTCCAGGAAGGCGAACAGCCCGACGGTGGTGATCACGTCGTGGGCAAGCGCGGCGACGCCGGCGACGCCGAACTGCCACTCGAAGCGGAACCAGACGTAGACCATGATGCCGGCGAGCGCGATGATGACGGCCCAGATCGCCGCCTCCTGCAGCTCGCCGCCCACCTTCGGCCCGACGAACTCCACCCGGCGCAGCTCCACGTCCGCGCCGAGCGCGTTCTGGACCATGGCGGTGACCGCCGCCTGACCGCCCTCGCTGTCCGTGTCGGCCTGCACCCGGATCAGCACCGTGTCCTCGGCGCCGAAGGTCTGAAGCGTGACCTCGCCGAGGTCCAGCGCGCCGAGCTGGGCGCGCATGGTGGCGACGTCCGCCGGCCCCTCGGTGCGCACCTCGATGAGCGCGCCGCCGGTGAAGTCCACGCCGTAGTTCAGCCCCTTGGCGAAGTAGAGGACGAACGAGGCCACCACCAGCAGCACGGAGATCGCGATCGCGGGCTTGTGGATCCGCATGAAGCCGATGCGGGGGTTGAGCGGAACCAGGTGCAGGTGACGCATCGCCGTTTCCCTAGATCACGAGCACGCGGGAGCGGCGCCGCCGCATCCACCAGGCGACCTGGAGGCGCGTCACCATGATCGCGGTGAACATGGACGAGATCACGCCCACGGCCAGGGTAACGGCGAAGCCTTTGATCGGCCCGGTGCCGAAGTTGTAGAGGATCACGGCCGCGATCAGCGTCGTGACGTTCGCGTCCACGATGGCGGTGAAGGCGCGGGCGAAACCCGCCTCGACCGCGCTCAGCGGCGTTCGGCCTGCCGCCAGTTCCTCGCGTATTCGCTCGTAGATCAGCACGTTCGCATCGACTGCCATGCCCATCGTCAGCACGATGCCGGCGATGCCGGGCAGCGTCAGCGTCGCCTGCAGCAGCGACATGACCGCGAGGATCATGATCACGTTGAAGATGAGCGCGATGTTCGCGAACATCCCGAACAGGCCGTAGGTGGCCACCATCAGGCCCATGACCAGCACCGCGCCGACGGCGCAGGCGAGGATGCCGGCGTCGATCGAATCCTGGCCGAGGCCCGGGCCGACCGTACGCTGTTCCAGCACGTCCAGCGGCGCCGGCAGTGCGCCGGCGCGCAGCAGTACGGCCAGATTGGTCGCCGTCTCGGCGTTGAAGTTGCCGCGGATGATGCCGCTGCCGCCGGTGATCGGCTCGTCGATCCGCGGCGCGCTGATCACCTTGCGGTCGAGCACGATGACCAGCATCTCGCCGACGTGCTCCGACGTCACCCGGGCGAAGTCGCGGGCGCCCTTGGCGTTGAACCGGAACGAGACGACCCAGCCCTGGTCGGTGAACTGCGGCGCGGCATGTTCGATGTCGGCGCCGTGGGTCTCGATCCGGCTGAACACCGGGTACATCGCGGTCCCGGTCTCGTCCGGATAGATCACGGTGCCGGCCGGCGGGCGCGGATCGTTGGGCGAGACCGCCGGGTTGAGCAGATGGAAGGTCATCGTGCCCGTCTGCTCGAGCACGTCCAGGATCGCCTGCGGATCGTCCGCCCCCGGCACCTCCACGATCACCCGGTCGGTGCCCTGCGCCTGCACCGTCGCCTCGCGGACGCCCAGCACGTCGATGCGCCGGCGCACCACCTCGATCGCGCGGTCGATCGTCTGCTGGTCCAGCGTCTGGCGCGCCGATTCGCTGTAGGCCACGCGCCCCGCGCCGTTCTCGGCGATGGTGACCTCGAAGGTCGGATCGACCGCCGTGAGCAGCGCGGTCGCGCGGTCCCGGTCAGCCGGGTCGCGCAGGGTGAAGGTCACCGCCTCCGGCCCCGCGGACAGGCCGGTGTAGCCGACACGCGGCGAGGCATCGTTGAAGGCGCCCCGCACCGCGTCCTCGACGCTCTGCATGCGCTCGGCATGGGCCGTCCTGAGGTCCACGCCCAGCAGGAAGTGCACGCCGCCCTGCAGGTCGAGCCCGAGGCTGAGCTGCTTGTTCGGAAGCCACGACGGCACGTTCGCCAGCTGCTCGCGCGTGAACAGGTTCGGCGCGGCAAACAGGAGGCTCAGCAGCAGGACGCCCAGCACGAACGCGATCTGCCACGGCGACTGGCGCAGCATCTAGCGGATACTCCCCCGGAAGGCCCGGGCGCGGGCGCTCACCCGTTGGACTTCTTGAACCGGCCGAGCAGGCCGCCGCCCTGGCCGGAGCCGGAGCCGTCCTCCGGCTTGGCTGCCGCAGCCTCGGCCGCGCGGGCGTCGGTGCGGCTCAGCACGTCGCTCAGCGTGTGCTTGATCACCCGCACGCGCACGCCTTCCGCGATCTCCACCTGCACCTCATTTTCGCCCAGCACCTTCGTCACCGTGCCGAGGATGCCGCCCTGGGTCACGACGCGGTCGCCGCGGCGCACGCTGGCGACCAGCGCCCGGTGCGCCTTCATCTTCTTCTGCTGCGGCCGGATGAGCAGGAAATAGAAGACGACGAAGATGAGAATCAGCGGTGCAAGAGAGAGGAGAAAACTCCCTTCTCCCGGTGCGGCCGCCGCAGCCGCCGCGGCGTCCCCGCCCGCCTCCTGCGCCCACGCTGATGAAATCAGCATCACAATATCCCCCTTGGCAAAGTCGGCGGACTATAGCCCCCAACGCAATGGTGTCAAACTGCGCGGGACGATAGCCACGAGCCGTGTCCGTGGGAAGCGCGGCGACCCGCGGCGCGGTTCCGGTCCGGCCCGCGGAATTGACCGTGCCGGGGCGACCGGTTACCGTCCCCGCCGACCGGATGAATGGTGATCCCTGACATGCCCGAAACCGACATTGAACCCGTGCTGCGGCAGATCGCGGACGCGCTGGACCGCATGGCGCCGCCCGAGCCGCCGGACGTGGACTGGAGCGCGGCCGACGCCTTCATCTGGCACGGCGAGGAGGAGTGGCTGCAGCCGGTCGAGAGCGTGAGCCGCATCGACCTCGACCTGCTCCAGGGCGTGGACCGCGTGCGCGACATCCTCCGCGCCAACACCGAGCGCTTCGCCAACGGCCTGCCGGCGAACAACGCCCTGCTGTGGGGCGCCCGCGGCATGGGCAAGAGCTCGCTGGTGAAGGCAGTGCATGCCGCGGTCAATCTCGGCCGGACCGAGCCGCTGGTGCTGGTGGAGATCCACCGCGAGGAAATCGGCACGCTCCCCGCGCTGCTCGGCCACCTGCGCCCGGTGCGCCGGCGGTTCCTGATCTTCTGCGACGATTTGTCGTTCGACAGCGACGACACCAGCTACAAGTCGCTGAAGGCCGTGCTCGACGGCGGCGTCGAGGGCCGGCCGCCAAACGTGCTGTTCTACGCCACCTCGAACCGGCGCCACCTGATGGCGCGCGACATGATCGAGAACGAGCAGGGCAGCGCGATCAATCCCGGCGAGGCGGTCGAGGAGAAGGTCTCCCTCTCCGACCGTTTCGGGCTCTGGCTCGGCTTCCATCCCTGCGACCAGCCGACCTATCTCGCCATGGTCGATGCCTATGCCGCCCACTACCGGCTGCCCATCGACCGCGAGACGCTGCACGCGGAAGCGAAGGAATGGGCTGTCACCCGCGGCTCCCGTTCCGGCCGCGTCGCCTGGCAGTTCATCACGGATCTGGCGGG
>CALKHQ010000062.1 GCA_937988735.1 uncultured Alphaproteobacteria bacterium
AAAGGCCGTGAGCCGTCTTCAGCAGCGTCTCGTTCGAGCCGGGGACCGGCCGGTCGGCGAAGACGAAGCGCCGCCCGACCAGGGGCAGCCGGGCGAGCGGATGCTCCAGCCGCAGCCGGTGGATGTCCCCCCAGCAGCGATGGGCGGCAAAGGTCGGCGCCGCGCGCGCCACAGCGTCGGCCGCCGCCTGCGCGATGCGCCCGGGCGGCAATCGCTCCATGTCCTCCCGCATCAGCGCCATCGGCTGCAGGCTCGCCCGGTAGACCGCCATGCCGTCCTCGCCATGAAGCCGGTGGAGAAAGTGGCAAAGCAGCAGCTCGAAGGCGAGCGCGCCGCGCGATTCCGCATCGTGGCGGCCGTCCCAGCCGCGCAGCGCCGCCACCACCTGCGCCTCCGGGCCGCCGCCCTGCCCGCAGCCGGCGGCGTCGATCGCCGCCAGCAGCATGTCCCGCAGCGCCGGTGACGACGGCATCGCCACGTCCCGGTGCAGCGCCTTCAGATCCTCCACCGTGACGGCAGGATTGGCCGACAGTGCCGCGCGAAGCCGCGCAGCGCGCTCCTCCGGCGAGAAGAAGAAGCCGACAGGAACCGTCATCGCCGTCCGCGGCCGGTCGTTGGCCGAGGCGACGAAGCCTTCCTCGGGGTCGTAGCGCGCCGGCAGCTCGCGCCCGGTGACGATCGACTCCCAGTTGCTCAGCGCATCCGGGGGAAGGGTCAGGTCGGGGGGCAGCGCCGGCGGGCGGCGCGGCAGGTGCGCGGCCATCGCCTGCCCCACCCGGCCCTCGGCATCCGCCGCCACGATGTTGAGCGCCGGCGCGGCATAGCCGTCCATGGCTTCGCGGAACTCTTCCCAGTTCCGCGCCCGCATCATGGCGAGCATCGCGGTCGTCTCGTCGCTGGGCCGGTGGCCGATCCAGGTCAGGGCCAGCGTCCGCCGGGTGCGCGCCCGCACCAGCACCGAGTCCGTGACGACCGGTCCGTGGTCCGTCTCCCGCACCACGACCCGGCGCGGCCGGCCCCAGCGCACCGCGATGGTCTCGACGCGCTCGCGGATCGTGTCCGGCCCCTGCTCCGCGACATTGAACAGGTCGCTGCTGGCGGCGTGCAGGTTGGTACCGCTCCAGGCGATGTGGCGGCTGCGCCCGAGCCCGATCACCGGCAGCCCCGGGATCATCAGCCCGACGATGGCGAAGCCCGGCGAGGCCATGCCGGCGGCCAGCCAGTTGTTCGGCGCCATGATCGGGAGGTGCGGGTCGCTGGCGAGCAGCGCGCCGCCGGTGGCGCTCCGCCGGGCGGAGACTGCGGCCGCATTGCTTCCCGGCCGGCCGAGCGCCGCCCACAGCGCCTGCGCCGCGGTGGGAAGGCCGGCACCGCCAAGGCTCGGCACCGGCGCCGCGCCGGCGTCCACGATCCGGGTCCACAGGTCCGTCCAGTCCGGACGGTCCTGCAGCGCGAGCATGTTGTGCCAGACGCGCCAGGAGAAATCTGCGGCAGCGAGCCGGCCCAGCGCCACCACATGCTCCGCCTGCCACGGTTCCGGCCGGATGCCGAACAGACGGAACTCCTCCGGCTCGGGCGCCTGACGGATCACCGCGTTGACACCGGCGGTGAAGCCGTCGAGCCACGCGCGGGTCGATGCCGGCATGCGCTCCAGGATGACGGGCGCCGCCCGCGGGAAGTCCACGATCCGCAGCACATGGTCGAGCTCGACGCCGATCGCCCCCACCACCTCCGACAGCCGCCCGTAGGCGATGCGGCGCATCATCTCCATCTGGGCGAGGCGGAGGTGGGCATGGACGACGCCCAGCGCCACCGCGAGGTCGGCATCGTGCCGGGCGACGATGAAGGGGATCTGCCGGTCGCTCCAGCGGATCTCCACCGGCTCGCGCAGCGGAAGGCCGCGGCGCGGAACGGCGCGCAGGCGTTCGGGCACGTCCATCGGGCGGCGGCGATGGGTCAGCGCAAAGCCCGCGATGCGCAGGGCGAGGCGGGTCAGTCCGTAAAGCTTGCCGGCGCGTCTCATCGGCGCTGTCCCGGGCGATCAGTTCAGGGGATGGAGGCAGGCCGCACCGCATCGGCGCCGTCCCCGCCGGCAGGTTGGTTCATCCCGGCTAGAACGCGGCAGCATCGCCCCCGTTCCGCAGCCGGTCGGATTCCAGGCTCAGTCGGGCGGCATCGCCGTGCGCGGCACGATCGCGCCCGGGTGCCCGATCACCGCGGCGGCGACGCGATGACCGGCGCGGGCCGCCGCCAGCGGGTCCGACCCCAGCAGCCGCGCCACCAGATAGGCGGCGTTGAAGCTGTCGCCAGCCGCCGTGGTGTCGACCGGAGTCACGTCGGCCAGCGACGGCACTTCCACCGGCTCCCCGTCGCCGGCCGCGACCAGCGCCGGGTCCTGGCCACGCTTGATCGCCACCTCGCCGACGCCGAGTTTCCGCAGCCGCCGGACCGTCGCGCGGGCGTCGGCATCGTCCCACAGCGCCTGCTCGTCCTCGAAGGTCGGCAGGCCGAAGTCGGCCCGCCGCCACGCCTCGATCATCGCCGCGCGCGCCTCCTCCCGCTCCGGCCAGCCCCGCGGCCGGTAGTTGGAATCGAAGGCAACCCGGCCGCCGGCCGCGCGCACGCGGTCCAGCAGCGCGAACAGCCGCTGCCGCGAGGCGGCGTCGTAGATCGAAAGGGTTATGCCGGAGACGTAGACGAGGTCGTATCCGGCCAGGGTCTCCACGATGCGGTCGATCTCCGGGGCACGGAACAGGTCCCGCGCCGCGGCCGCCGACCGCCAGTAGTGGAAGGTGCGCTCGCCCCGCGCGTCGGTGCGGATCATGTAGAGGCCGGGCAGGCGGCCGGGCAGCCGCGCTACCATCTCCGTGCCCAGCCCTTCCTCGCGCCAGGTTTCGACCATCTGGTCGGAGTAGGGGTCGTCGCCGAGCGCGGTGACGTAGTCGACCTGCGCCGCGCGCCCGGCCTGCGCCAGCCGGCGCGCCATGTAGACGGCAGTGTTGAGCGTGTCGCCGCCGAACCGCAGGTCGAGGGTGCGCGGGTCGCGGACGGTAAGCTCGATCATGCACTCGCCGATGCTGGCGAGCTTCAGCGGTACGGCTGTCATCGGCCTTCCGGTTTCCAGCGGCGCCCGGCTGGCGCCCTTGTGTGCCGCGGCGAGCTTAGGCAGTTTGGCGGCCGCTGTCAGGCCCGCTCCGAGGAACCGCGATGACCGAAGTCCGCGCAGTCGACCTGGTGTTCCCCCGCTCGACCAACCACTACGGCACCATGTTCGCGGGCGACGAGCTGGCCGCGCTCGCCCGCATCGCCTTCATCGCCGGCACCCGCCACACCCGGGCGCGGCTGGTGCTGCGGTCCAGCGAGCACGTCACCTTCACCGCGCCGGCACCGCAGGGGCGGCTGGTCGAACTGATCGGCCGCGTCGCCGAGACCGGCGCCTCGTCGGTGACGGTGGACGCGGAGCTGGTGGCCGAGGACCTGCTGACGGGCGAGCGAACCTCCTGCGCCTCCGGCCGTTTCGTGCTGGTCGCGGTCGATGCCGAAGGGCGGGCGACGCGGCTTCCCCACAACGAGGGCACCCCCTGAGACAACGATGGCGCGCGAGAATCGAAACGATTAGAGTGTCGCGCCAGAATCACCATCCACCTCCAGCCAGACAGGTACCAGAATGCGACCGCAGCGCGTGGGCGGCATTGTTCGTGTTGTGCGCGAGGCCCGGCCATGAGCTGCGAGCCGTCCGTCGCCTGCCCGCCCTCGTTCGGGCAGGGAGCCCGGAGCAACGCGCGGATCGCCGGGATCCTGTGGATGGTGCTGGCGATGGCCAGCTACTCCTTCCTCGACGCCCAGACCAAGTACCTGAGCGCCCACATGCCGGTGCTGCAGGTGGTGTGGGCGCGCGCCTTCGGCATGTTCGCGGTCGTCGGGCTGGTGCTGTGGCCGCGCTACGGCCTCGGCCTCTACCGGACGCAACGCCTGGGGCTGCAGCTCGTGCGCGGGGTGCTGGTGCTCGGCTCGGCCGGGACCTTCATCCTCGCCATCAGCTACGTGCCGCTCGCCGACGCGGCGGCGATCACCTTCGTCGGGCCGCTGCTGATCACGGCCCTCGGCGCGCTGGTGCTGAAGGAAGGGGCCGACGGCCGCCACTGGATCGTGCTCGTCATCGGGCTGTTCGGCACGATGGTGGTGATCCGGCCCGGGCTTGGCGTCTTTCAGCCGGAAGCGCTGATCGCCTTCGCCTCGGTGTCGATGTTCGCCTTCTTCCAGCTCGCGGCGCGCTCGCTGCGCAAGACCGACGAGGTGCGCACCACCATCTCGTGGACCGCCCTCGTCGGTGCCGCGATCATGACCGCGATCCTGCCGTTCGTCTGGGTCACCCCCAGCGACCCGTGGGTCATCGTGGTGTTCTGCACCGTCGGCATCTGGGGCGGCATCGGCGAGTTCGCGATGATCAAGGCCATCACCGTGGCCCCGATCGCGACGGTGGCGCCGTTCCAGTACACGATGATCCTGTGGGCGACGCTGTGGGGCTTCACCATGTTCGGCGACCTGCCCGACCTGTGGACGCTCGTCGGCGCCGGCATCCTGATCGCGACCGGCCTCTACAGCTTCTACCGCGACCGGGAGCAGGCGTAGGCCGCGCGGGCGAGCGGGGCCAGCAGCGCAGGCTCGCACCCCAGCCGGCCGGCGAGGATGGCCGCGGCGCGATCGGGATCCCCCGGCGGCCGCGGCGCCGGCAGCCGGCCGAGCCAGCGGGCCATCGTCGCCAGCTCCCGTTCCTCCGCCGCCAGCTCCGCCGCCTTGATCCGGTCGCGCAGCGGGTCCGGGTCGTGGCCCGCCGCCTTCATCCAGCGCCGGGCCTGGCGCAGCGGGCGCACCACCTGCTCCCGCCACGGCGCGACGAGATCATCCAGTGCGTCAAGGTCCTCCGGCCCCAGCAGTCCGGGCCCGCAGGCGGCCGACCACAGCGCCGCGAACAGCAGGCAGACGTCGGCTCCGGCCTCGTCCTGCAGCCGCAGGCATGCCTCGGCCACGCCCGGTTCGGCATAGGCACGGGTGGCGAAGGTCCAGAGGTCGCCGGCCTGGTCCGGCGCCGAGGGCATCAGCCGATATTGCCGACGTAGATGCCGAGGCCCCGGGCGGTCTTGAGCAGGTCGCCGTTCGGGTCCACCGCCTGGTAGCTGGCGATGGCGTCGGTGATCGGCACGTCCACCACCTGCCGGTTCTGCCACGCGACCATCCGGTCGAACTTGCCGGCGGCGATGAGGTCCACCGCCCGCACCCCGAAGGCGCTGGCCATCAGCCGGTCGCTCGCGCTCGGCTGGCCGCCGCGCTGGACATGGCCCAGCACGGTCACCCGCGTTTCCGCCCCGGTCATCTCCGCGATCCTGGCGCCGAGATACTGGCCGACCCCGCCATAGCGGACCTCGCCCTGCGACTGGGTGACCGTGACCTTCTCGCCCTCCTCGGTGCGGGCGGATTCGGCGCAGACCACCAGCGCGAAGTTGCGGCCGCGGCGCCGGATCTCGCGGATGTGCTCCGCGATCTTCTCCATCGAGTAGGGGATCTCGGGGATGATGATCACGTCGGCGCCGCCGGCGATGCCCGCGCTCAGCGCGATGTGGCCGGCGTCGCGGCCCATCAGCTCCAGCACCATCACCCGGTCGTGGCTGGCCGCCGTGGGCTGCAGCCGATCCAGCGCCTCCGTCGCCACGTCCACCGCGGTCGCATAACCCACCGACACCTCCGTCAGTCCGACGTCGTTGTCGATGGTCTTGGGGATAGCGACCATGTTCCAGTTGCCGCGCTGGGCCAGCTTGCGGAGGATCGCCATCGAGCCGTCGCCGCCGATCACCACGATCGCATCGAGGCCGAGTTCGCGGTAGCCCGCGATCACCTCTTCGCTGCGGTCCTTCCTGGTCCCGTCCGGCATCGGATAGGCGAAGGGATCGCCCTTGTTGGTGGTGCCGAGGATGGTGCCGCCCATCCGCATGATGTGGCCGGAGAAGTCGGCGGTGTGGAGCCTGCGGTAGGCGACCGGACGCTCCATCATGCCGCGGGTGCCCTGCATGATGCCGAGCACCTCCCATCCGTAGGTGTCGATCGCCCGGAAGACCACCGCCCGGATCACCGCGTTCAGGCCGGCGCAGTCGCCGCCGCTGGTCAGGATCCCGATCCGCTTGCTCATCGACGCGCTTTCCTCAGTCCAGGGTCGCCGCGGTCGGCTGCCTGCGGCGTTGCATCGTCGCCCGGCTCCCACATACACTGCTCGGGCGCTGCGCGCGCGAGTGCGGCGGCGCAGCCGGCTCGCACCGCAGCCCAGTCCCCGCCGGAAGCCCGCCGGGGGCGTACCCGTGTGGAGAGATCGGGGCGATGCCCGACACGCCAGAGCAGCCCGAAGTTTCGCCGGAAGAACGCCTGGCGCGCCTGCGGCAGGAGCACCGCGAGCTGGATGAGACCATTGCGCGTCTTAGCGAAGCCGGTCCGATCAATCAACTGGAAGTCCAGCGGCTGAAACGGCGGAAGCTGGCGCTGCGCGACCTGATCGCCCGGCTCGAGAGCGGCCGCTACCCCGACATCATCGCCTGAGCCGCGTGCGGCATCCGCGATTGTGCCCGGCGTCACAGCGGTGTGACGACAGGCACACCGTTTTCGCGGCGGCCTCACTACATGTGTTGGCGAGCATCGTCATGCTCCTCCCTCCGAACTTCTCAGGCCGCCCACCCCCGGGCGGCCTTTTTTTTCTGGCCGTGCGGCGGACGGCTGCTGCTCACCTTGCGGTGAGGTGTGTGCTGCGTCACACCGCCGCAAGACGCAGTGAAGTAACTATCGGCGTGCGACGCGCGTCCCTGCAGCGTCGCCCCAAGCCCGCGCCGGAGCAGTGTCCCGCTGTTACCCCCGGCTCCGGACGCGGCCGCCGCGGCGATCGCCCCGATCAAGCCCCCCGCGGCACCCGAGCCCGGATCGCCGCCCCAGCGGTCCGGGCTCCTTTTTGCCTCTTGCATCAGCTGCCTTGCCAAGCGCGCGGGAGCCCGTACGCTCGCCGCAGCAATGAGCCCGCTTCGCTACCTCCTCACGCGCCTGGCGCTGGCCCCGCCGACACTGCTCGGGGTGGCGATCATCGCGTTCGTCGTGCTGCGTGTGGTTCCCGGCGACCCGATCGCGATGATGACCCCGCCCGGCGCGATCGAGGCCGACGTCGCCCGGCTGCGCGCCCTCTACGGGCTTGACCGCGACATCCTCACCCAGTTCGCGATCTGGATCGGCGCCGTGCCGCAGGGCGACTTCGGCACCTCGATCAGTCTGCGCGCCGACGTGCTCGGCCTCGTCGCCCACGCGCTGCCGGCGACGATCGAACTCTGCCTCATGGCGATCCTCATCGCCATCCTCGCCGGCGGCAGTCTCGCGGTGCTCGGCGCCTGGCGCCGGGGCGCGGTGGAAGCGGCGATCGACGCGGCCATTGCGGTGGTGCAGGCGATCCCCGACTTCCTCTGGGCGCTGATCCTGGTGCTGGCCGCCGTGCTGCTGGCCGGCACCGTGGACCTGCCGATCTCGATGCGGGTCGATCCCCGGCTGGAGCTCGACAACGCGACCCGGTTCCTGCTCGCCGAGCACCTGCTGCGCGGCCGCTTCGATGTCGTCGCGGATCTTCTCGCCCATATCGTGCTGCCGGCCGCCGCGCTGGCGCTGCCGCTGACGGCCGTGATCGCGCGGGTGCTGAAGGCGTCGCTGGTGGAGGCGATGGCCCAGGACTACGTGCTGATGGCGCGGGTGAAGGGCCATTCGCGGGCGGCGATCATCCTGGGGCACGCGCTGCGCAACGCGCTGGTACCGACGGTGACACTCACGGGCGTCCAGTTCACCTTCCTCGTCGGCGGCACGGTGCTGGTCGAGAAGATCTTCAGCTACCCGGGCATTGGCTGGCTGGCGATTGACGCCGTCATCAACCGCGACCTGCCGCTGATCCAGGGCCTGGTGCTGACCTTCGCCGCGCTGTTCATCCTGGTGAACCTGCTGGTGGACCTGAGCTACGCGCTCCTGAACCCGAGGCTGCGGCATGGCTGAGCTCGCCGCCGCCTCCCGCCCGCGCCGGCGCACCGCAGCCCTGCTCCTCGCCCCGCGGGTGATGTTCGGAAGCGTCGTTCTCGCCGCGCTCGCCGCCTGCGCCGTCGCCGCCCCCTGGCTCGCGCCCCACGACCCCCTGGCGCAGGACCTGCTCTATTACTTCCTGCCGCCGTTCTGGTCCGAGGGCGCCGATCCGCTCCATCCGCTCGGCACCGACAGCCTGGGCCGCGACATCCTCTCCCGCCTCATCCATGGGGCGCGTGCGGCAACGATCGTGGCCGTGGTCGCCGCCAGCCTTGCCTGCCTGCTCGGCACCGCCCTCGGCCTTGCAGCCGGCTTCCTGGGCGGCCGGGTCGACATGGCGATCTCGCGGCTGGTGGACATCTGGATGGCCTTCCCGCCGGTGCTGCTGTCGGTGGTGCTGGTGGCGGTGATCGGCACCGGCCTCGCCGCCGTGGTGGTGGCGATCGTCATCGTCGACTGGACCCGCTTCTGCCGCGTCGTCCGCGCCGAGGTGATGGTGCAGCGGGCACAGGACTATGTCGCCGCCGCGCGCACGCTGGGGCTCTCGCGCTTTCGCATCCTCGCCGGCGAGATCCTGCCGAACCTCGTCCCGCTGCTGATCGTGCTGCTGACGCTCGAGATGGGGATCGCGGTGGTCGTCGAGGCGATCCTCAGCTTCGTCGGCCTCTCGGTCTCCACCGACGCGCCGACCTGGGGCGGCATGATCGCCGAAGGGCGCACCAACGTGAATCAGGCGTGGTGGCTGATGGCGCTGCCGACCGCGTGCATCGTCGTCACCGTGATCGCACTCAACATGCTGGGCGACGGGCTGCGCAGGGCGCTCGACCCCGTGCTGCGACGCTGACGATGCTGGCGGTCGAGGCGCTGGTGATGGAGATCGGCCGCGGCGCCCGCGCGGAGCGCGTGCTGCGCGGCGTGTCGCTGACCCTGGAGCCGGGCGAGGTGGTCGGGCTGGTCGGCGAGTCCGGCGCCGGCAAGTCGATGATCGGCCGGGTCGTGCTGGGGGTGGCGCCCCCGGCGGCGCGTGTCGTTTCCGGCAGCGTCCGCTTCTTCGGCGAGGACCTGCTCGCCATCTCCGAGCGCCGGCGCCGGGCGTTGCTCGGGGCCGAGATCGCGCTGATCCCGCAGGACCCGATGTCGGCGCTGAACCCGGTGCTGCGGATCGAACGCCAGATCACCGACGTGATGCGGCTCCATCTCGGCCTGGGGCGCAGGGCCGGGCGGGCCAGGGCGCTGGAGCTGCTGGAGGCGGTGCGCGTCGCCAACCCGGCGCGCGTGCTGCGCCAGTATCCGCACGAGCTGTCCGGCGGCATGCGCCAGCGGGTGCTGATCGCGATCGCCTTCGCCTGCCGCCCGAAGCTGATCATCGCCGACGAGCCGACCACGGCGCTCGACGTGACGGTGCAGCGCCAGGTGCTGCGGCTGATGCGGGACATGCAGCGGAGCGCCGGTTCCGGCGTGCTGTTCATCAGCCACGACCTCGGCGTCGTCGCCAAGCTGTGCAACCGGGTCAGCGTGATGCACGCCGGCCGGGTCGTCGAATCGGGGCCTGTCGCCGATGTGGTGGAGCGGCCGCAGCACCCCTATACCCGCGCGCTGCTGGCCGCGACGCCACGCTACGACCGGCCGGCGGAGGCGCTGGTGCCGGTGCCGGCGGAGCTGAGCCGCCGGCTGTGGGACGAGGCCCGCGCGCTGGACGGGCGGTGAGCGCCGCCAGTGCCGGCGGCGCTCAGGTCAGGGTTCAGGGCAGCAGCGGCGACCAGGCGGGGTCGGAGCCGTCGCCCGGGGTCGGCACGCGCCGGACGTTGGTGCCGGTGATGTCCACCGTGTAGAGCGCGCTGGAGGTGGCGCCGCTCGAGGCCGTCGGGCCCTGGACATAGTACATCAGCACCCGGCCGTTCGGCGCCCAGGTCGGGCTCTCCACCAGATAGCCGTCCGCCAGCAGGCGCTCGCCGCTGCCGTCCGGCCGCATCACGCCGATGTAGAAGGTGCCTCCGAGGATCTTGGTGAAGGCGATGAGATCGCCGCGCGGCGACCACACCGGCGTCGCATAGCGCCCCTCGCCGAAGCTGATGCGCTGGGCCTCGCCGCCGCTCGCGCTCATGACGTAGAGCTGCTGGGAGCCCGAGCGGTCCGACTCGAACACGATGCGGGTGCCGTCCGGGCTCATCGACGGCGCGGTGTCGATCGCCGGGTGGTTGGTGAGGCGGGTGAGCTGCCGGCCGGCAAGCGAGAGACTGTAGATTTCGCTGTTGCCGCCCTCCGCGAGGCTGAGCAGCACCGACTGCCCGTTCGGCGTGAAGCGCGGCGCGAAGGTCATGCCCGGGAAGTTGCCCAGCACCTCCTGCCGGCCGCTGTCGATGTTGAACAGGTACACCCGCGGCTGGTTGTTGATGTAGGCGACGTAGGTGATGTCCTGCGTGGAGGGCGAGAAGCGCGGGGTCAGCACCATGTAGCCGCCGTCGGTGAGATAGCGGTTGTTGGCGCCGTCCTGGTCCATGATCGCGAGCCGCTTCAGCCGGTTGCCCGCCGGCCCGGACTCCGCGACGTAGACCACGCGGCTGTCGAAATAGCCTTCCTCGCCCGTCAGCCGCTTGTAGATCGCGTCGGCGACGATGTGGGCGATGCGACGCCAGTTGTCGGGCTGGGTGGTGTAGCTGAAGCCGGCAAGCTGCTCGTTCCCGAACACGTCCCACAGCCGGAACTCCACCCCGAGCTGGCCGTCGGGCTGGATGTTGGCCGCACCCGTCACCAGCGCCTGGGCGTTGATCGCCTGCCAGGCCGGGAAGTTGGGCGTCGCCTGCAGCGCGTCGGGCTGCTGCGGGAAGCCGGTGTTCGGGATCGGCGCGAACAGGCCGGAGTTGCGCAGGTCGTTCGTCACCACCTCGGCGATCTGCCGCCCGAGCTCGTTGCCCTCGAGGGTGCCGCCGTGGAAGTTGCTGATCGCGATCGGAAGCGGCGCCACGGTGCCCTGCGTGATGTCGACCGTGATTTCGGCTCGCGCCGCGGTCGCGACCAGGCCGCCGCCCGCAAACAGGGCCAGTGCCGCGCCGAGGGCTGCCATCAGGCCGCTCCGTAGGGCAAAGCCTCGTCCCGTCATGCTCTTGGATCCTCCTGCTTCATTTTTCGCCGTTCGGCGTTGGTCGGCCCCGCGCCCCGCGCTCAGAACATGTCCCGCGGGTCGAAGTTGAAGGTGATCTGCTGCCACTGTTCGTACTTGTCCGGCGGCAGCGCCAGCGGCGAGCACAGGAACAGGGCCCGCCGCGCCGCATCGGCCGCCGCACGGTAGAAGCTGTCGCCCAGCCGCCCGTTGTCGACGATCTCGGCGGAAGCAACGGTCCGGTCGGGATTGATCACCGCCCGGATCGTGACCTGCAGGTTCTGCGCATCCATCGCGCCGGCCGGAATGTTCCAGCACCGTGCGAGCTGGGCGCGCAGCGCCTCCTCCTCCGACAGGGTCAGCCGGTCTCCCGCCAGCCGGGCGCCGGACTGGGCGGTGCCGGTGCCGGAGCGGCCGCCGGAACCGGTGTCGGAGCCCGTGCCCTGGCCGCTGACCGGCGCAGTGGTCTGCTGCTGCATGCTGGCCAGCACGCTGTCGATCGCCGAGGTCCGCTCCGGCGGCGGGGCGGTGTTGTCGACCACCGGCGTCTGCGGGGTCGGCGGCTCCGGCGCGCGGTCGCGGCGCGGCGCGAAGGAAGGCGCCGGCGGCGGCTCGAG
>CALKHQ010000063.1 GCA_937988735.1 uncultured Alphaproteobacteria bacterium
CTCTGACCCCCCGGCTCGACCCCGCCACCATCGGCTTCATCCTCGAGCACGGCGAGGCCAGAGTGCTGATTGCCGACCGGGAATACGCCCCGGTGGTGGCGAAGGCGATCGCCGGGCTCGCCCGCCCGCCGCTGCTGGTCGAGATCGCCGACCCCGACGCGCCGCCCCCGCCGGCGGATGCCCCCCGCCTCGCCGCGACCGACTACGAGGCCTTCCTCGCCGCCGGCGACCCGGAATTCGACTGGCTGATGCCCGAGGACGAGTGGGACGCGATCGCGCTCAACTACACCTCCGGCACCACCGGCAATCCGAAGGGCGTCGTCTATCACCACCGCGGCGCGGCGCTGCTCGCCACCGACAACATCCTGGTCTGGGGGCTGCACGGGCATCCGGTCTACCTCTGGACACTGCCGATGTTCCACTGCAACGGCTGGTGTTTTCCCTGGACGCTGGCCGCGCTCGCGGGCACCAGCGTCTGCCTGCGCAAGGTCGAGGCAGGCGCGATCTACGCAGCCATCGCAGAGCATGACGTGACCCACCTGTGCGGGGCGCCGATCATCATGAACATGCTGATCAACCACCCGGCCGACCAGCGGCCCGCGATCGACCGCGAGGTGCAGATGATGACGGCCGCCTCCGCCCCGCCGGCGGCGGTGCTCGCGGCGATGGCGAAGATCGGCTTCCGCGTCACCCACGTCTACGGGCTGACCGAGGTCTACGGCCCCGCCGTCGTCTGCGCCTGGCAGGAGGAATGGGACGCGCTGCCGATCGAGGAGCAGGCGCGGATCAAGGCGCGCCAGGGCGTGCGCTATCCGAACCTGCCCGGGCTGATGGTGGCCGACCCCGAGACCCTCACCCCTGTTCCCGCCGACGGGACGACGATGGGCGAGGTGTTCATGCGCGGCAACATCGTGATGAAGGGGTACCTGAAGAACCCGACCGCCACCGAGGAGGCCTTCCGCGGCGGGTGGTTCCACACGGGCGACCTCGGCGTCATGCACCCGGACGGCTACATCGAGCTCAAGGACCGCTCGAAGGACATCATCATCTCCGGCGGCGAGAACATCTCGACCATCGAGGTGGAGAGCGTGCTCTACCACCACCCGGCGGTGCTGGAGGCGGCGGTGGTCGCCCGCCCGGACGAGAAGTGGGGCGAGACCCCGTGCGCCTTCGTCGGCCTCAAGGACGGGGCCTCCGTGACCGAGGCCGAGCTCATCGCCTTCTGCCGCGAGCGCCTCGCCGGCTTCAAGGTGCCGAAGACCATCGTGTTCGGCCCCCTGCCGAAAACCTCCACCGGCAAGGTGCAGAAGTACGTGCTTCGCGAGCGGGCGGCGAAGCTGTGATGTCCGCCGGCGCCGGGCCGGCGGGTCAGCTGGTGGCGTCCTGCTCCATCACCGCGCGGATTTCCGCCACCATCTCGTCGGTCGGGGTCTGATAGGAAAAGACGCGGATGAAGCGGCCCTCGCGGTCCATGAAGTAGATCGCGGCGGTGTGGTTCACCAGGTAGAACTCGGGGTCGGTCTCGTCCGGAACGTACTCGTAGTAGACGCCATAGGCCCTGGCGACCGCCTCGATCTCCGCCTCGGTGCCGGTCAGCCCGATGATCCGGTCGTCGAAGGCAGCGACATAGGCCGCGAGCTGCTCCGGCGTGTCGCGCTTCGGATCGACCGAGACGAACAGCGGCTGTACCTGCGCCGCGTCCCCGCCCAGCGCCTCGAGCGCCGCGTGCATGTCGGCGAGCGTCGTCGGGCAGACGTCCGGGCAGTAGGTGAAGCCGAAGAAGACGAGCGTGTACCGGCCGCGGAAATCCGCGTCGCTCATCCGTTCGCCGGTATGGGCGGTCAGAGTGAACGGGCCCCCCGGCCCGCCCTCGCGGGTGGCCGTCGCCTCCGGCCCGCGCGGGAACACGTCGAACATGTAGGCCGCGGCGACACCGATGCCGCAGCCGAGCACCACCGCCCCGATTGCCAGCCCGATGCGCGTCCTGTTCATGTCGGCCTCCGTCCAGCCAGTGTTACATGGCCGACGGGGGCGGAAATGCCAAGCCCGGCGCCCCGGTCTGCGACAGTCGGTCCGCTGTCCGGCGCCCGGTTCCGGCCGATGCAGAAGGGGGAGCCGCACGGGCTCCCCCTCCCTCCTCCCTGCCGGTTTCCGGTTGAAGCGCGCCACTGAAATCCGGAGTGCTTGCCATTGGATTTCGGAGCAACGCGATTTCGGCGCAGCGGGCACATAAGGGGCCTCCTGAGGCGGTCTAAGAGGGCTCTCTAGCACCGCTCAGAGGTGGCTGAGAAGGCGGGATCAGCCGGCGGCCATCATCGCCCCCGGGATGTGCCGGGGGTCGCTTTCACGCCAGCCCCTCCGCCTGGAGGATGGCCAGGACGGCGGCGGCGTCCTGGGCCTGGTCGATCGCGTCCTTCACCCCCCACGACCAGCTGACGGAGTCGGCGTTGATCGTGCTGGAGACCGCCTTGGCCAGCTGCAGCACGTCGGCGGCAGAGAGTTCGTGGTAGGCGTTGTCGGCGTCCTTGAATGTATAGGGCGCCGGATCCTGGGTAACGGCGAGCGAGACCAACGCGTCGAGGGTGAGGCCGAGCAGGTTGCGGAAGTCGCGCTCGTCCCGGGTGTCGACGGGGATCGTGGTCTCGCCCACCGTCGCCTCGACGCGCGGCCCCTCGCGGCGCTGGCGCTCCGCGTTGACCAGTTGGTGGGCGGCTGCCCGCACTTCCTCGAGTGGCACCTCGACGACTTCCCGGCTCACCACGACCTGGTCGTCTTCGATCGTCTCGACGACGTCGCCGAGGCGGGTGGTGATGCCGTCCACCTCCGGCGTCTGCCGCACCTCGGGCAGCCAGCGCCAGCCGGCCTTGGTCGGGTGGTTGCCGAAGCTCGGCGGCTGGCCGGCGAAATCGCGGCGCTCTGCGGTGATCGTGCTGCCCTTCACCAGGCGGTATGTCCTCATCTGTCGCGTCCCCTCAACGTAGCGATACCCCGACTCCGTCCTTGAGCGAGCTCGCACTGCCGGTCGCGGTCATCGTGACGGACGCGCCGGTTGTCACCATATCGGCACCCGAGTGCGTCACCGCGCCTTCTACTACCGCGTCGAACCGCTCGGTGCCGGTGGACCAGGTAAACGATGCGGTGCCGGTACTGGATAGGCAGGCCCACACGGCGACCCCATCCTCAGCCGTCGCCAGCGCCGGGAAGTCGCACGCGCTGGCGACAACCGCGCGCAGGACCGTGTCAACTGGCACGGCGCTCAGCAGGTTGTAGACCGCCCAGACCGCGATGCCGCACTGAAGCATGCCGTCGCCGAAGCCAACCGAGATGTCGCCGCTCGTGCCTTCCGGAACGTGGGCAATGAACATGCCGACCGCGCGGTTGGTCGTCTGGATCGAGTCGAGCAGGGTGGCCGTCACCCCGGCGATAGTGACTGCCCCGAAGCTGGCGGTGCCGGATCTGGTGCCGCCCGCCCAGAGCAGTATCCGCCGGTCCGGGGTCGGGGTGCCGAGCCCACGATTGGTGAAGCTGTAGGCCGACTGGTTGCCCGTCAGCGCGGCAGCGCCCTGGAATGCCGAGATCGCCGGGGGCGGCGGCTCCGCCCCCGCTCCGAAGCCCGTCGCCTGGTTGACCATCAGCATCAGGCGTCGCTCCCGGCGGCCACGGTGTAGAACAGCAGCAGCCCGATGAAGCCGGCGTCCTCGGCGTGGGTGTCGGCGTCGTCGGAGACGTCTCGGTAGAGGTCCAGCGCCAGCAGCTTGCCGCCGCCCAGGGTCCCCGCCGGCGTCAGGGCGGCGCTCTCGCTGGTGATGTAGCAGTCCTCGGCCGCCGACTGGGCCGCGTCGGTCACGCCGACGGCGGTGCCGAACGCCTGGTCGAAGCTGTCGCTGTCGCCCAGCACCCGCGCCTGGAGGAACCAGGCGACGCCGTCGGTATCGGTTGCGTCGGAGCCCCAGACGACCCGGAAGGTGAGCGGGTCGCCGGCCCAGCTGGGCGGCATCATCACGATCGTCTGGGCGTGCTCGTCGGCCCCCGCATCGAACAGCAGCCAGGGGATGTCCGGACGGCCTGCCGTCGTCTCCCGTACCGCCAGCGGGGCGCAGCCGCTGGTGACGGTGGGGCGCCACGCCGCGGCCGGCAGCCAGATCGCATGCTTGCCCGTCGTGACGACGTTCGTGTGCGCGATCGCCCGCCACCGGCTGGCCGTGCCGTCGTAACGCAGGACGACCGCCCGATCGGGCCGGATCGTCAGGTCCGCGCTGTCCGGCAGGAGGAAGCGGTTGGCGGCCGTGGACGATCCGGAGGCGTGGGCGAGCACCAGGAGGTTCGAGCCGACGTTCTCGAGGACGAGCACCCGGCCGTCCGTGCCGCCGGCGAGGCCGGTGATGGTGCGGGTCGCATCCGTCGACAGCCGCAGGGTCGAGGCGCCGGCGAGGCCGGCGGGATCGTAGTTGTTCTGGTTGCCGGTGATCTGGCTCGGGCTGACGATGCCGGTGAGCTTCACGGCGCCCGCCAGCGTGTCCACGGCAGGCTGGGAGCGGTAGATCTCCACCCAGTTCGGGCCAACCCGCTGGAACCAGATCCGGAGGTCGGTGCTGCTGAGCGCGAGGTCGGCCGACCCGGCAAGCAGCAGCTGGCCGTCTCCGGTCGCGCCGTGCCTCAGGGTCGGCACCCGGCTGCCGTCCTGCGCCCGCAGCTGGACGATCGAGCCCTCCGGCAGGTTGGTGAGCTGCATGTGGGTAAGGTCGTCGCTCGAGGCGTCGCCCTCGGTGTCGACCGTGTGGGCGAAGCCGGTGGGCGTGACCGTGCCCGACGCGATCGTCAGCTCGCTCTCCGGGTCGGCGCCCGGCAGCTGGGCGGCCCACTCCAGCAGTGGCTCGACCAGCTGCTCCCGGAACTCCTGGCGGCTGAGCTCGCCGCCCTCGAGGACGCTGATGTCTGGACGTGCTGTCATGCTGCCACCCCTATGACTGAGACGTTGACCAGGCCGCTCACCGACTGCTGTGCACCGTCGAGGCACTCCACGACCGGCGGCGACATCGAGACGACCCGCACCGAGACCGCGCTGCCGCCGTCCGCGACCAGCACCGGCACCACCGAGGTGATGCTGCGATAGCTGAGCGAGAGCGGGACCTCGGTGCCGCCGGGCGAGACGGCGAGGCTGCCGACCAGCTCCTGCTGGTCGCCGCGGTCGAGCAGGGCCGCCATCGACGTCACGACCGGCCGCAGCGGGCCGCCGCCGACCTCGAGCCGCACCTGCCAGGCCCCCGCCGTCACCTCGAGCGCGCCCGGCCACGGCTGCCAGGCGCCCGTGATCCCCGGCCAGACCTGATCCTCGTCCGCGGCGGGCCAGAACGGGTCGGCGTCGAGCTCCGGCCAGAAGGGCGCGCTGCCCTCGGGACGGATCGCCAGGCTGTAGCCCTGCGGCGCCGTCAGCCCGACCGACAGCAGCAGCCGGCCGTCCTCGGGGATGGCGAGCAGCTGCTCGTAGATCACGCTGCCCCACTGCGGCGCCCAGCAGGGCGTGGCGTCGCCGGCGGGCCAGAACGGCTCCGCGTCGCCGGCGGGCCAGAAGGCATCCTCGGCGTCGCCACCGGCGAGGGAGTCGTCGACGTGCTCGCCGGCGACCAGCTCGCCAGGCCAGCTCTCGGCGTCGAGATCGCGGGACCAGATCACGTTGCGCGCGGCCGGCGAGTCCACGTCGACCACCAGCGTCGCGGTCTCGCTCTCGCGGCCGCCGCGATCGACGGCGCGGACCAGCACCGTGCGCTGGCCGACGCCCAGCGCGGCCAGCGGGAACGGCAGGCCGACCGGCACTGCCTGCGGATGTGCCGGCGTCGCCCGCGTCCAGTCCGGCACGCCGTCGCCGGGCTGCGAGCGGATCCGGAAGCCGGCGAGGTCGATCGGCGCCTGGTAGCCGGGCGCGGTGAGCGCGTCGCCGGCGCGCGCCAGCGTCGGCGCGGGCGGCCGCGACGATTGCCCGACCACCTGGTGCCGGCTAATCAGCGTGGGGACGCTGCGCCGGCCGGCGCGCTCGGCGATCAACTGGATGTCGTAGCGCTCGCCCTCGATCACCGGGCCGATCGTCACCTCGCGCGCGTCGGGCGCGACGACCTGGCTCTGGGTCAGGTCCGCGGTCTCGCCGGCCTGGTCGGCCGACAGGCCCCAGCGGACCAGGATCGCGGTCGGCTCGAGCCCGGCCGGATCTGCCCGCTCCGCCAGCGCGATCGAGATCTGCGGCCGCAGCGCCCCGCCCGGATCGAGTGCCATCACGCTCTCGTCGGAGCGGACGGCGACGACCACCGGCGGCAGGATCGCGCGCGCAGGCGCCGCCGGCGGCCGGGTGATGCCGCTGTCCCACGGCGGGATCGGGCCGTCATCGTGCACGGCGTGGCCCGCGGGCTGCACCGTCACCAGGCAGCTCTCGTCCGGACCAGGCTCCCACCGGTAGACGATCACGTCGAAGGTCTCGCGCCCTGCCTCGCCGAAGGCGAAGACGTCGCCGGGCCGGTAGAGCCCGGGCGGCACCGGCGCCTCGAGCTGCAGGACCGTCTGCTGGCCGGGCGCGGCGGTGACGACGCGGGTGTCGACCACGCCGCCGCGGCCGCGGACGGTGATGCCGTACATCTTCCCGGCCTCGATCGTCACCGGCGCCGGCAGGGTGACGGCGGTGATCGCCACCGGCTGCGGCGGGTCGCCGTCGTCCAGCTCGGTCGTCACCCCCTTCAGCCGCCCCTGGGCGAGGCCCAGCAGCAGCACGTCGTGGGCGAGGCCGGCGAGCTCGCCGCGGCGCGCCAGCAGGTGCTCGGCGTCGCAGAAAAACCGGATCTGCTCGGGCCGGTGCACGCGGTCGCGATACCAGTAGCGGCCGTGGTCGTAGGCGAGCTCGCTGGACGCGCAGCCCTCGGTCAGGTCCAGCAGTTCGGCGTCGTCGACCTGGTCCTCGGTCACCCCGTCCGCCGGCACGATCCGCTCGTCCGGCTGCCAGTCGGCGTCGGGGTTGACGAACCGGACCCGCAGCCCCTTCGGCAGGCGCTTGAGGTCGCGCTCGCCGCGGACGCCCCAGGTGTTCCACGGCGTGAACAGCTGCCGCTTCACCGTCTGCGGGCGGTCGATCACGACGCTGAGGCGGCCGCGGCTGTCGCGGCCCGGCGTCGCCCGTCCCATCGCGGCGATGTTGCGCAGCATCTCGTAGAGCGGGCGGCGATCGGCGACGACGGCGTCGAAGCACCAGCCCTTCGCCTGGCAGCGCTCGTGCCAGACCTGCAGGGTCTCGAGGTCGATCCGGGAGTCGGGCCGCGGCCGCCGCGCGGCGGGACCCTGCGCCGCCCAGCGGAAGAGGCTCGCCGGGTTGCGGGTCGCGCGCTCGATCCAGGTCTCGCTCGCCGCGTCCCAGTCGGGCACGACCGAGGTACAGAGCGAGTTGTAGGTCTCGAGCGCGCCGTTGCCGAGGGCGCTGGCGGCCACGAGGATCTCGACGGTGGTGAAGGTCCGGCCGGCCGGCAGCCGCAGCGGGCTGTCGCGGCGGACGGTGCGGAGCGCCGTCCAGGTCGACGGGTTGGCGACCGCGCTCGAGGAGACCTCGGCCGTCAGCCGCTGCACCAGGATGGTGTACTGGCCGCGGGTCGGGAACACGATCCGGTGATCGCGGGTGACCGTCGACCGGGTGCGGCCGTACCAGGAGACTGTCTCGGCGGTCCAGCTCCCGCCCTCGACCGGCCGGTAGCTGACCTGGAAGGCGATGGTGTGTCCGATCAGGTCGCCGGTCGTCGCGGACGTGATCCCGATCCCCTGAGGGAAGCTGAAGGAGATCACTGCCTCGTCGGCGTTGCTCAGGGTGTTGCGCGTCACCGGCTCGCCGTA
The DNA here is from genome assembly GCA_937988735.1 of uncultured Alphaproteobacteria bacterium. Taxonomy (GTDB): domain Bacteria; phylum Pseudomonadota; class Alphaproteobacteria; order CALKHQ01; family CALKHQ01; genus CALKHQ01. The sequence continues at coordinate 7,861 of CALKHQ010000063.1, forward strand.
GGCGACGTCGACCCCGACCGGCGTCGTCGGCTGCTGGTTCGCGAAGACCGTCAGGATCCCGCCCAGCTCGGCGCCGTCGATCCCCGACCGCACGACGATCCCGGCGTCGAAGGCGCTCGCCGGCGTGGAGCCGAAGCGGTGGTCGGTGACCGCCAGCTTTCCGTGCAGCACGAACAGCATCCGGACGAGGTTCCGCCCGCCGGTCGCCTCGGCGTACCATCGGGCGCCGTATGGCCACCACACGCGCATCCGCCCCAGCACGGCCGGGATCGGGCTCCACGGCGTCGTCTGGTTGCTCGCGCCGGAGATGCTGTAGACGGGCGACACCGGGCTGGTGGGGCCGCGGCTGGCGAGGCCGGGCGCCGAGGGCGGCGGGATCAGCGCATTGATGGCCAGCGACCCCACCAGCCCGATCGCGCCGGTCAGCGCCCCGGCGGCGACGGTGCCCAGAGTCGTCAGCGTTCCAGCCGCGGTGACGAGCGCGGGACCGCCCATTGCCAGAATGGCCGCCGGCCCCGCCCAGGCGGCGAACGCAGCAACCGCGAGGGTCAGCACCAGGCGCAGCGGGCTCTTGCCGCCCCCGCCGCTGCGGCCGGGCGTCACCACCACCTCGACCAGCATGCCGGGGCGCGGCCGGACCAGCCGCCAGTTGGCCCGCGGGACCGGCACGCCTCCGATCGCGACCGAGATCCGCATCCGGTCGGCCGGCGGCAGCGGCGCGCAGATCCCGCGCTCGAGGATCTCCAGCAGCGTCGCGCCGGGCGGGACCTCGAAGCTGTCGATCTCGGCGCCGAAAAGCCGCATCCGGCCGACGACGCGGATCCGCTCGCCCACCGGCGCGGGCAGGGCGTTCATGCCGCGATCCCCAGCCGGGCGGCGGCCGCGCCGGCGATCGCCGGATTGCGGTAGATGCCGATCAGCCGCACCGCCCAGGGCTGCTCGTCGTAGCGCTCGGTGACCGAGTGAAGGCCCTCCTCGATGTGGACCATCCAGCCGCCGCCGGCGACGACGGCGACGTGGCCGGCCAGCCGTGCCTGGCGGAACAGCAGGCAGTCCCCCGGCTGCTCGGTCGCCAGCCGGACCAGGCGCCGGCGATCGGCGACCGCGATCCGCTGCCAGCGGGCGCTCTCCGACTCCAGCAGCGCCGCCAGCTGCGCGTTCTCGTGAGTGTCGGCGTAGCGGCCGTCGTAGGAGGGCAGCCACACCCCGAACTCCATCCCGACGACCTCCCGCACCAGGCCCCAGCAGTCGAAGGCCGGCCCGCGCCCGAGGTCGCCGTAGGGCAGGCCGATCCAGGGCGCGATCCAGTCGGGCGGATCGATCGTCCGCCGCGGCGCCGGGGCTCCGGAGACGACCATCACAGCCACAGCCCCGGGGTCGTCGCCGGCGTGAACTGGGTGTAGGGCCAGGCGTCGTGGAGGTCGGAGTCGATCGACAGCACGGCGTCGATCCACTGGGCATCCCAGGGGATCGTGTCGCACTCGAACTCCAGCGGCCCCAGCTGCCAGCTGTCGGGGTCCGAGGCCAGCACCACGCCGACGGTGACCAGCAGCGCGCCGCGCTGCACCTCGCGCACCCGGGCGAGGATCTCCCGGTCGCAGTGGATGCGGATCCGCGCCCGGCCGATCTCGTCCGGCCCGTCCGGATGCCAGCGCAGCTCGAAGGGGAACGGCACGTAGGTCTCCGGCCCGTCGTCGCCGGTGCGGACCGTCTCGACAGCGTCGCTCGTCACCCGGATCGGGTCCGTGAACTCCGGGTGGTCGATCGTCACCAGGATCGCGCGGACGACGTCGGTGTGGGGGGCAAGCAGCGCTTCGACGGCATCGTCGCTCTGCCCCTGGGCGAGGGTCTCGACGGTCAGCCGGGGCGCCAGCAAGGCGTCGCCCGTGGCCCAGGTCATGATGTACCACTCGCCGTCCGTCGGCTCCGTGCCCAGCCGGTGGTGTGACGTCACGACGACCAGGCGGGTCTTGCCGCCACGGACGATCGCCGCCCGGAAGGCTTCGGTGAGGGTGAAGGCGTAGTAGGTGTTGTTGCCCGTCCAGGCGCTCGCGGGCCAGCTTGCGACCAGGGTCATCCCCGCCAGGTCGTCCGGCGTCAGCCAGTCGTCGACGGAGATCTCGCCGTCGCCCCAGTCGTAGGCGTAGACCTCGAAGTCGAAGTCGTCCGCGCCGTAGAACCGGCCGGCGTTGTTGAGCTCGAGCGAGATGCCGGTGATGTCGTCCCCGGGCCCGATCGCGGAGGTGTCGAATTCCAGGAACAGCACCCCGACGCCGTAGTCGGCCGGAACCACCTCGAACTGCTCGTCGATCTGGTTGCCGACGCCGACCGGCGCGAACTGCTGGGTCGCGCCGCGCAGCGTGAGGGTGCCGGTGCCGGCCAGCGCCGCCGCCCAGCTGTCCGCCGTGCTCTCGAGGGCCCGATCGGCCGGCGAGGCGGGGATCACGTGGGTCGGCATGTCAGCCCTCCACCAGCAGCGGCAGGTCGACGCGAAAGGTGTTGGCGCCGACCTGGACGACGGCGATCTGGTCGCGGCGGCCGGGGTCGATCAAGCAGGTGGTCGCGGTCCCGTCCAGCGGATCGACCCAGTCGAACGGCAGCGCGCCGTGCGCGAGCGTCTCGAAAAAGAAGGTCTCCCAGGTCGCGACCTGCTCCCGGCTGTCCAGCATCACCGCGACGGTGATCGGCTGCGGGCCGCGGACGCTGTAGCGCGGCCGCGTCTTTGGCGGCCCCAGCTCCACCGGCGAGCTGATGACGGCGTTCGCCGTGACCCCGCGGCGGAAGCCGCGCAGCACGTCCTGCGGCAGACCCGCTGGCCAGGTGGCTTCGGCCATCAGCCCACCCCCCGCGGCCGCGCCCCGTAGACCTGGCCCATGATCGGATGCAGCTGGCCGCTCTCGGCGAGCCGGCCGACCGCGTCGAGGACCAGGATGTCGATCTGGCGCTCGCCGTCCGGACCGATACTCTGGCTCACGTCGATCCCCGGGCCGCCGGTCTCGCCGCCGGCGACGCGGCGCTGGTCGATCACGTTGACCGTCACCGGCGCCGCCCCGCCGAAGGCACGGGCCAGCTGGGCGGGCCAGCCGATGATCTCCCCCTGCTTGGCGATGATCGGCACCTCGCCTGGCGCCAGCCCCGCCTGGCCGCCGCGGTGGAACCGCGGGGCGTTGCGGAAGGCGCTCATCGGCACCACCCGGCGATCACCGCCGCCGACCAGCCCGTGGCTGCCGACGATGCCGCCGCTGTGCGCCGTGGCGGCCGAGCCGAAGGCGCTGCCGATCAGCTCCCCGATGTCGATGCTCGCGAGGGCATTCTGGAAGGGGTTGATCACCAGCGTCTGGAAGATGATGTCGGC
>CALKHQ010000064.1 GCA_937988735.1 uncultured Alphaproteobacteria bacterium
GGCAGGCTGCAGCCGTCGGTCGAGCGCGGCGCGGCAAACAGGTCGAGGCCGGTCATCTGCTCCACCGTGCCGACGACCCGCTGCTGGACAGCGTGCTCCGGCCGGTGGTAGCCGGCGACCGGCTGACCCAGGTGACGGGCGGTGAGGATCATGCCGGCGTGCTTGCCGGAGCAGCCGTTGTGGATCCGCCGCGGCTTCTCCCCCGCGCGGGCGAGTGCGGCCTGCATCTCGGGGTCGGCGGGCCGGCGCGGGCCGCAGGCGAGCGCGTCCGCGTCGAGGCCGGCTCGCGCGAGCATCCGCGTGACCGTGGCCACGTGCGCCGCGCTGCCGGAATGGGAGGCGCAGGCGATGGCAACCTCCGCATCGGTCAGTCCGAAGGCTTCCGCCGCGCCCGTCTCCAGCAGCGGCAGCGCCTGCACCATCTTGATCGACGAGCGCGGATAGACCGGCTGCTCCACGTCCCCCCAGGCGGCCACGACATGGCCGGACGCGTCCACGACGGCGGCCGTGCCGAAATGGCGGCTCTCGACGATGCGGCCGCGGGTGACCTCGACCAGGGGGATGACGCCGGACGCAGCCGGCCCGTGAGCGTGCGACATGGCATCCAGTTGTGCTTCGGGGCGCGGACCTTGCTATGCCGCGCCGCACGGTGCAAGTGTCAGCGACATGCGCGGCTATTTTGCAATCGGCGCCGAGGGAATCAGCAAGGCAATGAACGTGGGGGCGCTGGTGCGCACCACCCACGCCTTCGGCGGCAGCTTCTTCTTCACCATTGCGGCCCCCTACAACCGGCGGGAGGCTGCGTTGTCCGACACGTCCAAGGGCGCACAGTCGCTGCCGGTCTTCGACTTCCCCGACGTCCGCTCGCTCCGGCTGCCCAGGGACTGCGTGCTGGTCGGCGTGGAGCTGACGCCGGACGCGGTGGACCTGCCCAGCTTCCGGCACCCGCGCGCCGCCGCGTACGTGCTCGGGCCGGAGCGCGGTTCGCTGTCGCCGGAGCTGACGGCGCTGTGCGACCATGTGGTCAAGATTCCGACGCGGTTCTGCGTGAATGTCGGCCTTGCCGGGGCGATCGTGATGTACGACCGGCTGCTGTCGATGGGCCGGTTCGCGCCCCGGCCGCTGCTGCCGGGCGGGCCGGTCGAGCCGCTGCCGCTGCCCGAGTTCGGCGAGCCGGTGTGGGCCCGCAAGCGACGGCGCAAGACCGAAGGGGGATGACGTCCTGCCTGCCTCACTCTTGCCCGAATGTCGGGCAAGCTCGGTGCGCGGGGGGACGGAGAGCGGCGGTTGCAGGTGCTGCGAACGGGGCCGCGCGCCCGAATTGCCGACTCCGCGCCGCCCGGGATATGGTCGCCCGCGCCTGCGCCCGCCACAGATCGATGGAGTCCGAATTCGCCATGCCGCGCATGACCGTTGCAGCCCTGTTGTTCGCCGTTGCCGGCACGTCCGCCCTTCCTGCCGCTGGCCAGGAGTACATCGAGACGTTCACCGACTGGACGGCCTACCAGTACCAGGAGCAGGACGGTCAGGGCGGTGGCGGCCAGACCTGCTACATGGTCACCGCGGCCAAGAGCCACAGCGGCCCCGGCTCGGAGCCGTCGCGGGTCTATGTCACCCACCGGCCGTGGCGGAACGAGTCCGGCGTCGTCAGCATCGCCTTCGGCTTCGACGTCAACGACAACGCGCCCATCAGCGCCACCATCGGCGGCACGCAGTTCGAGCTGAAGACCTGGGGCACCGAGCTCGCCTGGCCCTATGACGGCAAGGACCGCGAGATGGTGAACGCCATGATCCGCGGCATCGAGCTGGTGGTGACCGCGAGTGCCTCCGGCGGCGGTGCGACCCGGGACACCTTCTCGCTGCGCGGCTTCAGCGCTGCCTTCCAGGAAATCAGCCGCGCCTGCAACGTGAACTGAGGCGCGGCCTCCCCGCTCCGGATCGCATTTTCGCCCGGGCGCGCGGCGCCTTCAGCCTCCGCTTTCGCCGGATGGCGCGGTCGAGTCCGCGCATCCCTGATCGCGCCTGCCGCCGGAGGCGCAACTCCGGCCATTCCCTCGTGTTTCTGCCAGACGTCGCGCCGACAGGGTTCTGCGCCGCGCAGCCGCAGCGCGTCACCCGCCGGAATCCGGTCCGTTTCCCGGCTGCGCCTGCCCCGCGACCTGGATCATGGCGGCCGCCCCCCGGCGCGCATGTCCTCATCAGGGGAAAACGGTCGGACGACCGCTGGCTGCCTCCGGAGCGGGATAGGCGCTTTTCCACCCGGCTTTCCCTTTCCGCGCGAGCAGGGAAGAATGCCATTGATCGCCGGTAATCGATCGGCTGTACTTGAATCGTTTCGCGTTGCATTGGGGAGGGCGCGGGCGCTGATGGGAGGCAACGAAGCAGGCCGGCCGAAGCTGGCCGTCGAGGGCGCAACCAAGTTTTACGACACGAAGTCGGGGCCGCTGCATGCGCTCGACAACTTCTCGATCGACGTCCGCGACGGCGAGTTCGTCTGCGTCGTCGGGCCGAGCGGTTGCGGCAAGACCACGCTGCTGTGGTCGATGGCCGGGCTGCACAGCCTCACCTCCGGCCAGGTCCTGCTGGACGGCGAGGTGGTGAACGGGCCGCACCCGCAGATCGGCATGGTGTTCCAGGAGGCGAACCTGCTGCCCTGGCGCAGCCTGATCCGCAACATCCACCTGCCGTTCGAGATCAAGGGCAAGCAGCCGGATGCGAACTGGATAACCCACCTGCTGGAGCGCGTCGGGCTCGGCGGCTTCGAGCACAAGTATCCGCGCGAGCTGTCGGGCGGCATGCAGCAGCGGGCCTCGATCGTGCGCGCGCTGTCGTTCAACCCGTCGGTGCTGCTGATGGACGAGCCGTTCGGCGCGCTGGACGCGTTCACGCGCGACGAGATGAACATGATGGTCGAGCAGATCTGGCTCGAGACCCGCAAGACCATCGTCTTCATCACCCACAACATCGCCGAGGCGGTCTTCCTGTCGGACCGAATCTTCGTGATGTCGGCCCGCCCGGGCCGGCTGGCGCGGACCTTCGAGGTGCCCTACGCGAGGCCGCGCACCCTCGACGTCATGGCGGAGCGCGATTTCTTCGAGATGGTGAACGAGATCAAGGCAGAGATCCATCACGGCACGCCGGCGGCGCAGACGCCGGCGGCCGGCGGCCAGCAGACGGTGCGCGCCCATGGCTGACGCGCATCTGAAGGACGAGATCCCCGATTTCCAGAAGCAGCCGGGCGCCGCCGTCGACCAGAGCGTCGGAGTCACCAACTGGTCGGCACTGACCAGCGGCCCGGGCCGGCGCACGGCGATGGAGATCGTCGCCATCATCCTCGTTGCCGTGGTGATCATCGGCGGCGCGGAGGTGCTGATCGACGTGTTCGACGTGGAGCAGTACGTGCTGCCGCGGCCGAGCGAGATCGTCACCGCGCTCGTCTCCGACTTCGGCCTGATCTGGCCGCATCTGCTCGACACCCTGTTCGAGCTGTTCTCCGGCTACGCGATCGGCGCCTCGATCGGCATCATCCTCGCCGCGGTGATCACCCAGTTCCCGTTCGCGGAGAAGATCATCGCGCCTTACATCCTGCTGCTGATCACCACGCCGATGCTCGCGCTGGTGCCCTTGCTCATGTACAACATGGGCTTCGGCTACGGGCCCCGGATCACGGTGGTGGCGCTCGCGTCCGGGCCGATGGTGATGATCAACGCCGCCACCGGCTTCCGCCGCACCGACCTCGCCAAGATCGCGCTGGCCCGTTCCTTCGGCGCCTCGACGCTGCAGATCTTCCTCAAGATCCGGATCCCGATGGCGATGCCGATGATCATCGTCGGGCTGATGATCGGGGCCATCTTCGGGCTGCTGACGGCGGTCGGCGCGGAGATGGTCGGCGGCGGCTTCGGCCTCGGCAACCGGCTGCAGGTGTTCGCCGCCAACATCCAGATGCCGCAGTTCTTCGCCGTGGTGCTGGTGCTGGCGATCCTGGGCATCCTGATCTACGTCGGGTTCTTCCTGATCGGCAAGAAATGGGCGAGCTGGCAGTCGTGACGGCAACGCCCGCGCGCCCGTGGCAAGGGGCAATCAACTGGGGAGGCAAGCAATGACATTCGGCATGAACCGGCGCCGGTTCCTCCAGGTGACGGCAGGCGGAGTGGTCACGGCGACCACCATCGGCGGCGGGCTGGGCTCCGCCCGGGCGCAGGACCGGCCGTTCATCTGGATCTCGCCGCGCGGCACGCTGGAGGTGCTCGACGACTACCCCTACTGGGTGGCGCAGCGCTTCGGCTATTTCGGCGACCTGCAGACGGAGATGCAGGCCGGGCCGTCGGACGGCACCGCCACGGTGAAGTTCGTCGACCAAGGCCAGGCGGACATGGGCTTCCCGTCGCCGGGCGTGTTCTCCTTCGCGCTCGAGAACGACCTCGACCTCGTGTCGGTGTGGAACATGGGGGCGGTGGACGTCTTCGACTTCGCCTTCCGCCCGGGCGAGGGCATGACCGACCTGAAGGGGCTGGAAGGCAAGACGGTGCTGCTCGGCAGCGCCGCCTGGCAGGCGATCTGCGACCCGATCCTGCATGCGGTCGGCGTTGACGTGACCAAGGTGAACTATGTCGAGGCCGGCTGGCCGGCGTGGGGCACGCTGCTCGCCCGCGGCGAGGGCGACGCCGCCCTCTCGTGGGAGGGCCTGCGCGCCGACTGGCAGGGCAAGGGGCTGCAGTTCGACTACTGGCTGGGCCTCGAGTCGTCGCCCTTCCCGGCGAACTCCTTCGTCGTCCGGCGCTCCGATGTCGAAGATCCGGAGCGGCACAAGCTGATCGAGGACTATCTGCGCGCCTGGGCGATGGGAATGGAGTTCGGCCACCTCAACCCTGCGGCGGCGACACAGATCGTGTTCGAGCAGTTCCCGATCGTGAAGTCGAGCCTGGGCCCGCGGTTCGGGACCGAATCGATGATGCAGCTCGCCAACGTCTTCCGCGGCAAGTGGGAGGAGCGCGAGGGATGGGGCTGGCACGACCCGGCCCGCTGGACCGCCTTCTTCGAGGCCACCGCGGCGCTGGGCCAGACCAGCAAGCAGATCGACGTGGCGAGCGTGATCAACAACGACTTCATCGGCCCGGCCAACGAGTTCGACCGCGACCGGGTCGCCGCCGACGCGGCGTCCTTCGAGCTGTCGGACGACATGGCGGAGGTCGATCTGGAGGTGATCCGGGCCCAGTTCTACGCCAATGCGGTGAACGTCCAGGGCTGAGGCCCGCGGGCAGGCCTGCGCCTGTCCCTGACGCGTCGTGCCCGGGGCCGGCCGGGCACGACGCATCGGTAGAAGAAGTCGAGGGAGGATAGAGTGGCGGAGCGCGTGCGCATCCTGGTCGTCGGCGTGGGCAACATGGGGCTCTCCCACGCCAGGGCCTATCTGAGCAACCCGGGATTCGAGCTGGTCGGCCTGATGAGCCGGACGATCCGCAGCCGAACCGACCTGCCGCCCGAGTTCGCCAGCATCCCGCGGTTCGAGGATTTCGACGAGGCCATCGCCGAAACCAGGCCGCACGCGGTCTCGATCAACACCTATCCGAACACACACGCCGACTACGCGCTGCGGGCGATGGACGCCGGCTGCCATGTGTTCATGGAGAAGCCGATCGCGACCAACGAGGCCGATGCGCGTGCGGTCGTGGCCAAGGCGAAGGAAAAGAACCGCAAGCTCGTCCTCGGCTACATCCTGCGCGTGCACCCGAGCTGGGCGAAGCTGGTCGAGATCGGGCGGACGCTCGGCAAGCCGCTGGTGATGCGGATGAACCTGAACCAGCAGTCCAGCGGCCCGGCCTGGAACTGGCACAAGAACCTGATGGAGTCGCTGACTCCGATCGTGGACTGCGGCGTCCACTATGTGGACGTGATGTGCCAGCTCACGGGTGCGAAGCCGGTGCGCGTCCACGGCATCGGCGCCAGGCTCTCCAGCGAGACCAAGGTGCAGAACTACGGCCACCTGCACGTCACCTTCGACGACGGCTCGGTCGGCTGGTACGAGGCCGGCTGGGGCCCGATGATGAGCGAGGTGGCCTATTTCGTGAAGGACGTGGTCGGCCCGAAGGGCGCGGTCTCGATCGTCGTTGCCCAGGACGGCCAGGGCGAGGCGAAGACGGACAGGATCTCGGATTCGGCCGACATCGACCAGCACACCAAGACCAACGCGCTGCGCATCCACCATGCGGAGATCAACGCCGACAACCACTTCGTGAAGCCGGACACGATCATCAACATGGCGGACGAGCCGGACCACCAGGAGCTGTGCAATCGCGAGCAGGCCTTCTTCCTCAGGGCGATCAACGAGGACCTGGACCTGTCCGACTCGATGCAGGCGGCGGTGGACAGCCTCCGCATCGTGCTGGCGGCGCAGGAGAGCATCGACACCGGGCGTGCCGTGTACCTATCGTAGACGCGGGATTGCCCGCGTCCAGAGAGGGGGCCATGGCCGGCAAGCAGCTGCTCCACCTCGTGCTCGGCGGCGAGCTGGTGAGCACGCAGTCCGTCGAGTTCAGGAACCTGGACGAGGTCGACATCGTCGGCCTCTATCCGAACTATGCCGAGGCCTACAAGGCGTGGCGCGGCAAGGCGGCGGCGACCATGGACCAGGCGAACGTGCGCTACTTTGTCGTCCACCTCCACCGCCTGCTCGATCCCTCCACGGACGCCGCCCACGACCACGAGGAGGACTGAGCGGGCCCGGATCCCTCGCCCGGCAGCGTCATGCCGCCGGGGTGAAGCCGCCGCTCACGCGTCGGGCCAGATCGTGCGCGCGGTATCGACGACGAGGCGCAGCTTCGCCCACTGCGCCTCCTCGGTCAGCAGGTTGCCTTCCTCTGTGGAGGCGAAGCCGCACTGCGGGCTGAGGCAGAGCTGGTCGATGGGGACGAACTGCGCTGCCTCCTCGACGCGGGCCCGCAGCGCGCCGGGGTCCTCCAGCTCGCCGAACTTCGAGGTGACGAGGCCGAGCACGACCCGCTGGCGCCCCTTCGGCAGGAAACGCAGCGGCTCGAAGCCGCCGGCGCGCTCGGTGTCGTACTCGAGGAAATAGCCGTCGTAGCCGGTCTCGCCCAGCAGGATCTCCGCCACCGGCTCGTAGCCGCCCTCGGCGATCCAGCTCGAGCGGAAGTTGCCGCGGCAGACGTGGGTGGTGACGGTCATGTCTGCCGGCTTGTCGCGGAGCGCGTGGCGGATCATGTCGCGGTAGATCGCGGGCAGTGGCTCGGGGTCGTCGCCGCGGGCGCGGGCGGCCTCGCGCTCCTTCTCCGAGCACAGATAGGCCCAGACGGTGTCGTCGAGCTGCAGGTACCGGCAGCCGGCGTCGTGGAACGCCAGGATCGCCTTGCGATAGGCCTCCGCCGTGTCGGCGTAGAAGGCGTCGAGGTCGGGGTAGACCTCCCGGCTGATCGCGGCCCGGCCGCCGCGGAAATGGAGCACGCTCGGGCTCGGGATCGTCATCTTCGGCACGGCGCCCGGCGGGCAGACCGCGGCGAGGTAGCGGAAGTCGGCGAGCATCGGGTGGTCGCCGAAGCCGACCCTGCCGGTGACCCGGATGCTGTCGGATTTCGTGGTGACGCCGTGGAACTGGATCGCCCGCTCGCCGTGTACCAGCTCCACGCCCTCCAGCCCGGCGAGGAAGTCGAAGTGCCACCAGGCGCGGCGGTACTCGCCGTCGGTGACGGCGGTGAGGCCGAGCTCCCTTTGGCGCGCCACCGCGTCGCGGATCAGCCGGTCCTCGACCGCCCGCAGGGCGGCGTCGTCTATCCGGCCTTCGGCGCGGGCGGTGCGCGCCTCCTTCAGTTCCTGCGGGCGAAGCAGGCTGCCGACCATGTCGGCGCGAAAGGGCGGCCGATCCATTGCACGGTCCTCCGTCTCGTCTGCCTGCGATCTGACCATGCGGCACGGCCGCGGGCAACCGCGCACGTCCCGGATGCTGCTGCGGAACTTCGGAACGGTCGGCAGGCCCGGTCAGTCCCGGCCCGGCTCGGGGTCGCCCGCGGCGGAGCGGAACGTCACCGGCGGGCGGGGCGTCTCGTCGACGGTGAGGCGGAAGACGTCCGGCCGCGCGTAGTGGCCGACCGCGTCGAAGTCGAGCCGCGCGCGGGCGATCTCGCGCAGGTCGATCTCGGCGGTGAGGATGGTCTCGCCGGAGAAGTCGGGGCCGGCGAGGAAGGCGCCGAGCGGGCCGACGATGCAGCTCCCGCCGCGCGACATCACGGTGTCCGGGTCGTCGCCGAAGCCGGTCGGATAGTCCTCGGGATAGTCGCGGCGCCGGGCGAACTGGTTGCACGACAGCACGAAGCACCGCCCCTCCATCGCGATGTGCTGCATGGTGGGCGGGAAGGTGTCGCGGCCGTCGGCGGTCGGCGCGCAGTAGATCTCGATGCCCTTCGCGTACATCGCGGTGCGCAGCAGGGGCATGTAGTTTTCCCAGCAGATCACCGCGCCCATGCGGCCGATCTCCGTCTGGATCACCGGCATGGTCGAGCCGTCGCCGAAGCCCCAGACGACGCGCTCCGCCGCCGTCGGCATCAGCTTGCGGTGCTTGCCGAGCAGCCGACCGTCGGGCGCGTAGAACAGCGCGGTGCAGTAGAGCGTGCCGCCGCCGCGCTCGATGACCCCGATGACGAGGTGGCAGCCGTTGAGCTGCGCGATCTCGCCCAGGCGGTCGGAGCCCGGCCCGGGCACGTCGATGGCGCTCTCCCAGTACATCCGGAACTGCTCGCGGCCGCGGTCGGTGCGCGAGCCGATCACGGCGCCGAAGTCGAGCCCGCGCGGATAGGCGGAGACGAACGCCTCCGGAAACAGCACCAGCCGCGCGCCGCGCGCCCGGGCGTCGGCGGTCAGGTCGGCCACCTTCTCCAGCGTGCGTCGGGTGTCGAAGGTCACCGGCGCGGCCTGCACCACGGCGGCCAGATAGGGGTCGGGCGGGGCGCTGCCCGAGGAAGGTCCGGTCATCGGCGCGGTCCGCCTGTCTCAGGCCCCGTAGGGCGTCCAGATCGTCTTCACCTGGCAGGCGCGGCGCAGGTACTCGTGGCCCTGGCCCTGCTGCGGATCGAACCAGTCGCGGGCGCGGCCGTAGTTGACCCAGGTCGCTTTCAGGTTGCCGGCCGACTCGCGCTCGACCATCGCCGACCCTTCCGCCGAGCCGACGTACCAGCAGCAGGCGACGTCGTCGTGCCGGGCCAGCACCTTCGCCAGCGTGTCGCGGTCGCCGGTCACGATGTTGACCACGCCACCGGGCACGTCCGAGGTGTCCAGCACCTGGTAGAGGTCGGTCGCCGCCAGCGGCTGGCGCGGCGGCGGCGTGATGACGATGCGGTTGCCCATTGCGATCGCCGGCAGCGCAAGCGAGACGAAGGCGAGCAGCGGCGCCTCGTCGGGGCAGGAGATGCCCATCACGCCCCACGGCTCGTTGAGCGCCAGCGACAGCATGCGCGGCATCGGCGCCCGCGCGGCGCCGTCCCACTTGTCGGCCCAGGCGGCGTAGTAGGCGATGCGGGCGACCGCGGCCGCCACCTCCTCCGCCGCCTTGCGGACCGAGCTGCCAGACATGCGGGCGAGCCGGGCGGCGAACTCGGCCGACCGCGCCTCCAGGTTCTCGGCCAGGTAGTACAGCACCTGGGCGCGCTGGTGGCCGGTCATCTCCGACCAGGCGGCAGCCTTGTGCGCCGCCTCGACCGCGTTGCGGATGTCCTTGCGATTGCCGAGGCCGGCTTCGGAGATGAGCACGCCCTTCGCATCCGGCACCGGGTAGCTGTAACCGGAGTCCGGCCGCGCCTGTCTGCCGCCGATGTAGAGCTTGGCGGTGCGGTCGAAGCCGGAGCCGCCCTCGCCCGGCTCGGGCAGCGCCTCGGGCAGCGGGGGCGCCACGGTCGCCGGCGGCGCCTTCGCCTCCCACAGCGGCTTCAGATACTCGTACATGCCCTCGCGACCGCCCTCGCGCCCGAAACCGCTCTCGCGGTAGCCGCCGAAGCCGGCCATGGCGTCGAACAGGTTGGTGGAATTGATCCACACCACGCCGGCCTTCACCTGGCGGGCGGCGTCGAAGGCGACGTCCAGCGTCTGCGACCAGATCGAGGCGGCGAGCCCGTAGCGGGTGTTGTTGGCAAGCTGGACGGCCTCGTCGGGCGTGCGGAAGGTGGTGGCGGCCAGCACCGGGCCGAAGATCTCCTCCTGCGCCAGGGTCGACGCCGGATCGACGCCGGTGAACAGCGTCGGCGCGACGAAGCAGCCGCTCCCCGGAACCGCGCCGGAGGGCTGCCAGCAGGTGGCGCCCTCGGCGATGCCCTGCTTGATCAGCCGCTGGATGCGCTCGAGCTGCACCGGCGCCACCACGGCGCCCATGTCGATCGCCTTGTCCAGCGGGTCGCCGACGCGAAGCGTTTCCATCCGTGCGCGCAGCTTCGCGTACATCGCCTCGGCGACGCCTTCCTGCACCAGCAGCCGGGATCCGGCGCAGCAGACCTCGCCCTGGTTGAACCAGATCGCATCGACCACGCCCTCGACCGCGGCGTCGAGGTCGGCGTCCTCGAACACGATGAACGGCGATTTCCCGCCCAGCTCCAGCGACAGCTTCCTGCCCGTGCCGGCGGACTGGCGGCGGATGATGCGGCCGACCTCGGTCGAGCCGGTGAAGGCGAGCTTGTCGAAGCCGGGGTGGCTGACGATGGCGGCGCCGGTCTCGCCGTCGCCGAGGACGATGTTGACCACGCCCTTCGGCAGCCCGACCTCCTGGCAGATCTCGGCGAACACCAGTGCGGTCAGCGGCGTGTATTCGGCCGGTTTCAGCACCACGGTGCAGCCCGCCGCAAGCGCCGGCGCGATCTTCCACGCCAGCATCAGCAGCGGGAAGTTCCACGGGATCACCTGCCCGCACACGCCCGCCGGGCCGTAACCGGCAAACTCGCTCTCAACCAGCGCCGCCCAGCCGGCGTGGTGGTAGAAGTGCCGGGCGACGAGGGGGATATCGATGTCGCGGGTCTCGCGGATCGGCTTGCCGTTGTCCAGGCTCTCCAGCACCGCCAGCAGGCGGGAATGCTTCTGCACGTGGCGCGCGATGGCGTAGAGGTGCCGCGCCCGCTCGTGGCCGGGTAGCGCCGACCAGCCCCCGAACGCCCGCGCCGCGGCGGCCTGGGCGGCGTCTACCTCCTTCGCCGTTCCCTGCAGCGCCTCCCCCAGCGTCTCGCCGGTGGCGGGGTTGGTGATCGCGAAGGTCTTCGCCCTCTTTGGATGGACGAACGCCCCGTCGATGAAATGACCGAAGCGCCCCTTGTGGCGGGCGATCCAGGCGCGCGCGATGTCGGCGCTTTCCGGCGCCGGCCCGTATTCCATGGTCTCGAGGATGTCCCTGATCTCGGTCATCGCTGCAGTCTCCCCCGGCGCCCTAGCCGATCGGCTGGTGGTGGGCGGCGGCGTAGCGGCCGGTGAGGTAGTGGTCGAGCTGGCGCTCGATGTCGGTGAGCAGGCTGCTGGCGCCGATGCGGAACAGCGCGGGCGTCAGCCACGGCCCGCCGAGCTCCTCCTTCATCAGGCTGAGCCACGCCATCGCGTCCTTGGCGGTGCGCAGCCCGCCCGCCGGCTTGAAGCCGACGCGTACGCCGGTCGCCGCCTGGTAGTCGCGGACGGCGCGGACCATGGTCAGGCTGACGGGCAGGGTGGCGTTCACTGCCTCCTTGCCGGTCGAGGTCTTGATGAAGTCGGCGCCGGCCATCATCGCCACCATGCTCGCCCGGTAGACGTTGGTAAGCGTGGCGAGGTCGCCGGTGGCGAGGATCGCCTTCAGGTGCGCGTTGTCGCAGGCCTCGCGCATCCGGCGCACCTCGTCGTGCAGCGCCTGCCAGTTGCCGGTCAGCACATGCTCGCGGGTGATCACGATGTCGATCTCGGCGGCGCCCGCGGCGACGGCGTATTCGATCTCGGCCAGCCGCTGCGGCATCGGGGTCAGCCCGGCCGGGAAGCCGGTCGCGACCGAGGCGACGGGGATGCCGGATCCCTCCAGCGCGGCGACCGCATGCGGCACCATGGTCGGATAGACGCAGACGGCGCCCACGGTGGGCGGCGCATCCGCGAGGCCGAGGCCCTCGACCACATCCGGGCGCAGCGGCCGGCGCGCCTTGGCGCACAGCCGGCGCACCTTGCCGGTGGTGTCGTCGCCGGCCAGCGTGGTGAGGTCGATGCACTGGATGGCACGGACCAGCCAGGCCGCCTGCCATTCCTTCTTCACCGTCCGCCGCGTGACCAGCGTCGCTGCCCGCCGCTCCGCCGCCGAGCGGTTGACGCGCACGCCGGCGAACAGCTCGGGCGTCAGCGGCATGCCCGGGTTGCGCCGGTGCAGATCGGGTGTCTCCACCCGCTCCGCTTCGGCCTGGTTCAGTCTGCGTGCATCGACCATCTCCGGCCTCCCTCGGCCCGACATCCCGCGGCGGCGCCGCGTCGCACGGGGGTTTAGCGCAGAAACCCCGCCGGCACGAGGGCAGAGTGGTCGCGGGCGGGTCGTGGCCCGGAGGCGCCAGGAACCGTCATCGTCTGACGCGGGCGTTCCGGATCACGCCCGGCGGGTGCTGCAGCACGCCGTGCCCCTGTCCGGTTCCGGGCGCACGGCGTCTGCCGTGGGTGGTCCGGTCAAGCCGGACCACGACGGGGAGAGGAGGCGCAGAGTGGCGGGATGGCCCTGCGTGCCGGGGCGGCACGACGGCCTCTCCTCCCGAGGAAGGCGGTTACACCCCGACCGCCTTGCACTTCTCGTCGAGGAACTTCTTCGCCCGCGGCACGTCGGCCTCGTCGAGGTGCTCGATGATGATCGGGATGTTCGGGTGCTTCTCGCTGAGCCGCTTGAGGTAGAGGTCGTAGTTCAGCGAGCCGAGGCCCGGGGCCGGCAGTTCGATCGCGCCGACGCCGCGGAAGGAGTGGGCCTCGGAGGCATCGATGTCGGCGTGCTTCTCCGAGGTGTCGCCCTCCGTCTTCTTCACGTCCTTGGCGTGGGCGATGCAGATCTTGTCGCTGAGCGCGTCGAAGATCCGGTTCAGCTCGGCGTCCATGTTGTCGATGTTGTGGGCCTCGAAATAGTTGGTCGGGTCCATCAGCAGCCCGAGGCCGGGGTGGTCCACGTCGGCGAACAGGCGCAGCGTCTCCTCCACCGATCCGATCACGTTGTTGACGTAGGTCTCGAGCAGGAACTTCGCGCCGTGGTCGTGCGCCTCCCGGGCCAGCTCGGCGATGACCTTGCAGCAGTCCTCGTAGCCTTCCTCGGTCTTGTTCTTGGGATGCGCAACCCAGTCGCTGTCGGGATCGTAGGTGCCGGTCTCGCTGATCACGTACGGGGTGCCGAGGTCGCGTGCATGACGCAGCAGCACCTTGAGCCGCTCGAGGATCGCCTTCCGCTTGTCCGGGTCGGGGCTCACGATGTTCGAGTAGCCGGAGATGCAGCAGATCGGCAGGTTGTAGTCGCGGAAGGTGTCCCGGATCCTGCGGCACTTCTCCTTCGTGATCTGGTCGGTGGCGAGATCCATGTCCTTGAACGACATGTCCAGCTGCACGGTGGTGAAGCCGTGGCTGGCGATCCGCCGTGCGGTCTCCTCCAGCCCGTAGGGGAAGTATCCGGTGAAGATGCCGACCTGCAGCATGGGCGTTTCTCCTGGTCTGGCGGGTTCTAGAGGTCGAATTCGGCGAGCCTGACCGCCCGGCCCTCGGCCATGGAGCGGTAGCCTGCGTCGATCAGGGCCATGGTCCGCAGGTTGTCGGCGCCGGTCAGCGCCGGCTCGGTGCCGGAGGCGAGCGCGTACTGGAGCTGCTCCATCACGCCCTTGAACGCCTGCGGGAACCAGCGCGTGTCCCAGGTCGGCTGCTCCCACCGGCCGCCGGTTGCAGGCGCGCACCAGCGCAGCGTGCTCGGGCTGCCGGCCGGGTAGTCGGGCCAGCCGATGGTGCCCTGGGCCACGCCCTCGGTCCCCTCCACCCGCCACTTGATGTAGATGTCGCTCTCGAAGCCGTCGGCCGTCGGGCCGGTCCACACGTCCTCCAGGCTCACCGCCATCACCCCGCTCTCGAACCGCAGGGTCGAGGCGCAGATGCCGTCGGTGTGCCGGAACTGCGTCCGGGGGTCCGGCCGGGCGGCGGTGTAGATTTCGACCGGCTCGCCGAACAGGAAGCGCAGCACGTCGAGGTGATGGATGCTCATGTTCAGCAGCGTCAGCCGGTCGTATTCGGCCAGGAACGGCTGCCAGTGCGGGATCGCGCGCATCTCGATGGTGGCGATGACGGGCGTGCCCAGGGCCTGGCGGTCGAGGAGCTGCTTCAGCACCCGCATCGACTGGTCGTAGCGCATGTTCTGGTTGACCGAGAGCACCTTGCCGGCGGCGGCACAGTCGGCGACCAGCCGCTTCGCCTCCGGGAAGTTCATCGCCAGCGGCTTCTGCGCGAGGATTGCCTTTATGTGCGGCTGCTTCAGCGCGTGGCGGATCAGCGCTGGCTGCTGGTCCGGCGGGAAGGCGATGTCGAGAATCTCGACCTGCGGATCCTCGATCAGCGCCTGGGGCGTGTCGTGGACGGTCGGGATGTTCCAGCGCTGGGCCACCTCCGCCGCCCTGGCCGGCGTGCGCGAAGCGATGGCGACGACGGGGAAGCCGGCCTCCGCATAGGCAGCGAGCTGGACGTCTGCCATGATGAAGCCGGCGCCGATGGCCCCGATCCGGAAGTCGCGGCAGCGGATTTCGGGATCGGGCACGAATCCCTTCGCGTCCGGCATCGGTCTCCTCCCCGTGGTGTTCTTCTTGCGTGTCGCGGCACGGGTGACCCCGCAGCGGACACATCAGTTCTCGTCATGCAAACGCTATCGACTGCCACTTCCGGCTGTCAACGGCGTTGGGCCGTCAACGCTGCAGAGGCCGGCGCGAGGGGGTCGCGGCGACGCGCACGAGGGTCTCCTTGACAACCATCAACGGATATGACGTGGTGACTGAAGGAAAATGAAGGTCCGATTGAAGGATATCGCGCAGGAGGCGGGCGTCAGCGTAGCGACCGTCGATCGCGTGCTGAACAAGCGGCCGGGCGTGCATTCGCGCACCGCGAACCAGGTGCTGCGCGTGATGCGGCGGCTGGGCGCGGAGGCGCCGGAGCTGGCGGCGCAGGCCCCGGCGCGGCCGCTGACCTTCGAGTTCGTGCTGCCGGCGGGCACCAACACCTTCATCGACATGCTCGACCGCAGCATCGTCGAGACCGCCCGGCAGTGGCGCGACGGCACCGTCACCGCCCGCATGCACCGCATTCCCGGCTTCGACCCGAACGGGCTCGCCCGCACCCTGCTCGAGGTCGGCCGCGGCAGCGACGGGGTCGGGTTCATCGCCATCGATCATCCGGCAGTGCGCGAGGCGGTGAACGACCTGGAGCGGGCGGGGACGCCGGTGGTGACCATGGTGTCTGACGTGGCGACCACCCGCCGGCGGGCCTATGTCGGCACCGACAACTACGCGGCGGGCCGGACCGCCGGCTACCTGCTCGGCCGCTTCATCCGCCAGCCGGTTGGCAAGGTGGCGATGCTGTGCGGCAGCCTGAGCTACCGCGGCCACCAGGAGCGCGAGATGGGCTTCCGCCACATCCTGGCGGAGGCGTTTCCGGCGCTGGAGATCGTCGATCTGCGGGAGGGGCAGGACGACCTGTCCCAGAGCTATTCCCAGGCCCGCGACCTGCTGGCCCGCCATCCCGACCTGGTCGGCATCTACAACATCGGCGGCGGCAACCGCGGCGTCGCCCAGGCGCTGCGCGAGGCCGGGCGCGACCAGGCGGTCGTCTTCGTCGGCCACGACCTCACCGAGCACACCCGCCGCTTCCTGATCGACGGCACCATGGACGCGGCGATCAACCAGGACACCGCGGTCGAGGCGCGGGAAGCGATCCGTCTGCTTGCGGCGGCGGCGCGCGGGCAGGAAGAGCCGTCGCCCCAGCCGGTCCGGATCGACGTGTTCCTGCGCGAGAACCTGCCGTAGCGCCGCCGGCGAAAGGAAGGATGGGGACGATGGCACTGGACCAGGCTGATTACGACGCCTTCTGGCGCGACGGTTATGTCCTGAAGCGCGGCTATTTCGACGCCGAGGAGGTCGCGCTGCTGCAGCAGGCGATCGCGCTGGACGAGGGCATCAACGCGAACATGGTGCGGCTCGCCGACAGCCAGGGCGGCTCCACCGAACTTGCCCTGTGGAATCACCCCGGCGACGACCTGTTCGGGATGGTGGCGCGCTCGGAGCGCCTGGTCGGCGGGGCCGAGTTCCTGCTGGGCGGCGAGGTCTACCACTACCACTCCAAGCTCACCCAGAAGCGCCCGCGCGCCGGCGGGGCCTGGGACTGGCACCAGGATTACGGCTACTGGTACAACAACGGCTGCCTGTTCCCCGACATGCTCAGCGTCGCCATCGCCATCGACCGGGCCGACCGCGAGAACGGCTGCCTGCAGGTGCTGAAGGGCAGCCACCGCCTGGGCCGGATCGAGCACGGCCGGGTCGGCGGCCAGACCGGCGCCGACATGGACCGGGTGGAGCAGATCATGAAGGTGCTGGACCGGGTCTACATCGAGGCCGATCCCGGCGACGCCCTGTTCTTCCACTGCAACGTGCTGCACTCCTCGGACCCGAACCGGTCCGACCGGCCGCGCAACGTGCTGCTGTGCTGCTACAACAAGGCGTCGAACAACCCGTACAAGGAACATCACCACCCGCGGTACACGCCGCTGTCGAAGGTTCCCGACAGCCGGATCAAGGAAGTGGGCTTGTCCCTTTCGGGGCGGGCGCGGGAGTTCTACAGTCCCGATGACGACGAGACCGTGGAGGCTCAGGCAGGCAGCTAGCCGGAATCCCGGCGCGGGAACGGTCGCGCCGGCACCAGGGGCAGCGGCGCGTCCGCTGCGACCGGCGGCAGGGGAAACAGCCCGGCCGCTCGATACCAACGAGAACGCAGAGAGGGAGTGAAATGAGGAAGCATATGACAGGCGTCGCCGCGGCGATCCTGCTGGGCGCGACGACGCTGGCGCCGGCCGCCGCCCAGGACGACGGCCCGCGGACCTTCTACTGGATCTCGCACGGCTCGCCGGCCGACCCGGTATGGACCTACTTCCTCCAGGGCGCCGAGATGTGGGCTGCCGACACCGGCCAGATCGTCAATACCTCGTTCCACAACGGCGACGTCGCCTCGCACCAGGAGGCGGTGCGCGCGGCCATCGCCGCCGGCGCCGACGGCATCGTCAGCTCCAGCCCCGACCCGGGCAGCCTGGTCGAGGTGGTCGCCGAGGCCAAGGCGCAGGGCATCCCGATCATCAACATGAACACGCCCGACCCCTCGGCCGACTTCGACGCCTATGTCGGCATGAACCTGCAGGCGGTCGGCCGGCAGTGGGCGCAGTATCTGGTGGACAATCACGGCCTGAAGGAAGGCGACTTCGTCTGGATGCCGGTGGAGGTGCCGGGCGCCACCTACGGCGTGCAGGAGGAGGAAGGCATCGCCAGCGTGTTCGAGCCGCTCGGCATCCGCTGGGAGGTGACCGACGCCACGCTCGACCAGGGCGAGGCGATCAACCGCATGGTCGACTACCTGACCGCCAACGGCAGCGAGATCGACGCCATCATCGGCCTGGGCGACCTCGTCACCGGCAGCATCAAGCGGGTGTTCGACCAGGTCGGCATCGCGCCGGGGCAGATCCCCGTCGTCGGCTGGGGCAACTCGCTCGACACCACCCGCGAGGTGCTGGAGGGCTATGTCCAGGCCGCGATGTGGCAGGACCCGCACGCCACCAGCTACATCGCGCTGTCGCTGGCGGCGATGGAGGTGAGCGGCATTCCCGCCGGCTTCGACGTGATCACCGGGGCGCTGTACGACAAGGACACCGCCCAGATCTACGACGACATCCTCTCCGGCAACTGACCGCAGGGGCTGCAACGGGCCGGTCGCCGCGGCGGCCGGCCCGCATCCGCCCGGGGGCTGCCAGCCCCGACCGCCGGCGTGCGCCCGCCGCCGACATTCCGCCAGGGATTCCAGCCAGGCAATGAGCCAACAGATCAAGAAGCTGGTTGCGAAGCCAGAATTCGGCCCGTTCGTGCTGCTGGTCGGCATGATCGTCGTGTTCACTTCGATCAACCCGTCCTATCTCTCCATCCTCAACATCAGCAACCTGCTGGTCTTTACGGTCGAGCTCGGGCTGATCGCCCTGGCCATGACCCTGCTGATGACGGCGGGCGAGTTCGATCTCTCGGTCGGCTCGGTGTTCGGCTTCTGCCCGGTGCTGATGTGGACGCTGTACAACGAGGGCGTCGCCGGCATCGAGATCGCCTTCCTCGCCAGCCTGCTCGCAGCCGCGGTGATCGGCTTCCTCAACGGCTGGTTCGTGACCCGGCTCAGGATCCCGTCCTTCCTCGTCACGCTCGGCATGCTGCTGGTGGTGCGCGGGACTGCGCTCTACGTCACCGACGGCTTCCCGCAGCGCACCTGGGACGCCGCGGGGCTGTGGCTGGCCGAGGTGCTCGTCGGCGACTTCTACATCGGCGAGCTGCGCATCTTCATGTCGCTGTTCTGGTTCATCGGTGCGGCCGTCATCTTCGGCTACGTGCTGACCCAGACCAAGGCGGGCAACTGGATCCAGGCGTCCGGCGGCAATCCCAACGCAGCCCGCGCCCGCGGCGTGAAGGTGAACCGCACCAAGATGGCGCTGTTCATCCTGTCCGCCTGCATGTCCGGCTTCGCCGGCATCATCAGCTCGATCCGTACCTCCGCCGCCAATCCGAACAGCGGCACGACCTACGAGCTCGAGGTGATCGCCATGGTCGTGATCGGCGGCACGGCGCTGCGCGGCGGGCGGGGCACCATCATCGGCACCGTGATCGGCATCCTGATCCTGCGGCTGATGCG
>CALKHQ010000065.1 GCA_937988735.1 uncultured Alphaproteobacteria bacterium
ACCCGCCGGGACGGCCCGCGGGTCTAGGCTCAGGCGCCTGGACCGGCGCGGCGCGGGAACCAGATCAGGCGGACAAGACCGATCGCCGCCACCGCCGCCCACGTCCCCTCGAGGATCACGAAGGGCACGAAGTCGATCAGCACCGACGACAGGCAGGACAGCGACGCGCCCACGAGGTTGAGGCCGACATAGGGGTAGCTCTCCGCCCGCAGCCGGCCGAAAAGGTTGAGGAAGAAGGCGACCAGCAGCAACGTCACCCCGATGAATCCTATCAGCTCGGCGCTCGACATCCGTCGCTCACTCCCCCGTGCAGGTTGCGGCCGCCGCCGATCCTGCCGGCCCGGCGCGGGCGCCACAAGCCGGGCAGGCGTGCGATGAGCGACGATGCGCTGCCCCCGTCGCTGCTGCCGCCGGCGTTCGCGGACTGGTTCGCCAGCCGCGGCTGGCGGCTGCATCCGCACCAGCGCGCGATGCTGGCCGCGGCCGTCGCCGGCGAATCGACCCTGCTGATCGCGCCCACCGGCGGCGGCAAGACGCTGGCCGGCTTCCTGCCCAGCCTCGTCGAGCTCGCCGGCCGGGCGCCGGGCGCCGGCGGCCTGCACACCCTCTACATCTCGCCGCTGAAGGCGCTGGCGGTGGACATCCACCGCAACCTGCTGGCGCCGATCTCCGAGATGGGGCTGCCGATCCGGGCCGAGACCCGCACCGGCGACACCCCGGCGCACAAGCGCCAGCGCCAGCGGGCGAGCCCGCCGGACCTGCTGATGACCACGCCGGAGTCGCTGGCACTGCTGATGACCTATGCCGACGCGCCGCGCCTGTTCGGGCGCCTGCGCTGCGTGGTGATCGACGAGCTGCACGCGCTCGCCAGCACCAAGCGCGGCGACCAGCTCGCGCTGTGCCTTGCGCGGCTGGCGTCGCTGGCGCCGCAGTGCCGGCGTGTCGGCCTCTCCGCCACCGTCGCCTGGCCGGAGGCGCTGGCCGCCTGGCTCGGCTCCGGCGGCCGGCCGGTGCGGCTCGTGCAGGGCGGCGGCGCGAAGCGGGCGGAGGTGCGCATCCACGAGACGCAGGGGGAGCTCCCCTGGGCCGGCCACATGGGCTACCGTGAGGCGCCGGCGATCTACGAGGAGATCCGGCGGGCCGGCGTCACCATCGTCTTCGTCAACACCCGCGCCCAGGCCGAGATCATCTTCCAGGAGCTGTGGCGGCTGAACGAGGACAACCTGCCGATTGCGCTCCACCACGGCAGCCTCGCGGCAGAGCAGCGGCGCCGGGTGGAGGCGGCGATGGCGGCGGGCGCGCTGCGGGCCGTGGTCGCCACCGCCTCCCTCGACCTCGGCATCGACTGGGCCGCGGTGGACCTGGTCATCCAGATCGGCGCGCCGAAGGGGGCGAGCCGGATGATCCAGCGCATCGGCCGCGCCGGCCACCGGCTCGACACGCCCTCCCGCGCGCTGATGGTCCCGGCCAACCGGTTCGAGGTGCTGGAATGCCGCGCCGCACTGGAGGCGATCCGCGACAACGAGCTCGACGGCGACCCGCCGGGGCCGGGCTCGCTCGACGTGCTGGCCCAGCACGTGCTGTGCATGGCCTGCCAGGCGCCGTTCGACGCCGACGCGCTCTATGCCGAGGTGCGGAGCGCGGCGCCCTATGCGGACCTTGCGCGCAAGGACTTCGACGACGTGGTCGCCTTCTGCGCCCATGGCGGCTATGCGCTGGACAGCTACGAGCGCTGGCAGCGCCTGCGCCGCACGCCCGACGGCCGGTGGCGGATCGCGCACCCGCGCTACGCCCAGCGGCTGCGCATGAACATCGGCACCATTGTCGAGGCACCGGTGATGACCGTGCGCCTGGTGAAGGGCGCCGGGCGGCGGGCGCTCGTGGCCGGCAAGGCGCTGGGCGAGATCGAGGACGATTTCGTCAACGGGCTCGTCCCCGGCGACACCTTCATGTTCGCCGGCCGGCTGCTTACCTTCCAGGGCATCCGCGAGAACAGCGTCATCGCCTCCCCCGCCGTCGAGGGCGAGGCGCCGAAGGTGCCGGCCTATGCCGGCGGCCGCGTGCCGCTCACCACCAACCTCGCCGACCGGGTTCGGGCGCTGCTCTCCGACTCCCGGCGCTGGGGCGACCTGCCGCCGCCGGTCGCCGAATGGCTGCGCATCCAGCAGTGGCGCTCGGAGATGCCGCCGTCGCAGGGCCTGCTGGTCGAGACCTTCCCCCGCGGCGACCGGGAATATCTCGTCGCCTACACGTTCGAGGGCCGCAACGCCCACCAGACGCTGGGCTTCCTGCTGACCCGCCGCATGGAGCGCGCCGGCCTGGGGCCGCTGGGCTTTGTGGCCACCGACTATGTCATCGCGGTGTGGAGCCTGCGGCCGGTCACCGACGTCGATGCCCTGTTCGACGAGGACATGCTGGGCGACGACCTCGAAGCCTGGATGGCGGAATCGTCGCTGCTGAAGCGGACCTTCCGCCACGTCGCAGTCATCGCCGGGCTGATCGAGCGCAAGCTGCCGGGCGCAGAGAAGACCGGCCGGCAGGTCAGCTTCAACGCCGACCTGATCTATGACGTGCTGCGCCGGCACGAGCCGGACCACATCCTGCTGCGCGCCACCCGCGCCGACGCCGCCCGCGGCTACACCGACGTCAGCCGTCTCGGCACCATGCTGCGCCGGGTGAAGGGACGCATCCGCCACCGCCGGCTCACCCGCGTCTCGCCGCTCGCCGTGCCCGTGCTGCTGGAGGTGGGGCGCGAGTCGGTCTATGGCGGCAGCGCCCGGGACGACCTGCTGCACGAGGCCTCCGCCGAGGAGCTGATCGCGGAGGCCCTCGCCGGCAGCGACCAGGCGGAGCTGGCGCTGTAAACGGACACTCTGCTCACTGTCATGCCCGGCCTTCTGCCGGGCACTCCCGCCGGGTGCGCACGCCCCGCGAGATGGCCCGGCCAAGCCCGGCCATGACGCCAGAGGGCAAGTTCAGACCCGGCCGCTACGGTCGCGCGGGCCTCACTCCGAGGCGAGGATCGGGCGGTTGGCGGGGAGGACGGGGCGGGCGTTCATCGGGTAGAGGGCGGTGAAGCGCGCGATGTCGGCGGCATCGACCGCGACCGGCTGCATCGCCACCATCCAGTCGACGATCTCGCTGCACGGCGGAGTGGTCAGCGAGCCTTCGTAGGACCAGTAGGCGAGCGATGGCGGCAGCAGGCCAGCCGGGTCGACGTCGGTCGCCGCCATGCCGCCGGGTTCGCCCGGGAAGGCCGCGGCGAGGCTGGCGAAGGCCGGGTTGGCGTCCCCCGGCTCCATCAGCACGCCCAGCACGCCGAGGCCGCTGCCCTCCACCGCCCGATGGACGAAATGGACCTCCATCGCAGCCGGGCGACCGGCGACGAGGTGTTCGCTCGGGGCGTGGAAGTGGAACTGCACCAGCGTGTAGAGCCGGTCACCGCGTGCAAGGGTGCTGCCGGCGGGCACGGCGACCTGGATGGTGTGGCCGTTGTTCACCATCGTGCCGCCGGGCTTCCAGTCGGGCCGGAGCGGCGGCAGTTCGGCCCGGATCGCCTCGGCGATGTCCACCGGCGACTGGCGCGCGCCGACCGAACACGCCGCGTTCTCGTCCGCGAGCGCGCCCCAGTGCTCCGGGCCCGTCTCGCCGGCGTAGCTCCACGGCGCGCCTTCCGCCGCCAGCGCCATGCGGGCGCAGACCGGGCAGACAGCCGCGGCCATCATGCCCCTCACGAAGTTCCGTCTGTCCATGAAACGCTCCCCTCCTCCACGAGGCGGCCGGCATTGTGGCGGGGAGTGGTGAACGCGCCCTTGCCGCGGCTCCTTCGCTGCCGCGGCCCGGGTCGACGGCGGAGGCGTTCGCCCTTGCCCTTTCGGAGCGAATGACGATATGGAAGCGCGGGAGGCTGGTGCGGACGGGATCCTCGCCAACCCGGTCAGGTCCGGAAGGAAGCAGCCGCAACGAGTCCATCCCGGGTCGCGCCGGTCTCCTGCCCTCCGCCACGGCCGCCTTGAAACCGGCGTCGGAACCGGCGGTAATGAGTCCGGTTACCGGTGGAAGCGGACTCGCATGCACATCCGATGAACGACGGCGTGAACGACAGCGGCAGCCCGCTCCCGGGCCTGATCGACGACCCGGCCGCCGGCTCGGGCGAGCAGGCCTATCGCGTCCTCGCCCGCAAGTACCGGCCGAAGTCGTTCTCCGAGCTTCTCGGCCAGGATGCGCTGGTCCGCACGCTGACCAACGCCATCTCCGCCGGCCGCATCCATCACGCCTACATGCTGACCGGCGTCCGTGGTGTCGGCAAGACGACCACGGCGCGGGTGATCGCCCGGGCGCTGAACTGCGTCGGCCCGGACGGCACCGGCGGCCCGACGGCCAGCCCCTGCGGCGTGTGCGAGCACTGCGTCGCCATCAGCGAGGACCGGCACGTCGACGTGATGGAGATGGACGCGGCGTCGCGCACCAGCGTGGACGACATCCGCGACATCCTGGACGGCGTGCGCTACCGGCCGGTCACGGCGCGGACCAAGGTCTACATCATCGACGAAGTCCACATGCTCTCCCGCAACGCGTTCAACGCGCTGCTGAAGACGCTCGAGGAGCCACCGGAGCACGTGGTCTTCGTGTTCGCGACGACGGAGATCCGCAAGGTGCCGATCACCGTCGTCTCCCGCTGCATGCGCTTCGACCTGAAGCGGATCGAGGAGCGCGTGATCGCAAGCCACCTGGCGCAGGTGACGGCTGCCGAGGGCCGGCAGGCGGATCCGGAGGCGCTGGCGCTGCTCGCGCGCGCCGGCGACGGGTCGATGCGCGATTCGCTCTCGCTGCTCGACCAGGCGCTGGCGACCACCGGCGGCGCGCCGCTGGACGTCGCCGCCGTCCGCGCCATGCTCGGGCTCGCCGACCGCGCCCAGGTGCTGGACCTGTTCCAGCACCTGATGGACGGCAACCCGGCCGCCGCGCTGGCGCTGTTCGCCGACATGCACCGCGACGGCGCCGATCCGCTGACCGTCGCCCAGGACCTGCTGGAGGTCACCCACTGGCTGAGCCGGCTGGTGGTCATGCCCGACGACGACGCCCGCGGCGAGGCCGTCACCGAGGAGATGCGCGCCCGCGGCAGGGCGCTGGCCGCGCGGCTGTCGGTGCCGAAGCTGACGCGGGCGTGGCAGATCCTGCTCAAGGGCCTGTCCGAGGTGCAGTCGGCGCCGAACGCGCGGATGGCGCTGGACATGGTGCTGATCCGGCTGGCCTACGTCCGCGACCTGCCCGACCCGGGCGCGCTGGCCGCGCTGCTGGCGGGCGAGAACGGCGGTGCGGCACCGGCTGCCGCATCGGCCGCCGCCGCAGCGGCGCCGGGCACGGCGCCGACGCTGACCGCAGTGCGGACGGAGCCGTCGGCCCTGCCGCCGGCTGCGCCCGCCCCCCTGCCCCCGGCGGGCCCGGCCGTGCCGATGCCGGCCTCGTTCGAGGAGGTCGTCGCCCTGGTGCTGGACCGGCGGGAGGGCATCCTGCACGCGCTGCTGCGCGAGCACGCGCATCTGGTGCGCTTCTCGGTTGGCCACATCGAGCTGCGGATGGACCCGGAGGCGCCGCCCGACGTGGCGCCGCGGCTGAGCCAGCTGCTGACCCAGTGGACCGGCCGGCGCTGGCTGGTCGGCATGTCCAGCGAGGAAGGCGAGCCGACGCTGCGCCAGCGCGAGGCCGCCGAGGCCGACGCCCGCCTGCGCCGGGCAGCGCAGCACCCTCTGGTGCGCGCAGCACTGGACACCTTTCCCGGCGCGACGATCGAGGCGGTGCGCGACCGCACGGTCGACCCGCTGTCCATTCCCGCCGCCCCGGCGGACGAGACCATCGATGACGACGAGGCTGCGGACGACTTCGACCGCGCCATCACCCAAGAGGGCTGACGCATGAAGAATCTCGGCAACCTGATGAAGCAGGCCCAGCAGATGCAGGCCAGGATGGAGGAGATGCAGGCGAAGCTGGCCGCGGCCGAGATCACGGGCCAGTCGGGCGGCGGCATGGTCTCCGTCACCCTCACCGGCAAGGGGGCGGCGAAGTCGGTGAAGATCGACCCCAGCCTGATCGACCCTCAGGACCCGGAGGTGCTGGAGGACCTGATCGTCGCCGCCATCAACGACGCCCGCGTCAAGCTCGACATCTTCACCCAGGAGAAGATGGCCGAGGTCACGGGCGGCCTGCAGCTCCCGGGCGGGCTGAAGCTGCCGTTCTGACCGTGGCCGGCGCCGAGATCGAGCGCCTGATCCAGCTGCTGGCCAGGCTCCCCGGCCTCGGGCCCCGCTCGGCCCGGCGGGCGGCGCTGCACATGCTGAACCGGCGCGACACCGTGCTGGTGCCGCTGGCGCGGGCGCTGACGGAGGCGGCCGACACCGTGCGGCCGTGCCGCCTGTGCGGCAACCTCGATTCCATCGACCCCTGCGCCATCTGCGCCGACCCCCGGCGCGACCCGAAGACGCTGTGCGTCGTCGAGCAGGTGGCGGACCTGTGGGCGATGGAGCGGTCCGGCGCCTATCGCGGCCGCTACCACGTGCTCGGCGGCGTGCTGTCGGCGCTGGACGGGGTCGGGCCGGAGGACCTGCGGATCGCGAGCCTGGTGGAGCGCGCGGGCGCGCCGGAGGTCGAGGAGGTGATCCTCGCGCTCAACGCCACGGTGGACGGCCAGACCACCGCCCACTATGTCGCCGACCGCCTCGCCGGGGCCGGCGTCACGGTCACCCGGCTCGCCCACGGCGTGCCGGTAGGCGGCGAGCTCGACTATCTCGACGACGGCACGCTGACGGCGGCGATGAACGCGCGCCGGCCGGCCTGAGGCCCGCCCGCGGCCCGAAGGGGGTGCGTCGCCCGCCCGCCTTCGCGTACTATCCGGCCTGTCGAAACGGTCCGCCCCCCGCATCTGGACAACGCCGTGCCTTCCTTTACGCGCCTGCTCTGCCTGCTCCTGCTGCTGCCGCTGCTCTGCACCGGCCCGGCGCAGGCGCAGGACGCGGCCGGGGGCGAGCCCGATCCGGCCGCCGCGGACCGGGCGCGAATCGAGGCGCTGATCGCGACGCTGGAGGACGACCAGCAGCGGCAGGAGTTCCTCGACCGCCTGCGCCTGCTGCTGGAGGTGCAGGAAACGGCGGAGGCCGCGGAGGAGCGGTTGTCGCTGGGCGACCGGATGCTGGGCCAGCTCGCGCAGCAGTTCGAGGCGGTCGGCGAGGCCATCGACGCCGTGCTGTCCACGCCGGACAGCATCGGCGACATGACGGCGTGGCTGGAGGCGGACGTCAGTACCGAGACCGGCCGGAAGCGCTGGCAGGACATCCTGCGCGCCGGCGGCATCAGCATCGGCGCGGCCATCCTCGCCTTCTTCGCGGTCGCCATTCCGCTGCGCCGGGTGCGGGCGCGGCTGGGCACGCCGGCGCGCACCGCTTTGGGGCGGACCGTCCGGCGGCTGGGCGCCTTCCTCCTCGACGTCGCGCCGGTCCTCGCCTTCGCTGCGGCGGGCTCGGCCGCGCTCGCCGCGATCGAGAAGGGGATGGTCGCACGAATGATGACGTCCGACCTGCTCAGCGTGCTCACCATCTCGCTGGCGGCCCGGACGCTGGTGCGGGTGCTGACCCGCCCGCGCGAGCCATCGCTGCGCCTGCTCCGCATCAGCGACGGCGCCGCGCGGGACATCAACCGCTGCCTCATCACCATCATCGTCGTGATGACGGCGGCCTATGCGATCACCGAGACCCTGCCGATGATCGGGATGCCGTGGTCGGCCCGGCGGGCGGTGCTGACGCTTGCGGCTCTGGTGTCGGCGGTGATGCTGATCCGCGCCTGCATCCGCTTCCGCAAGCCGATCCGGGCCGCGATCTACCGCAGCGCGTCGCGCGGCACCATCCTCGGCGACTTCCTCACCTGGTTCGCCGGCGTCTGGCACATCGCCGGCGTGGCCCTGGTGGCGGTGCTGCTGGTGGCGTACATCGTCGGCGGCGACGGGCTGTTCCTGCTCCTCGTCGGCCGCCTGTTCTGGTCGGCGGTGGGGATCGCCCTGTGCTACCTGCTGTGGCGGTTGTTCATCGGGTGGCTCGAGCGGATGCAGCGGCGGTCGCGCAAGCCCGACGCCGATGCGGACCTGATGCACGAGTCCGGCGGCATGCTGATGCGCCTGTTCGCGCGGGTCGCGCTGGCGGCGCTGGCGGTGGCGCTGCTGATCCACATCTGGCTGTTCGACGTCATCGAGTGGCTGGGCAACGACGCCGGCCGCGACCTGGTCGAGGTGATCATCACCGTCGCCATCATCCTGGCGCTCGCCTATGCGGCGAACCGCGCGATCTTCACCGTGATCCAGCGCATCCAGAATTCCAGCCGCGCCGGCACCGCCACCCAGCGGCGCCGGCGGCTGGAGACACTGCTGCCCCTGCTGCGCAGCGCATCCGCCGTCATCATCATCGCCATCTCGCTGCTGATCGTGCTGTCCGAGATCGGGCTCGACATCGCACCGCTGCTCGCCTCCGCCGGCGTGGTCGGCATCGCCATCGGCTTCGGCGCGCAGAGCCTGGTGAAGGACGTGATCACCGGGCTGTTCTTCCTGGTCGAGGATGCGTTCGGCGTCGGCGACACGGTGACGCTCGCCGGCTATTCCGGCGTGGTCGAGGAGATGTCGATCCGCTCGATCAAGCTGCGCGACTTCTCCGGCGCGCTGCATGTGATTCCCTTCGGCACCGTCACCGCCGCCACCAACATGACCCGCGATTTCTCCTACGCCGTGTTCGAGGTGAACGTCGCGCAGGGCACCAGCATCGACGCAGTGGTCGATGCGATGCGCGAGGTCGATCAGGAGCTCCGCGCCGACCGCCGGCTGTCGTCGAACGTGCTGGAGCCGATCGAGGTCGTCGGGCTGGACAAGGCCGGCGACAGCGGCAGCGTGATCCGGGCGCGGGTCAAGACCCGCCCGGCGCGGCAGTGGGACGTGATGCGCACCTATCACCGGCATCTCAGGCGCAAGTTCGAGGAGCACGGCATCGCCGTGCCGGAATCGCAGAAGGTGATGCAGGTGGTTCAGCCGCAGCCCGGCGACCCGACCCAGCCGCCGCAGCCGGCGGGCATTGACCCGCTGACCGGGGAAATGACCGCATCCCAGACCCCGCCGAAACCGGCGTAGCCTCGCGGCGCACCGCCGCCGGGGGGCGTGACGGCCGTCGCACCCATCGTGCCGATGGCCCGTTGCGCGGACGCGCCGGCGCGCACACATAGGGGTGCTCCGGGACGACCGGAGCCGTGCCGCGGGGCTATGCACCCGGGGTGCGGATCACTATGCTGCGCCAACTGGCTGTGCGCGGCACGGCCGCCCTCGCCCGTGGCGGGTGGGGCGTCCGTCGCCGGCGGGTGGAGACGGGACCATGGGACTCTGGGACAAGATCAGGGGCGAGTTCGTCGACGTCATCGAATGGACGGACGACAGCAACGACACCATGGTCTACCGCTTCGAGCGCTATGGCAACGAGATCAAGTTCGGCGCGCAGCTCACCGTGCGCCAGGCGCAGGTGGCGGTGTTCGTCAACGAGGGCCAGCTCGCCGACATGTTCGGCCCGGGCATGTACACCCTCGAGACGAAGAACCTGCCGCTGCTCTCGACGCTGCAGAGCTGGCGCCACGGCTTCTCCAGCCCGTTCAAGGCCGAGGTCTACTTCGTCAGCACCCGCCGCTTCACCGACCTGAAGTGGGGGACGAAGAATCCGATCATGCTGCGCGACCCGGAGTTCGGCCCGATCCGGCTGCGGGCGTTCGGCACCTATTCGATCCGGGTGAAGGAGCCCGACATCTTCCTGCGCGAGATCGTCGGCACCGACGGGCACTTCACCACCGGCGAGATCACCGACCAGCTCCGCAACCTGATCGTGTCCCGCTTCGCCAGCATCATCGGCGCCGCCAACATTCCGGCGCTCGACCTTGCCGGCAACTATGACCAGCTCGGGGTGTTCCTGACCGACCGGATCGCGCCGGAGTTCGCCGAATACGGCCTCGAGCTGACCAAGGTTCTGGTCGAGAACATCTCGCTGCCGCCGCAGGTGGAGGAGGCGCTGGACCGCCGCACGAGCATGGGCGTCGTCGGCGACCTCAGCAAGTACATGGCCTTCCAGACCGCGGATGCGGTGACGAAGGCGGCGGAAGCGCCCGGCGGGACCGCCGGCGCGGGCGTCGGCATGGGCATCGGCTTCGCCATGGCGAACCAGATGGGCGCGGCCATGGCTAACCAGGCAGGTCAGTCCGCGCCCGCCACGCCGCCGCCGCTGCCGACGCAGGGCAAGACCTATCATGTGGCGCTGAACGGCCAGCAGGCGGGCCCGTTCGACCAGGCGACACTGGCGGCCAAGGTGCAGGCGGGCGAGGTCACCCGCGACACGCTGGTGTGGACCGCCGGCATGGCGAACTGGACGAAGGCCGGCGAGGTTGCGGAGCTCGCGAGCCTGTTCGCCGCCGTGCCCCCGCCGCTGCCGCCCGTCGGCTGACCCGCTGCCGGGACCAGCCGCGATGAGATCCGACGCCCTGGATTCGGGGCCGCCCCCGCTGCCGCCGCTCGACACCCCCGAGCCCGAGGACGCGTTCGACCCGGCGCTCGACGCCGAGGCGGAAGCGAACGCACGGCGCGAACGCAGCTTCCCCTGCGCCCAGTGCGGCGCGAAGCTCGTATTCCAGCCGGGCACGTCCTCCCTCACCTGCCAGTACTGCGGCCACGTCAACCCGATTCCGCAGTCGGAAGCCGAGATCCACGAGATCGACTTCCGCTCGACCGTGGCCTCGATGGTCCGGGACGAGGACTACGAGACCACCCGGGTCGCCAAGTGCCAGAGCTGTGCTGCCGAATACACCCTCGGCGCCAATGTGGAGGCCGAGAGCTGCCCCTTCTGCGGCTCGCCGCAGGTGGTGGACGGCGGCAGCAGCCGGCATCTGAAGCCGAAGGCGCTGCTGCCGTTCGCCATCGACGCAAAGAAGGCGCGCGAGCTGTTCCAGCAGTGGCTGAAGGGGCTGTGGTTCGCACCCGGCCGGGTGAAGCAGTTCGCCCGGCTGGAAGGCGGCTTCACCGGCATGTACGTGCCCTACTGGACCTACGATTCCGCCACCACGACCTTCTACCGCGGCCAGCGCGGCACCCGCTACACGGTGACCGTCGGCATCGGCAAGAACCGGCGGACGGAGACGCGCATCCGCTGGCGCAACGTCTCCGGCACGGTGTGGCGCGACTTTGACGACGTGCTGGTGCTGGCCTCGTCGTCGCTGCCGCACAAGCAGACCGAGCGGCTGGAGCCGTGGGATCTCGACAAGCTGGTGCCCTATGACGACGCCTACCTCGCCGGCTTCCGCGCCGAGAGCTACCAGGTGGACCTGGCCGCCGGCTTCGAACGGGCGAAGGAAAAGATGGCGGAGGTGATCCGCGGCGACATCCGCCGCGACATTGGCGGCGATGCACAGCGCATCATCTCGATGTCGACCCAGCACAACAAGGTGACCTTCAAGCACGTGCTGCTGCCGATCTGGCTCAATGCCTATCGCGACGGCGACAGGGTCTACCGCTTCGTCATCAACGGCCGCACGGGCGAGGTGCAGGGCGAGCGCCCGTGGAGCTGGGTGAAGATCGGCCTTGCGGTGCTGGTCGCGGTCGCCGTGATCGCCCTCATCTGGTACGGGTCGGGCTTCATCGACGGCTAGGGCCGGACGGCCGCGCCTTTCGGGGGGAAGGGCGGCGAGATGGCACGCATTTGGCGTTAATTTGAGGTTAGTGGTCGGACCATTACGGTATAGTAACATCCGAGCCAGCATTCGGAGCAGAGACGGGGGGCTCTCATTTCCAAGCACGAGCTCGCACTGGCCGCGCCCGGCGCGCACACCGACGTTGCGCGGGCAGTTCTGGCGGCGCTGCCGGACCCGGTCCTGCTCGCGGGCCGCGGCGGGAAGCTCGTTGCGCTCAATCCTCCCGGAGAAGCCGTCCTCGCCGCGCTGGCGGACCGGCAGTCCGCCGTCCGCAGGCAGATCGTTGCCACCGCCGAGCTTGCGCTGAAGGGCATGGCCGCAGGGCCGGTGACGGTGGCCCTGCAGATGGACGGCGCCGTGGTCCTGTTCGAGGTGTCGGCACGGCCCGCCGGCGGGCACGCCGCCGTCATCTGCCGTGACGTTTCTGCCGAGACCTCGGTCCGCGAGGTGCTGCTGGAGTCGCGCCAGCGCTACAAGCAGCTGGTCGAGATCGGCGCCGACTTCATCTGGGAGTGCGACGAGACCGGCGCCTTCTCCTTCGTCTCCGAGCCCGGGGCATTCGGCTTTCCCCCGGACCGCCTGATCGGCCGGCAGCCGGCACGGTTCGTCGTCCCGTCGGAGGACGGCATCGGCTGGCCCAGCCGGGTGATCGCGCCGGTGCGCGGGCTGGTCGTCTCCGTGCTTGCTGCCGACGGACGGCCGGTGCGGCTGTCGCTCGACGCCGGCCCCACCCTCGACCAGCGCCACGGCCGCCGCGGCGTGCGCGGCGTCGCGCGCGTGCTGAAGGATGCGCCGCCGTCCGGGACCGCCGCCTCCCGCGCGGATGCGATGGCCGCCGTCATCCACGCGATGCAGATGGAATGGCGGCCGGCGGACGCGCTGCACAGCTGTGCCGCCGGCGTGTGGCGCGGGCTGGCCGCCTCCGGCTGCGTCATCTACGGCGAGGGCGACGGCCGCCTGAAGCTGGCCGAGGCCGGAGAGCTGCCGCCCGAGCGGTCGCTGCAGGGCTGTCTGGACGGGCTGCGCGACGGCAACGGGCTGTTCCGGTTCGCGGATGCCGAAGGCCAGCTCCTCGGGATCGCGGTTCACTGCCAGAACCGGCCGGTGGGCGCTATCGTGGTCTGGCGGCTGCCCGGAGCGACCCCGTGGACCCAGGCCGAGGTCGACCAGTTGGTGAAGCTGGACGGGCCGTGCGGCGTCGCCGTGCGGCAGGCGCTGGAGATCCGGCGGCTGATCCGCCTGTCGCGCTCTGACAGCCTGACCGGGCTGCTCAACCGGCGCGCCTTCCTGACCGAGCTCACGGCGGCGCTCGCGCGCTCCTGCCGCACGCGCGCGACCGGCGCCCTGATCTACCTCGACCTCAACAACTTCAAGCAGCTCAACGACCTCCACGGCCACGAGACGGGGAACGAGGCGCTGAAGGGCATCGCGGGCATCCTGAGCTCCGCGATCCGGCCCTACGACCTCGCCGCCCGCCTGGGCGGCGACGAGTTCGCGCTGTGGCTGGAGGACATCAGCGGGCGCGACGCGGGCCGCAGCGCGCGCCGCATCGCCGACGCGATCGGCCGCTGGTCGGCCTGCCACGCGCCGCAGGGCACGCCGCTGGGAGCGTCGATCGGCCTTGCCGTCTTCGACCCGGCGCAGGCCGAATCGGCCGAGGATCTCATCGAACGGGCAGACCGGGCCATGTACCGCGCCAAACGGGCGGCGGACGGCCGGGTCGCCGTCGCCCGCGCCCGCCGCAGGACGGCCCCCCGGACGGCTTGATTCATGAGCCGGCTGCCCCCATCTGTGATGACGACCGGAGCAGCCGACGCGCTGGTGTTCCGGTCGGACCGGATGCCGCCACGGGCGGGTCCACAATCGGTTACGCTTCATGGTGGGAGGTGCCGGTGTCGCGCGTTTCCTTGTTCAACAGCCCGTTGCTGCTGGGCTTCGAGCAGATCGAGAGGTCGCTCGACCGCATCTCCAAGTCGGCCTCGGACGGCTATCCGCCGTACAACATCGAGCGCATTGCCAGTGACCGGCTGCGGATCACGCTGGCGGTCGCCGGTTTCACGGCCGGAGACCTGTCGGTGCGGATCGAGGGCAACAGCCTGGTCGTCACCGGTGCCCAAAGCGAAGACAACTCCGAGCGGCAGTTTCTTCATCGCGGGATCGCCTCGCGCCAGTTCAAGCGGAGCTTCCTGCTCGCGGACGGCGTCGAGGTCACCGACGCAACGATGCAGCACGGGCTGCTGCACATCGATCTCAGGGAGCCGACGGCCACCGAGTCGGTCCGTTCGGTCCCGATCCGGGATCTGGAACGCCCGTCACCGTCGCGCAATGACTGAGCGCTGCCACACCGCACCCAAGGCAGACAGCGCCGCGTCAGCGCACATTTCCGGCGCAATCATGCCGCAATTGCATGCTGCGCTGCCCGAACACCAGGTTCAAGGAGGAACCGGATGCACGTAGATCAGCCCCTGCGCCTGATGAGCCAGGCGGATTTTCTGCGGCTGGGCGCAGACGACGTGGCCTACATCAAGCCCGTCGAAACCCGTGATGGCGGTCGCGCCTATGCGATCCACGCCGCGGACGGCTCGGCTCTCGCCATCGCGGCGAGCTATGCCCTCGCCGAGGCGACCATCAAGCAGAACAACCTGGAGCCGCTCGCGGCGCACTGAGCCGATGCGTGCAGCCGGCGCCGCACCCGGCTGCCGCCGCGGGCGCCGCGCCTATTCGGCGGCAGCCCGGTGGCCGACGCTCCCGAACAGGTCGGCCACCGTCTGAGGGTCGCGCGCAGCCCGGAGCTGGGCCCGCACCGTCCTGTCGCGCAGGGTCCGCGCCACCCGCGCAAGCGCCTTGAGATGGTCGCCGCCCTCGCTGGGCGGGGCCAGCAGCAGGAACACGAGGTCCACCGGTTCGTCGTCCGGCGCGTCGAAGGGAATCGGTTTCGCCAGCCGCGCGAACAGGCCGTGGATGCGGCCGATGCCATTCGGCCGCGCGTGCGGGATCGCAACGCCGTCGCCAACACCCGTCGAGCCCAGCCGCTCGCGCTCGAGCAGCATGTCGAACAGCACCCGCTGATGCACCCCGGTGAGCGTGGCCGCACGCTCCGCCAGCTGCTCGAACAGGTGTTTCTTGCTGGACGCGTGCAGGTCCAGCATCACCCCGGTGGCATCCAGCAGTTCCTGGGACTCCATGATCGCTCCTGCCCTCACTGGCGCGGGGTAGATCCCGAGCTGGTGAGCGGGACCTGCGGGTCGATCCAGCCCACATTGCCGTCGCTGCGACGGTAGACCACGTTCAGGCCGCCGTGCGCCGCGTTGATGAACACCAGCGCCGGCTGGTCCGACAGGTCGAGCGCCATCACGGCCGCACTCGGCGTCATGGTCAGGATCCGCGTCGGCTCCTCCGCGATGATCAGCGGGTGGATGCCCGCCGGCTCGTCGTGCTCGTCGCCTTCCTCCCCGTCGCCGCCGGCCGCCACCACATAGCTCTGCGCCACCGTCTCCGGGCCGCCGTCGTTCTGCTTGTGATGGTCCTTCAGCCGCCGCTTGTACCGGCGCAGGCGCTTGGCGATGCGGTCGATCGCCTGGTCCGCAGCCGCATAGGCCTCGTCCGCAAGTCCGCTCGCCCGCATGACGATCCCGGCGCCCGCGTGCACGGAGGCATCGACCTGGAAGGCGTGCGCATGGCGCGAGACGACGACGTTCGCCTCGATGGCGCGATCGAAGTACTTGGCGACCTCGGTCTCGATGCGCCCGCGGATATGCGCGGACAGCGCTTCACCCACGTCGAGGTTGTGGCCGGAAATGTCGATTCTCATTCGGCTTTGGTTCTCCGTTCGCCTGCGAGAGGCCGACGCCAGCCGGCGACCGCTGTCACAGGGCGGGTGATTCCAGCACGCTCCTGCCGATCGCGAGACGATCCCCGGCGAACGAGGCGCGGACCATAGGGAGAGGGTCCGCCGGTGTCAAACGTTCGTCACAAACCGGCGAGCTTCATCCGCCGCCGCTGCACCGAGGACGGGATCCGCATGGCATCACGATATTTGGCCACGGTGCGTCTGGCAATCATGACGCCGTCATTACGCAGCAGCTCGACGATCTGGTCGTCAGACAGCACCGTGTTTGCCGTCTCCGCCTCGACCAGGCCGCGGATGCGGTGACGCACCGCCTCTGCCGACACGCTGTCGCCGTCGCTGGCCTGGATGGCGGCGGTGAAGAAGTACTTCAGCTCGAACAACCCGCGCGGGGTCGCGATGAACTTGTTGGTCGTGACCCGGCTGACCGTGCTCTCGTGCATGCCGATCGCATCGGCTATGTCGCGCAGGATCAGCGGCTTCAGGTGCGAGATGCCGTGGCGGAAGAAGCCGTCCTGCTGGGCGACGATCTCGCTCGCCACCTTGAGGATGGTGGTGGCGCGCTGGTGCAGCGCCTTGACCAGCCAGTTGGCGGAATTGAACTGGTCGGTCAGGAACTCGCGCTCGCTCGCGCTGCGCACGCCCTGCCGGACGCGGGCATAGTAGGTGGTGTTCACCAGCACCCGCGGCAGGGTCTCGGCGTTGAGCTCGATGTGCCAGCCGCCGTCGGGCGCCTGGCGCATCACCACGTCCGGGATCACCGGCTGGATCGCCGCGTCACCGAAGGCGAGCGCCGGCTTGGGGTTCAGCCGGCGGATCTCCGCCGCCATGTCGGCGATGTCCTCGGCATCGACCCCGCAGATCTTGACCAGCGCCTTGATGTTGCGGCTGGCGAGAAGCTCGAGGTTGTCGAGCAGTGCCGCCATCGCCGGGTCGAGCCGGTTCTGCTCGCGGAGCTGCAGCGCGAGGCATTCCTTCAGCGACCGCGCGCCGATGCCGGGCGGGTCGAACCGCTGCACCGCCGCCAGCACGGTCTCCACCTCCTGCTCGCTGCAGCCCAGCCGGGCGGCGATCGTCGCCAGCGGCGTGGTCAGCCAGCCGGTGTCGTCGAGGCTGTCGATGAGGTGGACGCCGATCACCCGCTGACGCGGGTCCGGAACATCGACGTAGAGCTGCTCCAGCAGATGGTCGCGCAGCGAAGGCCCGCTGCTCAGCGTCTGCTCCAGCGACAGCCCGTCGTCGTCCTCGAAGGAGCCGCCGCGGCCGGCGCCGAGGCCCCAGTTGGCATAGAGCCCGCCCTCGCCGTCGATGCCGGCGGCGTCCGGGCCGCTGTCGTCGCCCCAGACGGCGGAGAAGTCGGTGTCGAGCGGCGCCTCGTCGCGGCCGACGATGGCGTCCGGCGCCGCCAGGTCGAGGGCCCCCGGCCCCTCGTCCCGGGCTGCAGGCTCTCGCCCCGCCGCCTCCTCCTCGCGCTCCAGCAGCGGGTTGCGCTCAAGCTCGCCTTCGACGAAGGCACCGAGTTCGAGGTTGGAGAGCTGCAGCAGCTTGATGGCCTGCTGCAGCTGCGGCGTCATCACCAGCGACTGGGTCTGACGCAGGTCGAGGCGCTGGCCTAGTCCCATGGCGCGTTATGCGTCGATTTCCGGCATGGCACCCACGGGGACCCAGCCGTCAAAGGCTGAATCGCTCGCCGAGGTAGACCCGGCGGACATCCTCGTGGGCCACGATCTCTGTCGGCTTACCTTCCATCAACACGGTACCGTCATGCAAGATGTAGGCCCGGTCTACCGTACCCAAGGTTTCCCGAACGTTATGATCGGTGATGAGGACGCCGATTCCGCGGGTCTTCAAATGCAGGATGAGATCGCGGATGTCGTTGACCGCGATGGGATCGATACCGGCCAGCGGCTCGTCGAACAGCATGAACGCCGGCTGCGACGCAAGCGCGCGGGCGATTTCCACCCGCCGCCGCTCGCCGCCGGAAAGCGCGATTGCCGGGGTGCGGCGCAGGTGGGTGATGGAGAACTCGGCCAGCAGGTCGTCGAGCACCGCCTCCCGCCGGTCGCGGTCGGGGTCCACCGCCTCGAGGACGGCGCGGATGTTCTTCTCGACGCTGAGGCCGCGGAAGATCGAGGGCTCCTGCGGCAGGTAGCCGATGCCGAGCCGCGCCCGGCGGTACATCGGCAGGTCGGTGATGTCGCGCCCGTCCAGCGAGATCGTGCCGTAGTCGGCGCTGATCAGGCCGGTGATGATGTAGAAGAAGGTCGTCTTGCCGGCGCCGTTCGGCCCGAGCAGGCCGACCGATTCCCCGCGCTGCACCCGCAGGCTCACGTCGCGCAGCACCGGGCGCTTCTTGTAGCGCTTGCCGACGTTGCGCGCCGTCAGCCCCTCGTTCTCCGCAACGAGGCGCGGTCCCTCGGCCCTGGGCGCGGCGGTCACGGCCGCTCCGGCATCTCGAATGGCGGCACCTGACACGGCGGCTGTCCCTGGGGCTGTCGGCCCTCTCCCTGTTGCACGAAGTACATCCGCGCATTCTCCACCTTGAAGACGCGCGTCACCAGATCATATTCGGCCGCAGTTCCGATCAGCTGGTTCTCTCCCTGCGATATCCGGACGTTGTCGGTGAGATAGGCGATCTCGTCGCGGGCGTAGTAGACGCCCTGGTCCGCCTGGGCCCGGTCGGTCGAGGTCAGGATCTCCACGCCGCCGAAAGCCTCCACCCGGTCCAGGCTCTGGCTCTGCTGCTGGACGTCGTCCGCCCGGTCTCCCGACGCCGGTTGCGGCGTTCCCGCCGCCGCGTCGTCTTCGCGGAAATACGCCGTCAGCACGTCCGCCGCCAGCCGTTCGGTGCCGGTGCACACCACCGCGTTGCCGCGGGCGACCGCCATTCGGTCGTTGGACCAGTACTCCAGGCTGTCTCGGGCGGTGAGGAGCTCGGTCGGCGTGGCGAGCCTGAGATTGTCGCCGGTGACGACGACGATGCCGCGCGCCACGTCGTAGATCGCGCGGTCGCCGTCCACCCGCTGCTCCGGCCCCAGGATCACGACGCCGCCGATCGCATCGATGCGGAAGATGTCCGACCCGTCGGATTCCGGCGTGTAGTAGGCGATCAGCTGGTCGGCCCGCACCGAAGTTTCGCCGCGGGTCGCGGTCGCGTTGCCGCGGGCGACATAGGCATAGCGGTCGCGCTGCCATTCGATGCCGTCGTCGGCGTCGATCGTGACCGGCTCGTCGCCGCTGGCGAAGTCGAGGCCCTGGGCCGCGGCCGGCCCGGCAACGAGCAGCAGCGCCAGCCCAA
>CALKHQ010000066.1 GCA_937988735.1 uncultured Alphaproteobacteria bacterium
TGGCGGGTCATGATCACCGGCGCCGGCGGCAGCATCGGCTCGGAGCTCGCCCGCCAGATCGCCGCGCTGGCCCCGGCGCACCTGACCCTGGTCGATTCCAGCGAATTCAACCTCTACACCATCGACCGCGACCTGTCGGAGCAGGCGCCGGGCGTCGCGCGCGAGGCGATGCTGGCCGACGTTCGCGACCGCCAGCGGATGGCCGGCGTCTTCGCCGCCTCGGCACCCGAGCTGGTGTTCCACGCCGCCGCCCTGAAGCACGTGCCGCTGGTCGAGGCCAACCCCTGCGAGGGCGCGCTCACCAATGTCGTCGGCACCCGCATCGTCGCCGACCTGTGCGCGGAGCATGCCGTCGCCGCCATGGTCCAGATCTCGACCGACAAGGCGGTGAATCCGGTCAGCGTGATGGGCGCGACCAAGCGGCTGGCCGAGGCCTACGCCCAGGCGCGGGACATCGCCGGCGCCGCTGCCCGCGGGGCGGCACGGCGGCCGCGCTACGTCACCGTCCGCTTCGGCAACGTTCTCGGCTCCAGCGGCTCGGTGGTGCCGCTGTTCCAGCGCCAGCTCGCCCAGGGCGGGCCGCTGACCGTGACCCATG
Organism: uncultured Alphaproteobacteria bacterium; assembly: GCA_937988735.1. Classification (GTDB taxonomy): domain Bacteria; phylum Pseudomonadota; class Alphaproteobacteria; order CALKHQ01; family CALKHQ01; genus CALKHQ01. The sequence continues at coordinate 599 of CALKHQ010000066.1, forward strand.
CCGACGCCGTCCGCTACTTCATGACCATCCGCGAGGCGGTGGAGCTGGTGCTGCAGGCGTCCGTGCTGGGCATGGGCGAGACCACGGCCGACCCGGGCCGCATCCTGGTGCTGGACATGGGCGCGCCCGTCCGGATCGTGGACCTCGCCCGGCGGATGATCCAGCTCGCGGGGCTGCGGCCGGACGTGGATGTGGAGATCCGGATCACCGGGCTCCGGCCCGGCGAGCGGCTGGCCGAGGATCTGTTCCACGAGATGGAGACGCTGGACCGCACCGACGTCGAGGGCATCCGCCTCGCGGCGCCGCGCGCGGCCGACCATGCCTTCCTCGCCCGCGCCATCGACGAGCTGCGCGAGGCCGCCCTTGCCGGCGACGAGTCGCGGGTGCTCAAGCTGTTGCGGCAATACGTGCCCGAATACCGCCCCGACCAGGCCGGAGGAGCGCCGGCAGGGGCTTCCGAGACGATCGTGAAGTCTGACGCATGACCGATGCCACTGTCCCGGTGCGCCGGGCCCTTCTCTCCGTTTCCGACAAGACCGGCCTTGTCCCCTTTGCGCAGGGGCTGGCGGCGCACGGGGTGGCGCTGGTCTCCACCGGCGGCACCGCCCGCACCCTTGCCGAGGCCGGCGTCGCCGTCACCGAGGTGTCCGACCTCACCGGCTTCCCGGAGATCATGGACGGCCGGGTGAAGACCCTGCACCCGAAGGTGCACGGCGGCCTGCTCGCGCGGCGCGACGACCCCGGCCACCGCGCGGCGGCGGAGGCGCACGGGATCCCGATGATCGACCTGCTGGCGGTGAACCTCTATCCCTTTGCCGCCACCGTCGCCTCCGGGGCAGGGGAAGAAGCCTGCATCGAGTCGATCGACGTCGGCGGCCCGGCGATGATCCGGGCGGCGGCGAAGAACTTCGCTTCGGTCACCGTCGTGGTCGATCCGGCCGATTACGAGGCGGTGCTGGCCGAGATCGCGGCCCATGGCGGGGTCACTGCGGCGACGCGGGCGCGGCTGGCGGAGGCGGCCTTCGCCCACACCGCGCACTATGACGGGATGATCGCCGCCTGGATGGCGCGGCGCCGCGGCGAGCTGCTGCCGCCGACGCTGGTCCTCGGCGGCCGGCGCGCGGCGGTTCTGCGTTACGGCGAGAATCCGCACCAGCAGGCGGCCCTCTACGACGACGGCAGCGGTCGGCCGGGTGCTGCGACCGCGCGCCAGCTGCAGGGCAAGGCGCTGTCGTACAACAACCTGATGGACGCAGACGCCGCGCTTGCGCTGGTCGCCGAGTTCGACGAGCCGGCGGCGGCCGTGATCAAGCATGCGACCCCCTGCGGCGTCGCCCTCGGCGCCACCGCTGTCGAGGCCTATGTGCGGGCGCGCGACGCGGACCCGGTCAGCGCCTTCGGCGGCGTCGTCGCCCTCAACCGGCCGCTCGATGCCGCGCTGGCGCAGGCCCTTGCCGAGACCTTCCTCGAGGTGGTGATCGTCCCGGAGGCCGAGCCCGTGGCGCTCGAGCTGCTGGCGGGCAAGTCCGCCCTGCGGGTGCTCGTCACCGGCGGCCTCCCGGCGCCCGATCCGGCGCGGCTGGTGCTGCGCCCGCTCTCCGGCGGCCTGCTGGTCCAGACCGAGGATGCGGGCCGGCCCGATGCGGCGGCATGGACGGTGGTGACCCGCCGGGCGCCGGACCCGGCCCAGGTGCGCGACCTCGTCTTCGCCCAGACCGTGGTCAAGCACGTCAAGTCGAACGCGATCGTGCTCGCCCGCGGCGGCGCCACCGTCGGCATCGGCGCCGGCCAGATGAGCCGGGTGGACGCTGCGCGGATCGCGGTCGAGAAGGCCGCGGCGATGGCGCGCGACGCTGGCGAGCCGCAGAGCCGGGCGGTCGGCGCGGTGGTGGCATCCGACGCCTTCTTCCCCTTCGCCGACGGCCTCGTCATCTGTGCCGACGCCGGCGTCACGGCCGCGATCCATCCGGGCGGCTCCCGGCGGGACGAGGAAGTGATCACCGCGGCCGACGAGCGCGGCCTTGCGATGGTGGTGACCGGCCAGCGGCACTTCCGCCACTGACCACGAATCTTGCCAATGTTTGAGTTGAGGGACTCGCCGCTTCCGGTGTGGTTGAGGCGCCATGACTGCTGCGTTGACCCGTCGCGGACTGCTTCAGCTCCTCGCCCTGTTCGCCGCGCTGCCTCCCGCCGCGGCGCAGGAGACTGACTGGCGCGCCGGTCTCGGCGAGCCCGAGCCCTTCGACTTCGACCGGCTGACGGACCGGGCCGAGGCCCTGGCCGGCCAGCCCTTCGTGCCGGCGCCGGTCCCCCATGCCGCCCTGCTGGAGGAGGTCGACTACGCCGCCTACCAGCGCATCCGCTACCGGCCGGAGGCGGCGCTGTGGCCGGACACGCCGGGGCTGTTCCCGGTGCAGCTGTTCTTCCCCGGCCGCTACTTCAAGGAGCCGGTCGGCATTCACGTGGTGGAGCAGGGGATGGCGCGCCGCATGCCGTTCCGCCGCGAGCTGTTCGTGTTCGACGACCCGGCGCTGGCGGCGCGGGTTCCGGAGGACGTGGGCTTCGCCGGCTTCCGGCTGCAGGGGGCGGACGGTCGGCCCAACGACTGGCTCGCCTTCCTCGGCGCCAGCTACTTCCGCAGTGCGGGCCCCGAGGACCAGTACGGCATGTCGGCGCGGGGCATCGCGGTGGATACGGCCATGCCCCACCCCGAGGAGTTTCCCCGCTTCACCGACTTCTGGCTGGAGCAGGATGAGGCCGATCCCCACCGCGTGCTGATCCATGCCCTGCTCGACGGCCCCAGCCTCACCGGCGCCTACCGCTTCGACGTCCGCCATGATGCCGACCAGGCGGCGGCGACCGGCCACGGGCCGGTGATGGCGGTGACGGCGCGGCTGTTCC
>CALKHQ010000067.1 GCA_937988735.1 uncultured Alphaproteobacteria bacterium
ATCACGATCCGCCCGGCGGTGGCAATCGCGCCCGCATTGTCGTGCCCGGAGATCTGCGCGCCCCCGATCGACAGCTTCTTGTTCAGCTCCGCCGCGCACTGCTCCGCGCGCTCGACGCTGCGCGAGCCGATCGCGACCCGGACGCCGGCCCGCGCCAGACGGAGGGCAATCCCCTGCCCCTGCGGCCCCGTGCCGCCCAGGATCGCGACGGTCATGGCATCTTCGGTCATAGGAACAGATCCTCTTTCGCTGGTCGGACGAGGGCGGCGGCGGGCTGGGCCGGCCCGTCCCAGGCGAGGCCCCGGAACAGGCAGACGGGCGTCTGGCTCGCCTTGCCGACGACAAGACCGGACGCTGCCGCGATCTCGTCGGCGAAGGCCGGCATGGTCGCGGACAGGATGCGGCCATGTGCATCAGCCGTGCCAATCAGATCGGTCAGCGCCGGGAGGCCGGCAAGCCCGATGGCGACGTTGACGAGGCCCAGCCGCCACGGCCGGCCGAAGGTGTCGGTGATGACCACGCCGACTGCGGCGCCCGTGGCCGCGGCGATGCGGTCGCGCAGCCGCGCCGCGCTGGCGTCCGGGTCGCGCGGCAGCAGGATGACGCGGCCGTCGGCCCCGGCATTGGACTCGTCGATGCCGGCGTTTGCGCAGATGAAGCCGAGCCGGTGGCGGACGATGAGGACGCCCTCGCGGGTCGCGGTCCGCGGCGCGGTGCGGATCACCGCCGAGGACTCGTCGAGGATGAGCTGCACCTTGGCCGGGTCCTTGCCCGTCTCGGCGGCGATGCGGCGCGCCTCCGGCCCCGGCAGGACCGACGCCAGCGCCGCGATCCGACCCTCGGCCTTGGAGACGACCTTCTGCGCCACCGCCAGCACGTCGCCGTGCGCGAGCGACAGTCCCTGCCCCGCCAGCGCCTCCAGGATCATCCCGGCGAGGTCGTCGCCCGGCTGCACCTCCGGCAAGCCGCCGACGGCCTCGATCAGGACGCGGCGAGGTGCAGCTGCTCGCTCAGCCATCGGGCGACCGGGTTGCGGGGCGAGGCGGCGATGAAGGCGTGAACGTCCTCCGGCGTGTCGAGGTCGAGCACGAAGCTGGGAAGCCGCAGCACCCGGCATTCCACGCCCCGCGCCGCTGCCGCCGCGCGGTAGCCCTCGAACGAGCGCGCGCCGAAGCGGTAGGGGATGGCGTCCGGCGGCATCGCCAGGATGGCGTTGGTGCCGTCGTCGCCCACCGCCGGGCACAGCACGACCGACGGCCCGGGCCCGGGCGGGACGGCGGCGATCAGAGCCCGCACGTCCTCCTCGCTCAGCTCCGCCATGTCCGCGGGGATCACCGCCTGCGACCGGTAGCCCCGGTCGATGCTCCACCGGGTCGCCCGTTCCACGGCCGCGGTCTCGCCGGCGGCCTCCGGCTCCAGCAGGAAGGCCGCGCCGTACGCCTCGGCGACCGCGGCCATCGCCGGCGAGTCCGAGACCAGGAGGCGGTCCACCTCCGGCGCGAAGCGGGCAAGGTCGCCGAGCGTGCGGTGCAGCAGCCGGAGCGCCAGCTCGCTGCGCAGCGCCTGCGGCATCAGCGAAGCCAATCGCTGCTTCGCGCCGCTCACGTCCTTGATCGGGACGACGAAGACGAGCTCGCTCATGCCGAACGGCGCGGCGCGTCCCGGCTGGCGGCGAGGTGCTCGGCAAAGGCAAGCACCTGCCGCGCCAGCCGCCCCCGGTCCGGCCGGTCGCGCATGATGGTGTCGAAGATGCCGACCGCAAGCCCGGCCGCGCGGAGGGCGGTCGCGTGCCGGCGGTCGCGGCTGTCGATCACCATCGCGTCGATCAGGCCACGGTAGCAGGCGGCGACCCCGGTCGGGTCGCTCGGCAGGCCCTTCGCCCGCAGCATCCGGTCCGACGGCCCCTTGAGCGAGCGGCCGCGCACGATCGGACTCACTGCCAGCCGCACCGCCGGCGCCGCGGCCAGCGCATCCCGGATGCCCGGGACGGCGAGGATCGGGCCGATGCTGGCGACCGGGTTGCTGGGCGCGATCAGGATCAGCCGGGCGGACGCGAACGCGGCCAGCACTTCCGGCGTCGCCTTCGCTTCCCCGGCCCCGGCATAGCGCACGCCGCGGATCGGCGGGCCGCAGCGGTCACGGACGAAGAATTCCTGGAAGTTCAGCACTTTGTCCGGCGTTTCTATCAGCGTCTGCACGACGTCGTCGGTCGGCGGCAGCATGGTTGCCGTCACGCCGAGCTGGCGCGCGATGCGGGCGGCGATGGCGGTCGGCCGCTCCCCCTGGCGGCGGAGCTGCGTCCGGAGGATGTGCGTGGCGAGGTCGCGGTCGCCGAGGTTCATCCACGTCGCGTTGCCCAGCGCCGCGAGACGTTCCTGGGTCACGAAGCTGTCGTCGCGATAGCCCCAGCCCTTCGCATGGTCCACCACGTCGGCCAGCGTGTAGGTGAGGATGTCCATGTCCGGCGACACCCACAGTCCGTGGAACTCGGCGTCGTCGCCGGTATTGCCGATGACCGTGAGCGCAGGCTGCCCTGCCGCCTGTGCCAGCCCGTCCACGAACTTGGCGCCGCCGACCCCGCCGGCGAGGACGACGATGTCAGCCACGGGCCACCACCGCCACGCCCGGCGCGCGCTCGACCAGCGGCGCGTACTCTTCCGGGTCGTGGTCGTCGTAGGTCTCCAGCACCTGATAGAGGGTGCTGCGCCGCACCGGCCGCCGCCCGATCTGGCGGATCAGCGCCACCATCTCTGCCGGCGTCACTTCCTGGCCGTGGGGCGCGCCGGCGGCGCGGCTGATGCTCTCGTTCATCAGGCTGCCGCCGAAGTCGTTGCAGCCGCAGTCGAGCATGGCCTGCGCGAGCTGCGGGCCGAGCTTCACCCACGAGGCCTGGATGTTGTCGATGTAGCCGGCCAGCATCAGCCGGGCGACCGCGTGCATCTTCAGGTGCTCCGCGGTCGTCGGACCAGGGCGCACGCCCTCCTCCTTCAGGTACAGCGGCGAATCCCAGTGGATGAAGCCCAGCGGCACGAACTCGGTGAAGCCGCCGGTGTCCTTCTGGATCGAGCGGATCAGGTCGATGTGCCGCGCCCAGTGGGAGGGCCCGTCGATATGGCCGTACATGATGGTCGCGGTCGTCGGCATGCCCACGGAGTGGGCGGCGCGGATGATCTCCACCCACTGCGCCGTCGTCAGCTTGTCGCGGGTGAGCCGCTGGCGGATCTCGGTGTCGAGGATCTCGGCCGCCGTGCCCGGCATCGAGCCGAGACCGGCGTCCTTCAGCATGCGGATGAAGTCGGCAGCCGCCATGCCCGCCTTCTTCGACCCGTACCAGATCTCGAACGGCGAGAAGGCATGGACGTGCATCCCCGGTACCGCCTCCCGCACCGCGACCACGATCTGCCGGTAGATGTCCGCATCCAGTTTCGGGTTGAGCCCGCCCTGGATGCACACCTCGGTCGCGCCGCGCTCGTGCGCCTCCACCGTCCGCCGCTGGATCTCCTCCAGGCTCAGCACCTCCGCCTCCGGATCGTCCCGGCGCTTGGCGAAGTTGCAGAACTTGCAACCCATGTAGCAGACGTTGGTGAAGTTGATGTTCCGGTTGACGATGAAGGAGACGTCGTCCCCGACCCGGTTGCGCCGCACACGGTCGGCTGTCGCCAGCAGCGCGGACAGGTCGTCGCCCTCTGCCCGGAACAGCGCCTCGCCCTCGTCGACCGAAAGCTCGCGCTCCTCCAGCGCCCGCACGAGGACGCGGGCGGTCGCAGGCGTCGCCGCGGCCAGCCAGGCGTCGAGCGACCGCTCGCGGTGCAGCGCGCTCACGATGCGACCGCCGCCAGCCGGGCCACGTGAGGCCGCATCGCCGGGTCGAGATGACGCTCGGCGGAGGCGATGTAGGCCGGGTAGATCGTCAGTCTCTCCCGCAAGATGCAGCCCATTCCTTCGGTGACGCGGGCAAGCTCCCCGATCTGGGGCCAGGCCCGCTCCGGATTGATGTGGTCGATAGTCACCGGCGACACGCCGCCCCAGTCGTTGATGCCGGCGGCGATGTAGTCGCCGTAGCGCGCGCTCAGGTTGGGTGGCGCCTGGACGCTCACCTCCGGGTCCAGCAACAGGCGTGCCACCGCAATCGTGCGCAGCATGTCGTCGTGGTCCGGCTCCGGGTGACCGGCCATCGGCGTCCCCGGCTTCGCCCGGAAGTTCTGGACGATCACCTCCTGGACGTGGCCGTGGCGGCGGTGGCTGTCGCGGATGGCGAGCAGCGTGTCGATCCGCTCCTCCCAGGTCTCGCCGATGCCGATGAGGATGCCGGTGGTGAACGGCACCGCGAGCCGGCCGGCGCGCTCGAGCGTGCGCAGCCGCTGCACCGGCACCTTGTCGGGGCAGCGGTGGTGGGCCATGCCCGGCCGGGTCAGCCGCCGGCTCACCGACTCCAGCATCATGCCCATGCTGCCGGTGACCGGCTTGAGCAGCCTGGTCTCGTCCTCGTCGAGCGTGCCGGCGTTGGCGTGGGGCAGCAGGCCGGTCTCGTCGCGCACCAGCCGGCACATGGCGGCGAGGTAGTCCACCGTCCGGCCGTAACCCAGGGCCGCGAGCGCCGCCCGCGCCTCCGGATAGCGCAGCTCCGGCTTCTCGCCGAGGCTGAACAGCGCCTCCTTGCAACCGAGCGCGGCGCCTGCGCGGGCGACCGCCAGCACCTCGTCCGGGGTCATCACCTTCGCTCCGGCCTCGCCCGGCCGCTTCACGAACGTGCAGTAGCCGCATTCGTCGCGGCAGTAGGTGGTGAGCGGGATGAAGACCTTGCGGCTGTAGGTCACGACCCGACCCCAGGCCTGGTCGCGCACTGCCGCGGCCCGCCCGCACAACGCGGAGAGCGCCGGCCCCGATACCGTGGCCAGCGCCAGCGCTTCGTCACGTTCGATCATGGCCGCCACCATAAGGCGGAGCGAAACGCGGCGACAATGGGTTTGAGGGACGGCCGCCCCGTCGCCCGTTCTCACTCTGCGAGCAGGCGCCGGGCGATGATCACCCGCATGATCTCGTTCGTGCCCTCGAGGATCTGGTGGACGCGCAGGTCGCGCACGTACCGTTCGACGGGGAAGTCGCGGAGATAGCCGTAGCCGCCGTGGATCTGCAACGCCATGTTGCAGATGTCGAAGCAGAGGTCCGTCGCCAGCCGTTTCGCCATGGCGCAGAGCTTCGTCTTCTCCGGGTCGTCCGCGTCCAGCGCGGCCGCCGCGCGCCAGGTCATCAGACGCGCAGCCTCGAGATCGGTCGCCATGTCCGCCAATGTGAACCGGATCGCCTGGAAGTCCGCGATCGCGCGGCCGAACTGCCGGCGCTCCTTCGCATGGGCGAGCGCAAGGTCGAGGCAGGCCGCGGCCCCGCCCAGCGAGCAGGCGGCGATGTTGACCCGGCCGCCGTCGAGCGCCCGCATCGCGATGCGGAAGCCCTCGCCCTCGTCGCCGAGCCGGTTGGCCTGCGGCACGCGGCAGCCGTCGAACACCACCGCCGCCGTCGGCTGGCTGTGCCATCCCAGCTTGCGCTCCGGCTTGCCGAACCCGAGCCCTGGCGTGCCCTTCTCCACCAGGATGCAGCTGATGCCGCCGGCGCCCTCGCCACCGGTCCGCGCCATCACCGCGTAGAGATCGGATACCGATCCGCCGGAGATGAACGCCTTCTCCCCGTCGAGGACGTAGTCGGCCCCCTCCGCCGCCGCGCGCGTCCGCAGCGACGCGGCGTCGGAGCCGGCGCCAGGCTCGGTGAGGCAGTAGCTGGCGACCGTGTCCATGGTCACCATGCCGGGCAGATGGCGCGCCTTCTGCTCGGCCGTGCCATGGGTGGCGATCATCCAGCCGACCATGTTGTGGATCGACAGGAAGGCGGCGGTGGAAGGACAGGCGCGGGCGAGCTGCTCGAACACCAGCGCCGCCTCCAGCCGGCCGAGCCCGCTGCCGCCGTCGGCCTCTGGAACGAACATCGCCGCCATGCCGAGCCGGGCCGCCGCCTTCAGGGTGTCGACCGGGAAGATCGATTGCTCGTCCCATGTCGCAGCATGGGGCGCCATCTCGTTGTGGGCAAAGGACCGCGCCACCTCAACGATGGCGCGCTGCTCCTCGCTGAGCCGGAAGTCCATGGCCTACAGTCCGAACCAGGGGCGAAGCCGCACCCCGACCGCGTTGCCGGCGAAGGCGGCAACCAGCCAGACCCATCCGTGCAGGCTGCCCGAGGCGATGCCGCTGAAGAAGGCGCCGATATTGCAGCCGTAGGCGAGGCGTGCGCCATAACCCATTGCCAGTCCGCCGAGAATCGCCGCGAGCGCAGAGCGTGCGGAAACTCTCAGTGACGGCGCGAACCGCCCCGCGAGCCCGGCGGCGAGGAAGGCGCCGAGGATCAGCCCGAAGTCCATCACCGAGGTCGCGTCGGCGAACGGGCCGGCATCGATCCGCCCCGCCTGCCCGGCCCAGTACGGCCAGTCGCGGACGGCGACGCCGAGCCCGTCGAGCACCTGCGCGCCCCACAGGGCGAAGGCGGAGGTGATGCCCCAGGGGCGGCCGACCAGCGCCAGGGTTGCGAAGTTGAGCAGCGCCAGCAGCACCGCGCCGGCGACGAGCGGCCACGGCCCCTGCAGGATGCGCGCGATCCCGCCACGCCCGGCCGCCGTCGGCGGGCGCTCGATCCCGCCATGCCGCCGCAGCTCCAGCCACCGGCTCGCCAGCGCCACGGCGGCGAACACCGCCAGATGGGCAGCGAGCGCGGCTTCCCAGCCGAGGCTGCGCACGAACGAATGGGCGCCGATGGAGGGCAGCGTCTCCCACCACGGCAGGTGGGCGGTCGCCCCGACCGAGCCGAGCACGAAGAACAGGAGGACGACCAGCATCCGCAGGTTGCCGCCGCCGGCGGTGTAGAGCGTCCCGCTGGCGCAGCCGCCACCGAGCTGCATGCCGATGCCGAACAGGAACGCGCCCGCGAGCAGCGAGAGGCCCACCGGCATCACGAAGCCGCCGGCCGGCCGGCCCAGCAAACTGCCCTCCGCCAGCACCGGGAAGAACAGCGTCACCGCGAGCGCGAGCATCAGCATCTGGGCGCGCAGGCCCGCCCCCCGCCCCTCCACGATCTGGCGGCGCCACGCGGCGGTGAAGCCGAAGCTCGCATGGTAGAGGGTGATGCCCAGCGTGCCGCCGAGCAGGAGCTGTGCGCCCCGCCGCCAGCCGTCGGCCTCGGCCAGGGCGACGGTGCCGCCGGCCAGCGCCGCCAGCCCGACCACCACGGCGCCGACGCTCAGCGGCGGCAGCCCGCCGCCCCGTGGCAGGGTGTGTCCGATGTCCGCCGTCGCGGTTGCCATCCTGCGTTCCGATGTCGTTGCCCGCCGAGGGGCGAGGGATAGCACTGGGCACGGAGCAACGGTATCGCGTTCGGAAGCGGGGACACGGGTCCTCACGATCACGTCACCCTGCCATGAGACAGATTGTCTTCCCGGCCGACTGGTGGCAGCACGATCATGCTGTCGGCAGAGGGTCTCGTGGAAAATTCCGTTCGCAGCAACGACGGCTGAAGGAGCGTACCGTGAGCAGCCGATATTCCGACTGTCGCGGCCTGGCGGTGACAGCGTCGTGCGCCGGGGCCGTTGCCGCCTATGACCTTTTCGTCCGCCGGTTCCTCGCGCACGGCGCGGATGCGGCCGCACGGCTCAAGGCAACGATGGAAGCCGACCCGGGCCTGGTGCTCGGCCATTGCGCCCGCGGCTTCTGCGCCCTCATCCTCGGCCGCTACGAGCTGCGCAAGGCTGCCCGCGAGGCGCTCGCGGCCGCCCGGCAGAGCCTTGCGGAACGCGGCGGCACGGAGCGGGAGCGCCTCTACGTCGCCGCGCTTGCCACCTTCTGCGACGGCTCCTTCACCGGCGCCGCCGGGATTCTGGACCAGGTGCTGGACGCCGATCCGCTCGATGCCTATGCAGCCAAGCTGGTGCACGCCATCCGCTTCATGGCCGGCGACCCCTCCGGGATGCTGCGCTCCACCGCCCGGCTGCTGCCGGCATGGACGGAGCAGGTGCCGGACGCGGGCTATGTCCTCGGCTGCCACGCCTTCGGGCTGGAGGAGACCGGCGACTGCGCTGCGGCGGAGTCATACGGCAGACGCGCGGTCGCGCTCGGCCGCGACGACGCCTGGACGCTGCATGCCGTCGCCCACGTGCTGGAGATGCGCGACCAGCCGGAGGCCGGCGTCGCCTGGCTGGACAGCGGTGCAGCGGACCTGTCCCGCACGGGCAACCTCGCCTTCCATGTCGCTTGGCACAAGGCGCTGTTCCTGCTCGAGCTCGGCGAGATCGACCGGGTGCTCGAAATCTACGACCGCGAGGTCCGGGCGCAGCAGACCGACGACTTCCGCGACATCAGCAACGGCGTGTCGCTGCTGGCGCGGCTGGAAGGCGAAGGCGTGGACGTCGGCGACCGCTGGGACGAACTCATCGACAAGGCCGCCCGGCGCACGGCCGACACGGCGCTGGTCTTTGCTGCACTGCACTATCTCGCCGCGCTGCTGGCAGGCCGGCGCTGGCGCGAGGTGGAGGACCAGCTCGCCGCGATGGAGCAGGCAGCCGCCGGCGACGGGGATCAGGCCCGGCTGTTCGCCTCGGTCGGCCTGCCCTTTGCCCGCGCCCTGGCCGAGAGCTGGCGAACCGGGCACGGCAAGCCGGCGCTCGCGCTGGCCGAGCTGCTGCCCCGGATCGCCGCCATCGGCGGCAGCCATGCGCAGCGGGACGTCTTCTTCCGGATGACGGTGGACCGGCTGGAGGCAGCGGGACAGACTGCCGCCGCGCGCGACCTCCTGCGCGGCCGCCTTGTCCGCCGTCCCGGCAACCGCTGGGGCCGCAGCCGGCTCGCCCGGCTGGCGGCGGTGGCCCCGCAGGCGGCCTGACCTATTCCGCCGGCGCCCCGGCCGGCGGCGCCGAAGCGGGGGCCTGCGCAGGGAGCGGCGGCTGGCGCCGCGCGGCCTTCCACGGCGCCTTCTGCAGCCAGCCGAGCAGGTAGGCCAGCCCGATCAGCATTCCGATCCAGAACAGGTTGACCAGCACCACCTGCCACACCGGGATGGCCCAGTGGTCGAGGTCGATCTGGTCCAGCATGATGCCGCCCATCACCGAGAAGGCCATGCCGAACAGGAACACCGGCAGCGACTGGCGGCCGCACTGCACGATCGGGGCGGCCCAACGCGTGGCGAGCCAGTGCTCGCGCCCGCGCAGCAGGCTCACGGTGAGGTAGGCCAGCGCCAGGAAGTGCAGGTAGCGGACCACCCAGAAGTTGGTCTTGGCGAAGGCGTCCTGGTAATCCGACTTCGGATGGATCGCCTCGTAGATCTCCTTCAGGAACGGCACGTCGTTGCGGATCTGCCAGCGCCCGAGCAGAAGCCCGACCACCACCATCGCGATCGCGAGCCCGACCAGCGGCCACGAGAAGCGCGGCGCCTTCAGCCAGCCGATGCTGAGCGCGAAGCCGGTGAAGAAGATGAGCTGCCAGCCGAAGGGGTTGAAGAACCACGGCCGGTCGGAATCCGGCCGCACCTCCGCCGGGAACTGTATCTGGATCGGCAGGTGGTGGAGCGCGGTGAACCAGTTGTAGAGGTAGAGCACGATGCAGGCGCCGAGCGCCACCCACGGATGGATCCTGCCGAGCGCCATGAACAGCGGCATCATCAGCAGGATTACGATGTACATCGGCAGGATGTCGAAGAAGTTCGGCACATAGTGGAGCGAGAAAAACCCCACGATCGCGTCCATGCCGTGCTCGAAGAAGTAGCGGATACCCATCCGGCCGACATAGTCGCGGGTGCCGAGCCAGTTGGTGGCCAGCGACAGGATCATCAGCACGAAGAAGAACAGCAGGATGTGGCCGATGTAGACCTGCCAGACGCGGTGCAGGGTCCGCGCCGCGCCCATCGCCCACCCGACCTTGATGTAGGTGCCGCCGAAGGCGATGCCGGCCGCATAGCCCGACATGAACACGAACATCTCCGTCGCGTCGGAGAAGCCGAAGCGGGCCGGGATCCACTGCGCCATCCAGTTGCCCGGGATGTGGGCGATCAGGATGATGATGAAGGCGAGCCCACGGAAGAAGTCGACCCGCAGGTCCCGTCCCTTCAGGGCGAGCACCGGCGGCTGGGCCGCGCCGGAACTAGAAGGCGCCGTCATAGTCGTCCCCGTCGATGCGGCAGGCGATGAGCGAGAAGCAGCGCCGCCCGAGCGCCGCGCGCAGTTCGCCGGCAAGCGTGTCGGCATCGCGCACCTCCGCGCCGTGCCCGCCCATCGCCCGGGCCACGGCCGCGAAATCGGTGCCGCCGAAATCCACCGCCAGTCCGGGATAGCCCGCGCTGCGCTGCTTCAGCGCGATCAGCGCCAGCGACCCGTCGGCCAGCACCACGATGATGACGGGCAGTTCCAGATCGCGGGCGGTGGCGAGCTCGCCGAGCACCATCTCGAGGCCGGCGTCGCCGACAAAGGCCACCACCGGACGCTCGGGGGCAGCGAGCTTCGCCCCCATCGCCAGCGGCACCGCGCAGCCCATGGTGCACAGCCCCGACGACTGCAGCAGGCTGCGCGGCTCCGGGCAGCGCCAGACTTGGCTCAGCAGGATCCGGTGCGCGCCGCTGTCGGCGGTGGCAATGGTGTCGCGCGGCAGCACCGCCCGCGCCACCGCGAACACCTCGTGCGGGCCCCAGCGGGCGGGGCCCGCGAACGCCTCCGCGAGCTCGGCCCGGGCCCGGGCCGGTGCTTCCTCCGCCCAGCTCCCGGCCGGCCCGCCCTCGGTTGCCAGCGCCGCCAGGCCGGCCCCGACGGTGCAGGTGAAGGCCAGCCCGGCGCGGTGCATGAAGTGGGTGTTGGGCACGGAGGCGAACTCGATGCTGCGGAGGCCCGCGGGCAGCGGGTCGCGCCAGCCGACCCGCATCTCGATCGGATCGTAGCCGGCAAAGATGACGAGGTCGCTCCTGGCCAGCAGCGGCAGCAGCACGCGGTCGGCGCGCGGCGACAGCCCGGCGCCGCCGAGGCTCAGCGGATGGTCCTCGTCCAGGATCCCCTTGGCCTTGTAGGTGGTGATCAGGGGGATGCGGTGGGTGACGGCGAATTCGGCGACCGCAGCGGCCGACCCGTCGTTCAGCGCATCGACGCCGGCGACCATGAGCGGCCGGTGCGCTTCGCGGAACCAGCGGCGCGCCTCGGCCAGCGCCTCCCCCTCCGCCGGCGCGGTCGGCCCCGGCCGTGGCCGCAGCGGCGCCGGCGCCTCGTCCGCCGCTGCCTGCGCCACCCCGATCGGCACATCGACGTGCACCGGCCCCGGCTGCGGGTCGGTCGCGATCGCCACCGCCTTGTCGATCACGGTGCCGACCGCTCCCGGCACGGCGGTCAGGCTGGCCTTGGTGATCGGACGGAGCAGGGCCCCGTGGTCGAACACCTGGTGGGTGTATGTCTGCTCGTCCGCGGGATCGACGCAGCCGGTGAGGAAGATCAGCGGAACCCGGTCCTGCCAGGCATTGGCGACGACGTTGACCGCGTTGGCGACGCCCGGCCCCAGCGTCGCGAACAGTACCGCCGGCGCGCCAGTGACATGGTGAACTCCCTCCGCGAGGAAGCCGCCCGCATTCTCGTGCTTGACGAGCACCACGCGCAGCCCTGCCCGGCTGAGTGCATCGCACAACGCCAGCACCTCGCCTCCCGGGATGCCGAACGCAAACCGACAGCCGGCCCGCGCCAGCCTGGTGGCGATCAGGTCGGCGTTCCGTGTCAGGTTGTTCATGATAGGGCCTTCAAATGACAGGAGTTTCATTGGCCGCCAGCGGGGAAGGCCTCTTGAATGGGCCCCGGGGTCGACACAATTTTTCACCTGTTCGCGGGACGCCAGCGCACGTTGTTGCGTTGCACAAATTTCTGATATCCATCTCTGCGGGGTGACTAAGGCCCGCTTGTGGCCGAGTCAACTCGGGCAGGAACGGGGGAGGAATTGTCGAGATGTGCCCAGGGAGGATAACAGCCGCGCGCCGTGCAGGCCACCGCAGCGCGGGCAAGTTCGGGAAGCGGCCCGCATCCTTCCAGGCATGATCATGCACCCGTTGACCCGCCGCAGCGTGGTGAAGGGCGCGGCCGCACTGATGGCGGGAGCAGCAGCCTTCCCGCGGTTCGCCGGCGCCGAAGATCCCGGCGTCCCGTTCGACTACGAGAGCCTGATCGAGATGGCCCGCGCGGGAGCACAGCAGCCTTACGAGGACCGGCGCATCCAGGTGCAGGAGCCGTGGGTGAGCCTGTCCTTCGACGACTTCCGCAAGATCCGCTTCCGCACCGACCAGGCGGTGTGGCGGAACGAGAAGCTGTTCTCGCTCAACTTCTTCCACGTGGGCTCGTTCTACGACCGGGAGGTCCCGATCTACCGGGTTCGCGACGGCCAGGCGACGCCGTTCGTGTTCGATCCCGCGATGTTCAACTACGGTGATCTGGACGTGAGCGGCGCGCCGCAGCCGACCGGCTTCGCCGGCTTCCGCGTCCACTATCCGCTGCACTCCGACAGGAACCGGGAGGAGTTCGCGGTATTCCTCGGCGCGAGCTACTTCCGGCTGGTGGGCCGCAACCACCGCTACGGCCTGTCGGCGCGCGGGCTCGCGGTGGACACGGCGGAGCCCGAGGGCGAGGAGTTTCCCGCCTTCGTCGCCTTCTGGATCGAGGAGCCGCCGCCGACGGCAACCGAGCTCACCGTCTATGCGTTGCTCGACAGTCCCAGGATCACCGGCGCGTATCGCTTCGTGCTGCGTCCGCGCACCAACACGCAGGTCGAAGTGAGGGCAACGCTGTTCGCGCGCCAGGAGATCAGGAAGGTCGGCCTGGCGCCGCTGACCAGCATGTACCTCTTCGGCGAGAACGACCGGGGCGGCTTCGACGATTTCCGGCCCGAGGTCCACGACAGCGACGGCCTGATGATGCAGACCGGCGCCGGCGAATGGATCTGGCGCCCGCTGATCAACCCCGACCAGCTCCAGGTCTCGAGCTTCCTCGACACCAATCCGCGCGGTTTCGGCCTCGCCCAGCGCGACCGCAACTACGCCAGCTACCAGGATCTCGAGGCAATGTACGAGGCCCGGCCCGGGCTGTGGATCCAGCCGCTGCACGACTGGGGGTCCGGACGGGTCGAGCTGGTGGAGATCCCGAGCATTTCCGAAATCCACGACAACATCGTGGCCTACTGGGTGAGCGATTCGCCCCTCGTGCCCGGCGAACCCCGCGAGATTGCCTATCTCGCCACCACCTTCGGCGAACACCCGGCCTGGCCGCCCGGGGCCCGTGTCGTCGCCACCCGAATCGGCTCGGCCCGCCGGCCCGGTTCCAGCCAGGAGGTTCCGGAGGACGCCCGCCTGTTCGTGGTCGACTTCGAGGGCGGCGACCTGCCCTACCTCCTCGCCGACCAGCCGGTCGAGATGATCGTCGAGGCTGCAGACGGCACCATCGCCAACGTCACCGCGCACAGGATCGAGGCGACCGGCGGCTGGCGCGGGTTCTTCGACTACATCCCGGGCGATTCCGACACCACCACGATCCGCGGCTACCTCAAGCTCCGCGGACACACCCTGTCCGAGACATGGACCTATCTATGGACACGCTGAGCTCCGCTCCCGCGCTTGGCGCTTCTGCGCGCGGCACGGCGAAGGCCGCCAGTCCGGAGATGCGCCGCGGTCTCGTCTTCGGGCTGACGCTTGCCACCATCGTCGCCGGCGTCTGGGTGATGTGGGACATCCTCTGCTCCGACGGCGCCAACGAGATCGAGATCCTGATCATCGCGCTGTTCGTCGGCGCCTTCTCGTGGATCAGCATCAGCTTCTGGAGCGCGATGATCGGGATCGCGCTCCACGCCTTCGCACGCGATCCGATCCGCGCGGCGATGCCGCTGCACGATCCCGGCCCGGACATGCCGATCACCACCCGGACCGCGCTGGTGATGCCGGTCTACAACGAGGCGCCGGACCATTTCCTGCGCTGCCTCGACGCGACCTACCGGTCGCTGGTGGCCACCGGCCTGTTCTCGGCCTTCGACATCCACGTGCTGAGCGACACCCCCGACGGCGTCGATGCCGAGCGCGAGCGCAAGGCCTGGGCCGAATGGCGCAGCCGCACCGACCACCCCCACCACATGTTCTACCGCCGCCGCTCCGAGAACACCGAGCGCAAGGCCGGGAACATCATGGAGTTCTGCGACCGGGCAGGCGACGGCTACCATCACTTCCTGGTCCTCGACGCCGACAGCACCATGTCGGGCGAGACCATCGTTCGTCTGGTGCGGCTGATGCAGGCGAACCAGAAGGCGGGCATCATCCAGACCGTCCCGGTGCCCGCCAACAGCGACACAGTGTTCGCCGGCCTGCTGCGCTTCATCGGTCGCGCCGCCGCGCGCCCATTCGCCACCGGCTTCGCCTGGTGGCAGCTCGGCGAGGCCAACTACTACGGGCACAATGCGCTGATCCGGCTGCAGCCGTTCCGCCAGCACTGCCGCCTGCCCACGCTCCCCGGCCGCGGCCCGCTCAGTGGCCAGATCATGAGTCACGACTTCGTCGAAGCCGCCTTCATGCGACGTGCCGGCTACCAGTGCTGGCTGCTGCCCGACGCCGAAGGCAGCCACGAGGATTCGCCGCCCACGCTGATCGACTACATCAAGCGCGACCGCCGCTGGGCCCAGGGCAACCTGCAGCACATGCGCCTGCTGCTGGCGCCGGGGCTCCACCCGATGAACCGCCTGCACTTCCTGCTCGGGGTGCTCGCCTACGCCAACGGGCTGTTCTGGCTGATCCTGCTCGCGCTCAGCATCGCCGATCTCGCCTCCAAGGCCGTGGCCGGCCACGACTATTTCGGCCCCGGTGAAAGCCTGTTCCCGACATGGCCGGTGGCGAAGACCGACATGGCGATCGGCCTGTTTGCCACAACGATGGCGATGCTCGCCCTGCCCAAGCTGCTGGTATTCCTCGGGCACGGGGCGGCCATGGTCCGCGCGATGCGCTGGCGGGCGCTGGGGCGCTTCACCGTTGCCGCCATCGCGGAAACGGTGTTTGCCGCCCTGCTCGCCCCGGTGCTGATGATCCACCACGCCCGGTTCATCATCCTGATCCTGCTCGGCAGGCGGATCGAATGGAAAGCGCAGGGCCGCGTCGGCCACCGCGTCGGCTGGTGGGCCGCGATCCGGGCGCACGCCTGGCACTACGCCTTCGCCATCGGGCTGATTGCGGCGGTCACCTGGACCAACCCGGCGTATCTGTGGTGGCTGACCCCGATCCTTGCCGGACTGCTGCTCAGTGCGCCGCTCGCCGTCGTCACCAGCGTGCCGGCGCCGCAGTCACCGGACCCGATCTGGCCGGAGCCGCGCGTCGCCGGCCTCTCCGACCGGACCGCAACCGAGCGGCCCGCGCGCGAGGACCTGATCGCCGCGTGACCGCGGCTTTTGCTTTGACCTCGGCCGGCGCTTCGGCAAAGGCTGAGGCATGAGCACAGGCATGGCAGTGGACAGGCGCCCGGCCGGCGGCGTGGGCGGCCTGCGGGGTTGCGTCGTCGCCTTTCCGCCGGCGCCGGAATGGCCGCACGAGGTGCCGCTGACCGTCCATCGCGACGGCGTGGTGCTGTGGCGGGACGGGACCATTGTCGATGTCGGCCCGGCCGCCGAGGTGCTGGCGCGGCATCCGGCGGACGTGGCGGTAACCCCGTACAACGACGCCCTCATCCTTCCTGGCTTCATCGACACCCACATCCACCTGCCGCAGAGCGGCGTCATCGCCTCCTGGGGCGCGCAGCTCCTCGACTGGCTGGAGCGCTACACCTTCCCCGCCGAGATGCGCTTCGCCGATCCGAGGGTCGCCGAGGCCGGCGCGCGCTTCTTCTGCGACGAGCTGCTGCGCAACGGCACCACCACCGCGGTCGCCTACGCCACCGTGGCGCCGCAGTCGGTGGAGGCGCTGTTCGCGGAAGCGCTGTCGCGCGGCATGCGGATGATCGCCGGCAAGGTGATGATGGACCGGAACGCGCCCGAAGGCCTGCTCGACACCGCCCAGTCGTCCTATGACGACAGCAAGGCGCTGATCGCGCGCTGGCACGGGCGCGGGCGGCTCGCCTATGCGGTCACCCCGCGCTTCGCCATCACCTCGACCCCGGCGCAGCTCGACGCCGCCGGGGCGCTGCTGCGCGAACATCCGGACGTCTACCTGCAGACCCATCTGTCGGAGAACCGGGACGAGATCGCGACTGTCGCCCGCCTGTTCCCCGATGCCCGCCACTACACCGACGTCTACGCCCGTCACGGCCTGCTCGGGCCGCGCTCGATCCTCGGCCACTGCATCCACCTCGCCAGCGACGAGATCGCGCTCATGGCCGATACCGCCTCCGTCGCCGCGCTGTGCCCCAGTTCCAACCTGTTCATCGGCAGCGGTCTGTTCGACCTGGCGGCACTCAGCGGCGGCGGGGTGCGGACGGCGCTCGCCACCGACGTCGGCGGCGGCACCAGCTTCTCGATGCTGCGCGCGCTCCAGCTCGCCTACAAGGTGATGCAGCTCCGCGGCATGAACCTCACCGCTGCCGCCGGCTTCCACTGGATAACCCGCGGCAATTCCGCGGCGCTGGGGCTCGCGGATCGGATCGGCACGCTCGCCGTCGGCAGCGAGGCCGACTGCGTCGTGCTCGACCCCAAGGCGACGCCGCTGCTTCGCCACCGGCTCGCCGCCGGCGACGGCAGTATCGAGGACATGCTGTTCGCGCTGATGATGCTGGGCGACGACCGCGTCGTGCGCGCGACCTACGTTGCCGGCCGCAAGGCGCACGATCGCGGGGCACGTCCGGCCTGAACTAGTCCACTGGCGCGCCCGCCTCGTACCAGGCGATGAAGGCCGCCCGCTCCTGCTCGGTCATGCCCGTCAGGTTGCCGGGCGGCATCACCCCGGTCGAGACCTGGGTGAACACCTTGTCCCGGGCGGTGTAGAGCTGCTCCGGCGTGTCGAACATCATGCCGGCCGGCGCCTCGGCGAAGCCCTCGTTCGTGGGGTTGGCCGAATGGCAGGCGGTGCAGCGCAGGGACGCGATGGCGTGCACCTCGGCCAGCGTCGCCACTTCGCCGCCATCTACCGCGACCCGGTCGGGCCGCCAGGCCGACAGGGCGACCATGGCCACCACCCCGGCCGCGGCCGCCGCCCAGATCCAGTCCAGCCGGCGCCCTGTCCGGTGCTTGACGTTGAACCAGTGCCGGATCAGCCCGCCCACGATGCCGATCCCGATCAGGAACGCCCAGTTGTAGGGATGGCCGGTCACCATGGCGTAGTGGTTGCTGATCATGGTGAACACGACCGGCAGCGTCAGGTAGTTGTTGTGCACCGACCGCTGCTTCGCCTGCTTGCCCAGCGACGGGTCAGGCTGGCGGCCGGCGATCAGGTCGGCGACCACCTTGCGCTGGTTCGGGATGATCACCATCCGCACGTTGGCGACCATGATCGTGCCGACCAGCGCCCCCATGTGGATGAAGGCGCCGCGCCCCCCGAAGATCTGGGTATAGCCGACGGCAATCGCCGCCAGCAGGATGCCGCCGCCGATGGCGAGCCAGCCGTCGTGCCCCTGCAGCGCGCGGCACAGCAGGTCGTAGATGATCCAGCCGAACACGATCGACCCTGCCCCGATCACGATCGCGGTCATCGGCGTGATATCGGCGACCGAGCGGTCGATCAGGTACACGTCGGCGGAGAGGTAGTAGAGGATCGTCAGCAGCAGTGCGCCGGAGATCCAGGTGGAGTAGGCCTCCCACTTGAACCAGTGGAGCACGGCCGGCATCCGCTCCGGCGCCACCAGGAACTTGTCCACCCGGTAGAAGCCGCCGCCGTGCACCAGCCACGACTGCCCGCCGACCCCCGGCTCCAGCCAGGACTCCTTGCGCAGCGAGGCGTCGAGGAAGATGAAGAAGAAGGACGATCCGATCCAGGCGATGCCGGCGATCACGTGGAACCAGCGCACCAGCGCCGTTCCCCAGTCCAGGAGCAGCGTCTCCAATCCGGTCCCCCTCCCGACGGAAACGTCTATTCGGCCGCGTTGCGGCGGGCGCGGACCCGGGCGACCGCGTCGCCCAGCATCTGCGCCGCGGCGTCGACCTCGTCCGCGGTGGTGAATCGGCCGAGGCCGAAGCGTACGGCGCCGAACGACTGGCGCGGGCTCATCCCCATCGCCTGCAGCACCGGCGACCGCCCGCCGGAGGCGCAGGCTGAGCCGGTGGAGGCGGCGAGCTCCGGCAGGTCGAGGAGGATGTCGGTCATGTCCACGCCTTCGACCGTGAGATGCAGGCAGTGGGCGGCGCAGAGCTCCGCCGGCACCGTCCGCCGCGCGTCCGGGATCCGCGCGAGGATGCCCTGCCACAGCCGCTCGCGCAGCCCGGCGATCCGCACGGCGTCCTCGGCGCGCCGGCGCAGCGCCACACGGGCCGCCGCGCCCAGCCCCACGGCCAGCGCCACCGGCACCGTGCCGCTGCGCCGGTCGTTCTGCTGGCCGCCGCCGACGATGATCGGCTCGATCTCCACGCCGTCGCGGACGAACAGCGCGCCGATCCCCTGCGGCCCGTAGAGCTTGTGGCCGGAGATGCTGAGCAGGTCGATCTGCCCTGCCCGCACGTCGATTGCGGTGGTGGTCAGCGCCTGTGTCGCGTCGGTGTGGAACAGCACGCCGCGGGCGCGGCACTCGGCTGCGATGCGGTCGATCGGCTGGCGGGTGCCGGTCTCGTTGTTCACCGCCATCACCGAGACCAGCCGCGTCTCGGGTCGGATCGCCGCAACGACCTGCGCCGGGTCCACCCGCCCCAGCCCGTCCGTGCCGACGATGGTGAGCGTGCGGCCCATCGTCTCCAGCCGCCGGGCGACGGCAAGGACGGCCGAATGCTCGGTCGCGACCGTCACCAGGTGGTCGCCCGGCCGCGTCGCGCCGACGAGCGCGAGATTGTCCGACTCCGTGGCGCCGGAGGTGAGCACGATCTCGCCCGGGTCGGCGCTGACCAGCGCCGCGACGGACGCCACCGCCTCCTCGACCGCCAGCTCCGCCGCGCGGCCCGGCGCATTGGCGATGGCGTGCGGGTTACCGAAGCGGGCGCCGCTGAACCATGGGGCCATCGCGTGGATGACCTCTGGATCCAGCGGCGTCGTCGCCATGTGGTCGAGGTAGATCAAGCGCACCTCGCTCGCCCGGGACGGCCGCCGGAGCGGCCGTCCGTCAGGACATTCAGTTGGGCAGCCGGTCGTCGATGCCCTGGACGTACCAGTCCATGGTCAGGATCTGCTCGTCCGTCAGCACCTCGCCCTCGCCGACCACCAGCTCGCCGGCCTGATTGTAGATCGGGCCGGCGAAAGGATGCACCTCGCCCGCCCTGATCCGGGCCGCCAGGGCCTCGGCCTCGGCAAGAACGTCGGCGGGGATTGCCTCCGCGTTGAACGGCGCGAGCTCGACCATGCCGGCCGCCATGCCGCCCCAGGTGTCCTGGGACTGCCAGGTGCCGTCGATGACCGCCTGCACCCGGTCGATGTAGTACTGGTCCCAGTTGTCGACCAGCGCGGTGAGCTGGGCGTTCGGCGCGAACTGCACCATGTCCGACGCCTGGCCGAAACCATGGACGCCGCGCTCCTCCGCCACCTGCAGCGGCGCCGGCGAGTCGGTGTGCTGCGAGATGATGTCGGCGCCCTGGTCGATCAGCGCGCGGGCGGCGTCCGCCTCCTTGCCCGGATCGTACCAGGTGTTGGCCCAGATGATCTTGAGCTGGACATCCGGATTCACCTTCTGGGCCTCGAGCATGAAGGCGTTGATGCCCTGGATCACCTCCGGAATCGGGAAGGATGCGATGTAGCCCAGCACGTTGGTCTTGGTCATGCGGCCGGCGATGTGGCCCGCCACCATTCGGCCCTCGTAGAAGCGGGCCGCATAGGTGGAGAGGTTGTCGGCGCGGATATAGCCGGTGGCGTGCTCGAACTTCACGTCCGGAAACTGCTGGGCGACGTTCACCGTCGCGTTCATGAACCCGAACGAGGTGGTGAAGATGATGTCCGCACCGCCGGCGGCGAGCTGGCGGATCACCCGCTCGGCGTCGGCGCCTTCGGCGACATTCTCCACATAGACGGTCTCGACCGCGTCGCCGAAGTGCTCCTCGAGCGCGAGCCGGCCCTGGTCATGCTGGTAGCTCCAGCCGTAGTCGCCGATCGGGCCGACGTAGATGAAGCCGACCTTCACGGGATCCTGCGCCATGGCCTGGGCCGACAGCCCTGCTGCCAGGGCCAACGCCCCCACGCCCCACAAACTCCTCGTCATTGTCCCCTTTTCCTTCCTAAGACAGCCCGCCCCCTCGGGGCTGCGGCCGTGTGCCCATGCGAAACCCGTGCCTCAGCCGCGCGGGTGGAACGGCTGGCCCAGACAGGCCGGCGCGCTGGCCCGAACCCGCATCGCGTCGCGCGAGATGATTACCAGTACGACGATCGTCGCGACATAGGGGAGCATGGTGAACAGCTGCGACGGAATGTTGAGCGAGAGCGCGCTCTGACCGTGCAGCTCCAGCATGCGCATCGCGCCGAAGACGTAGGCACCGAGCAGCACCCGCCACGGCCGCCAGGTGGCGAACACGACCAGCGCCAGCGCGATCCAGCCGCGGCCGGCCGACATCTGCTCCTGCCACATCGGCGTGTAGGCGAGCGAAAGGTGGGCGCCGGCAAGCCCGCTCATCGCGCCGCCGAAGGCCACTGCCGCGAAGCGGATCGCCACCACCGGATAGCCGATGGCGTGCGCCGCGTCGTGGGACTCGCCCACCGCCCGCAGCACGAGCCCCGCCTTGGTGCGGTAGAGGAACCACCACACAGCCGCGACCATGGCGACGCCGACATAGACCAGCGGGTCGTGGCGGAACAGGATCGGGCCCAGCACCGGGATGTCGCTGATGCCGGGTATGTCCAGTTTCGGCAGGCCGCTGTAGGCGCGGCCGACATGGTTCACCCCGATCAGCGCGCTGCAGCCGATGCCGAAGATGGTGAGGGCCAGCCCCGTCGCCACCTGGTTGGCGAGCGTCACCAGCGTCAGCACGGCGAAGACCAGGGAGATGACGACGCCGCCGATCATGCCGGCGAACACGCCGAGGGTGCCGCTGCCGGTCTCCATCGTCACCACGAAGGCGCAGACCGCCCCGATCAGCATCATGCCCTCGACGCCGAGGTTCAGCACGCCGGACCGCTCCACCACCAGCTCGCCCGTCGCGGCCAGGATCAGCGGCGTCGAGGCGAGGATCGTGGTGACGATGATCTGGACGACCACGTCCATCAGGCGCTCTCCACCCGGGGCTCGGCCACTGCCGGAACCGGCTCCGCCGCCGGCCGTGCAGCGACGCCCGGCTTCCGCAGCCGGATGCGGTAGCGGATCAGCAGGTCGCTCCCGAGCAGGAAGAACAGCAGCATGCCCTGGAACACTCCGGTCACCGCCAGCGGCATGCCGACCATGATCTGCGCATTCTCGCCGCCGATGTAGCTCATCGCGATCACCACCCCGGCGATCGCCACCCCCACCGGGTGCAGCCGGCCGAGGAAGGCGACGATGATGGCGGTGAAGCCGTAGCCGGGCGAGATGCTGTCGTTGAGCTGCCGCACCGGGCCGGCCACCTCGATGACGCCGGCAAGCCCCGCCAGCGCGCCGCCGAGCAGCATCCCGATCCACACCATCCGCGGCTGGCTGAAGCCGGCATAGCGTGCAGCCTGGGGCGCCTGGCCGACGACCTTCACCTGAAATCCGAACAGGCTGCGCGCCATGGCCAGCCAGGCCAGGCCTGCCGCAACCAGCGCGATCACCGCACCGAAGTGCAGCCGCGTCCCCTCCAGGATCGGGCTCAGGGTTGCCGCCGGATGGAATATCCGCGACTGCGGAAAGCCGTAGCCCTGCGGGTCGCGCAGAGGGCCGTAGATCATGATCGAGATGATCAGCCCGGCGACGTACGTCAGCATCAGGCTGGACAGGATCTCGTTGACGTTGAACCGGGTCTTGAGCAGCGCCGGGATCGCTGCATAGGCGGCCCCGCTGGCCGCGCCGGCCAGCATCATCAGCACGATCAGGCCGGGCACGTCCTCGTTCCAGAAGGCCAGCGCCACCGCGCCGCCGCCGAGGGCACCCATCAGCAGCTGGCCTTCCGCCCCGATGTTCCACACCCCGGCGCGGAAGCCGATGGCAAGCCCGACGCCGATCAGCACCAGCGGCGTCGCCTTCACCAGCAGCTCGGCACGCATGTAGCCGGTCTCGACCGGCGTCACGAAGAACTGGTAGAGCGCCGCGCCCGCCGGGTAGCCCAGCGCCCAGAACAGCAGCGCGCCGGCGACGACGGTGAGCGCCACCGCCAGCACCGGCGTCATGTAGGACCAGAAACGGGAGGGTGCGGGACGCCGCTCGAGCCGGATCATTGCGCCGCCTCGACCAGTTCGGGCGCCGCATCCGCGCCGTGGACGCCCCCCATCAGCAGCCCGATCTCCTCCACCGTCACCGACCGCGTCGGCCGCGGCTCCGACAGGCGGCCGACGTTGATCACCGCGATGCGGTCGCTGATTTCCATCAGTTCGTCGAGGTCCTGCGAGATCACCACCACCGCCGTGCCCCGCCCGGCCAGCGCCCGCAGCGCCCGCCGGATGGCACCGGCAGCGCCCGCATCGACACCCCAGGTCGGCTGGGACGCGATCAGGACCTTCGGCTCCTGCAGGATCTCGCGGCCGACGACGAACTTCTGCAGGTTCCCGCCGGACAGGCTGGAGGCGGCGGCGCCGACGCCGGCGGTGCGGACATCGAAATCGGCGACAATGCTCTCCGCATAGCGGCGGGTCTCGCCGGTGCGGATCATGCCGGCGGACAGCAGCCGCTTCGGCCCGTAGCCGGTGAGCAGCGCGTTCTCCACCAGGCTCATCGCAGGCACGGCCGCGTGGCCGAGGCGCTCCTCGGGAACCACCGCCAGCCCGCGGGCGCGCCGCGCGCGGGGACCAAGGTGCCCGATCGGCTCGCCCTGGAAGAGGATGGCGTCCGGCCGGTCGCTCACCGTCTCCCCGCTCAGCGCCCGCAGCAGCTCGATCTGGCCGTTGCCGGCGACACCGGCGACACCGAGGACCTCCCCTGGCCGGATGTCGAGCGCGATATCCTCCAGGTCGATGCCGAACCGGTCCGCTGATGCGAGGCTGAGTCCGCGGATGGTAAGCACCGGGGGGGCGGTCGAGGGGTCGCCCGCGACGCCTGGCGGGGCGAGCTCGCCGCCCAGCATCATCTGTGCGAGGCTCGACGTCGTCTCCCGCCGCGGGTCGCAGTTCGCCACCACCCGCCCCATGCGCAGGATGGTCGCCGTCTCGCACAGGTCGCGGATCTCCTGCAGCTTGTGGCTGATGTAGAGGATTGCGCGTCCCTCGGCCGACAGCGTGCGCAGCGTGCGGAACAGCTCGCCGACCTCCTGCGGGGTCAGCACCGAGGTCGGCTCGTCCATGATCAGGAGCTGCGGGTCCTGCAGCAGGCAGCGCACGATCTCGATCCGCTGCCGCTCGCCGACGGAAAGGGTGTGAACCTCGCGCTGTGGATCAAGAGGAAGGCCATAGTTTCTTGAAATTTCGAGAATCTCCTTCGCCAGCGCCCGGTTGGCGCTGCGTCCGGGGAGGCCCAGCGCCACGTTGTCGAGCACCGTCAGCCCCTCGAACAGCGAGAAGTGCTGGAACACCATTCCGATGCCGAGCCGGCGCGCCGCGTTCGGGCTGGCAATGGTGATCGGCTCGCCGCGCCAGCGGATCTCGCCGGCATCCGCCTGCACCACGCCGTAGATCGTCTTGACCAGGGTGGACTTCCCGGCGCCGTTCTCGCCGAGCAGCGCGTGGATCTCGCCCGGCATCACGGTCAGATCGACCGAATCGTTGGCGAGGCAGCCGGGATAGCGCTTGGTGATGCCGCTGAGCTGCAACAGGGGCGTCCGCGTGGCGGCTGCGGTCACGATGCGGCCCTCAGGGCGACCGGGCCCGCCGCAGCGCTTGCGCGCGACAGCCGGATCAGCAGGTCGGCGGCGACCGAGGCCGCAATCACCGCCGGCTCCTTGCCGGCGATCTGCGGCAGGCCGATAGGGCACGTCAGCCGCGCGATCGCCGCCTCTCCGACCCCGTAGCCGCGCAGCCGCTTGACGAACTTCGCCCGCTTGGTGGCCGAGCCGATCAGCCCGACATAGCCGAGGTCGTCACGGCCCAGCGCCCGGCGCAGGATGTCGAAGTCCAGCCCGTGGCTGTGGGTCATGATCAGCACGAAAGAGCCGGCCGGCAGCGCGGCCACCTGGTCCGCGGGAGCCGCCGTCACCACCACCTCCGCCAGCGCCCGCGCGTCCTCCGGGAACTGGTCCGCCCGGTCGTCGATCCAGCGCAGCGCAAAGGGCAGCGGCGCCAGCGCGCGCACCAACGCGCGCCCGACATGGCCGGCGCCGAAGATGGCGGCAGGCTGCAGCCGGCGCCCCGGAGGCTGGACCAGCACCCGGCGCCCGTCCAGGCAGGCGATCCGCCCGCCGCTGCCGAAATCGAGGCAACCACGGGCGTCCAGCCGTGCCTCGTCCACGATCTGGCGGGCAAAGGGCGGCTCCAGCTCCGTCACCACCACCGCGTTTCCCCGCTCCGCCGCCCCGCGGACGGCTATCGGCAGCGGCTCGAACAGCAGCGTCACCTGGCCGCCGCAGCACTGGCCGAGCTGCGGCCCCAGCGGCACGTCGCTCATCGCCGCCTCGCTGCCGCCGGACAGAATCGCCCGCGCCCGCTCCACCGCCTCCAGCTCCAGGGCGCCGCCGCCGATGCTGCCGGCCGCGAGGCGGCCCGCACTGTCCACGATCATGTAGCTGCCGCAGCCGCGCGGGGTCGATCCCAGCGACTGGACGACCGTCACCATGACGCCCCCGCGCGGGTTCCACGCCGCGAGATCGTCGAGCAGCCCGCTCATTCGGCCGCCGGACGTTCGGGGACCGCCGCCTCGGCCGGGGCCGCCGCCCGCCTGCGTACGTCGCAGACGGCTGCGAGGATGCGCTCCGGCGTCGCCGGCGCGTCGAGCCGCGGCGCCACCTTGTGGTCGCCGACCGCCGCCACCGCGTCGGCGAGCGCAAGCCAGGCGGAGATCGCCAGCATCAGCGGCGGCTCGCCGACGGCCTTGGAGCGGTAGATGGTTTCCTCGCGGTTGGGCTGCCCCTCGATCAGCCGGATGTTGAACACCGGCGGCCGGTCGCTGCAGGCAGGGATCTTGTAGGTCGACGGCGCATGGGTGCGCAGGCGGCCGCTGGAATCGAACCACAGCTCCTCGGTGGTGAGCCAACCCATGCCCTGGATGAAGCCCCCCTCCACCTGGCCGAGGTCGATGGCCGGGTTCAGCGACCGGCCGACGTCGTGCAGGATGTCCACCCGCAGGATGCGGTTCTCGCCCGTCAGCGTATCGATCACGGCCTCGCTCACCGCGGCGCCATAGGCGAAGTAGTAGAATGGCCGGCCGCGCGCGGCCTTGCGGTTCCAGTGGATCTTCGGCGTGCGGTAGTAGCCGGTGGACGACAGCGAGATCCGGGCGAGATAGGCCTCCTTTGCCAGCTCGGCGAAGGTCCAGTGCCGGTCGCCGGCGGTGATCCCCTCCGCCGTCCACGAGACGTGGTCGGGCGGCACACCGGCCGTCACCGCGGCGAAGTCCCGCAGCCGCTGCTTGATCGCCGTCGCCGCCGCCTGCGCCGCCATGCCGTTCATGTCGGAGCCCGACGAGGCTGCGGTTGCCGAAGTGTTGGGCACCTTGTCGGTGGAGGTGGCGGTGATCCGCACCTGGCCGATGTCGATGGCGAAGGTCTCGGCCACCACCTGCGCCACCTTGATGTTCAGCCCCTGCCCCATCTCGGTGCCGCCGTGGTTCAGGTGCACGCTCCCGTCCTGGTAGACGTGGACCAGCGCGCCGGCCTGGTTCAGGTGGGTCGTGGTGAAGGAGATGCCGAACTTCACCGGCGTCAGCGCCAGTCCCTTCTTCAGCACCGGGCTGGCCGCGTTGAATGCCTTCACTGCCTCCCGCCGCCGCCGGTACTCCGCGCTCCGCTCCAGCTCCTCGATCAGCCCGGGGAGGATGTTGTCCTCCACCGTCATGTAGTACGGCGTCACGTTGCGGTCGGTGGTGCCGTAGAGGTTGAGCTTGCGGACGTCGAGCGGGTCCTTGCCCAGGTGCAGCGCGATCTCCTCGATCACCCGCTCGATCGCGCACATCCCCTGGGGCCCGCCGAAGCCGCGGAAGGCGGTGTTGGAGACGGTGTGCGTCTTGCAGCGATAGCTGCGGATCCGCGCGTTCTCCAGGTAATAGGCGTTGTCGGCGTGGAACATCGCCCGGTCGTTGATGGCGTCCGAGAGGTCGGCCGAGCGGCCGCACCGGCTGGCGAAAGCAAAGTCTATGCCCGTGATGCGCCCGTCGTCGTCGAAGCCGACGTCATAGTCCATGACGAAGTCGTGCCGCTTGCCCGTCATCGTCATGTCATCGTCGCGGTCGAGCCGGAGCTTCGCCGGATGCCCCGTCACCCGGGCCGCCAGCGCCGCCGCCGCGGCGACGAAGCTCGCCTGGCTCTCCTTGCCGCCGAAGCCGCCGCCCATCCGCCGCGTCTCCACCACCACCCGCGCATGCGGCAGGCCCAGCACGCGCGCCACCACATGCTGGATCTCGCTCGGATGCTGGGTGGAACTGTGGACGGTCATTTCCCCGTCCTCGCCGGGGATGGCCATCGCCACCTGGCCTTCCAGGTAGAAATGCTCCTGTCCGCCGACGACGACCCGGCCCTTCAGCCGGTTGCGCGCCCGGCCGAGCGCGCGCTCCGCGTCGCCGCGCTTCATCTCGTAGGGCTCGGAGATGAACAGCTTCTCCCGCATCGCCGCATCGATGTCGAGCAGCGCCGGCAGCGGTTCGTACTCGACCCGGGCCTGGCGCACCGCCATCCGCGCCTCGCGATAGCTGCGCGCCACCACCGCGAACAGCGGCTGGCCGACATGCTCGACCAGGCCGTCGGCGAACAGCGGGTCGTCCCCGGCGACGGGGCTCACGTCGTTGCGCCCGGGGATGTCCGCCGCCGTCAGC
Source organism: uncultured Alphaproteobacteria bacterium (assembly GCA_937988735.1). Classification (GTDB taxonomy): domain Bacteria; phylum Pseudomonadota; class Alphaproteobacteria; order CALKHQ01; family CALKHQ01; genus CALKHQ01. The sequence continues at coordinate 27,122 of CALKHQ010000067.1, forward strand.
ACCGCGACCACGCCCGGCATCGCCCGCACCGGCTCGAGATCGAGCTTCACCACGCGGGCATGCGCCTCTGCGCTGCCGCCGAGCTGGACGTGAAGCAGGCCCGCCGGCTCCGGGATGTCGTCCACATAGACGGCGGTACCCGCGACGTGTTTGGCGGCGCTGTCGTGGGGCAGCGCTTTCGCGACGACGCGCGTGACGTCGGTGAAGGCGGCGTGCATGCTCATGCGGCCTCGCAGTCCAGCACGCTGCTCGGGGCGCCGCCGTCCCGGCTGTCGAGATACACCTTCAGCAGCAGGTTCGCCGCCGCCTCCTGCCGGTACCAGGCGCTCGCCCGCATATCGGTGATCGGCGCGAAGTCCTCCGCCATCGCCGCCATCGCCGCCCGCACCGTCGGCTCCGACCACGGCCTTCCGACCAGCGCCGCCTCCGCCCGCAGCGCCCGCCGCGGGGTTGCCGCCATGCCGCCATAGGCGACCCGCGCCGACCGCACCGTTCCGTCCGCCACCTCCAGATGGAAGGCACCGCAGACCGCGGAAATGTCCTGGTCGAAGCGTTTCGACAGCTTGAACATGCGGAACAGCCATCCCGGCCGCGGCTTCGGCACCGTGATGGACTCAACGAATTCCGAGGGTTGCCGGTCCTGCTTGCCGTAGTCGATGAAGAACGCCTCGACCGGGATGCGCCGCCGCGTGTCGCCGCGGCGCAGCGTCATCTCCGCCCCCAGCGCGATCAGGCCTGGCGGGCTGTCGCCGATCGGGGAACCGTTGGCGACGTTGCCGCACAGCGTGCCGGCGTTGCGCACCTGGGCGGAGCCGTAGCGCCGGAACACCTCGCCGAAGTCGGGGTACAGCGCCCCGATCGCCGTCGCCGCCTCGCTCAGCCGCACCGCGGCGCCGATGATGAGTGCGTCGGGCCCGTCCTCGATCCGGGCGAGCTCTGCGACCCGGCCGGTGTGGACAATGGTGGGAAGCTGGCGCAGCTGCTTCGTCACCCACAACCCGACATCGGTGCCGCCGGACAGCACCACCGCGTCCGGATGCTCCAGCAGCAGCGCCGCGAGCTGGTCCGCCGTCCGCGGCGCAAGGAACCGGCGCCCGTCCCGCGCAAGCCCGACCAGGGGTTCGGCTGCCATCTCCTCGAGTGCGGTCCGCGCGGCCTCGGCCTGGCGTGCGATGTGGTCGTCGCGGCCGGGCGTCTCCCACATCGCCTCGGCCGCGGCAAGAATCGGCCCGTAGCCCGTGCAGCGGCACAGGTTGCCCGCCAGCGCGTCTCCGATCCCGCGCCGCCCCACCCGTCGCCCCTGCCGGTAGAGCGCGAACAGCGACATGACGAAGCCCGGCGTGCAGAAGCCGCATTGCGAGGCGTGGTTCTCGACCATCGCCTGCTGTACCGGGTGCAGGCTCCCGTCCGGCGCCGGCAGGTCCTCGACCGTCAGCACCTGGCGGCCGTGCAGCGCCCCGACGAACAGGATGCAGGCGTTCATCGCCCGCCAGCGCATGCGGTCACCGTCGGGTTCGCCGACCGCAACCGTGCACGCGCCGCAGTCGCCCTCGGCGCAGCCTTCCTTGGTCCCCTTCCGCCCTGCCGTCTCGCGCAGGTATTCGAGCAGCGTCAGCGTCGGATCCGCGTCGGCCAGCGCCACGGGCGCGCTGCCGAGGAGGAAGCGCACCGGGGCCGGGGCTGGCACTGGGCTTTCGGGCATCGCCTAGCTCCCCCGATAGGTTGAATAGCCGTAGGGGGACAGCAGCAGTGGCACATGATAGTGCGCCGCTGCATCGGCGATATGGAACCTGATGGGGATCTCATCAAGGAACACGCCCGCCGGAAGCGCGATCCCGCTGGCGGCGAAATAGCGGCCGGCCTGGAACAGCAGCTGGTAGAGGCCGACCTCCATCGCCTCGCCCTCGAGCAGCGGCCGGTCCACCCGCCCGTCGACATTGGTCGTGAACGTGCCGAGACGGCGCGGGCCGTCGGCGGTCAGCCGGTCGAGGCCCAGCTCCAGCCCCGCGGCGGGACAGCCGCGGGCGGTGTCGAGGACATGCGTGGTAAGGCGGCCCATTCCCTGTCCGTGTGTCGTACACGCCAATGTGACCACCGGCCCATGAGCCTGTCAAACGCCGCTTGCCGCCGGCGCCGGCATGCGCCTTGATCGGAGCCGGCCCTGCGCGCAAGCATTCGCGCGAGCATCGCAGACCCCGGAGCCCGAATGAGCGAGCCCTACCCCCGCGATCTGATCGGCTACGGCCGCAATCCGCCCCATGCCGACTGGCCCGGCGGCGCCCGCATCGCCGTCCAGTTCGTGCTCAACTACGAGGAGGGCGGCGAGAACAGCATCCTGCACGGCGACCCCGCCTCCGAGACATTCCTGTCGGAGATCGTCGGCGCGCTGCCGGTCCACGGCATGCGCCACATCAGCATGGAGTCGCTGTACGACTACGGCAGCCGGGTCGGCGTTTGGCGCATCCTCAGGCTGTTCGCCCGCAAGCAGGTGCCGCTGACCATCTTCGCCGTCGGCATGGCGGCCGAGCGCCACCCGGACGTGATCCGGGCGATGGTCGCGGACGGCCACGAGATCTGCAGCCACGGCTGGCGCTGGATCAACTACCAGTACGTGCCGGAGGAGGTGGAGCGCGAGCACATCCGCCGCGCGGTCGAGGCGATTGACCGCATCACGGGCTGCCCGCCGCTCGGCTGGTACACCGGCCGCACCAGCCCCAACACCCGCCGGCTGGTGGTCGAGCACGGCGGTTTCCTTTACGATGCCGATGATTACAACGATGACCTTCCGTACTGGGTGAAAGTCGACGGCAAGCCGCACCTGGTCGTGCCCTACACGCTCGACGTCAACGACATGCGGTTCGCGACGCCGCAGGGCTTCAACTCCGGCGACCAGTTCTTCAGCTATCTCAGGGACTCGTTCGACGTTCTTTACGAGGAGGGCGAAGAAACGCCGCGGATGATGTCGATCGGGCTCCACTGCCGTCTCGTCGGCCGTCCCGGCCGGCTGAAGGCGCTGGAGCGGTTCATCGACCATGTGCTGGCCCATGACCGGGTATGGTGCTGCCGCCGGATCGACATCGCCCGCCACTGGCGCGAGAGGCACCCCCATGGCTGAGGCAAAGCCGAGCAGGATGACGCGGGCCGAGTTCATCGAGACCTTCGGCCGGGTGTTCGAGCATTCGGCCTGGGTCGCCGAGCGAACCTGGGAGATGGGGCAGGATGCGCTGTGGGACACCGCCGACGGCCTGCACCGGGCGATGGCGGCGGCGGTCGATCTCGCCTCCGACGACGACAAGCTCGCCCTGCTCTGCGCCCACCCCGACCTCGCCGGGCGCCTCGCGCTCGCCGGCGACCTCACCCGCGAGTCGGCCCGCGAGCAGAGCTCGGCCGGGCTGGACCAGTGCACGCCGGAGGAGCTGGAGCGGTTCACCGGGCTCAACGACGCCTATCGCGCCCGCTTCGGCTTCCCCTTCATCATGGCGGTGCGCGGCGCGAACCGCGCCGACATCCTCGCCGCCTTCGAGCGGCGGCTGCAGAACAGCCGCGACGACGAGCTTGCCACCACGCTCGCGGAGGTGAAGAAGATCGCCCTCCTCCGCCTGCGGGACCTGCTGCCATGACCGCCGTACCCGATTTCGTCACCCGCTACGTCAACCTCGCCGACGCCCAGCTCGGCGCCCATGCGGTGCTGGCGACCGACGAGTTCTTCGGCGCCAAGGCCCGGCTGCTGAAGAGCGAGCCGCCGGTGTTCGAGCCCGGCCGCTACGACGCGCACGGCAAGTGGATGGACGGCTGGGAGACCCGCCGCCGGCGCACGCCCGGCTACGACTACTGTGTCGTCCGCCTCGCCGCGCGCGGGATCCTCCACGGCGTGGACATCGACACCACCCACTTCACCGGCAACTACCCGCCCGCCGCCTCGATCGACGCGACGCTGTCCGACAGCGAGAGCGCCGACGACGGCGAATGGGTCGAGGTGGTGCCGCGCGTCGCCCTCGGTCCCAGCGCCCACCACTATGTGCCCATCCACTACCCGCACCCGGTGAGCCACCTGCGGCTCAACATCTACCCCGACGGCGGCGTCGCGCGGCTGCGGGCCTATGGCAGCGTCGCCTTCGACTGGAGCAGCGTCGACCGCGACGAGCTGATCGACCTCGGCGCCCTGCTCCACGGCGGCCGCGCGGTGGGCTGCAACGATGCCCATTTCGGCGTGCCGTCGAACATGCTGAAGCCCGGCCGCGCCCCCAACATGGGCGACGGCTGGGAGACGCGCCGCCGCCGCGAGCCCGGCTTCGACTGGGCGGTGATCGCGCTCGGCCACCCTGGCGTCCTGCGGCGGATCGAGATCGACACCAACCACTTCAAGGGCAACTTCCCCGCCCGCTGCGCCATCCACGCCGGCTTCGTCGAGCCGGGGCTGCCCGACGAGGCGGTGATCGCCCAGGCGATGCACTGGCCGGAGCTGCTGCCGCCGCAGCCGATGCAGGCGGACACCAACCACGTGTTCGACAGCGGGCTCGCCGACCTCGGCCCGATCAGCCACGTCCGCCTCGACCTGCACCCGGACGGCGGCGTCAGCCGGCTGCGCCTGTTCGGCCGCGCGACATGAGCCGCTGGCGGATCCTGCAGCCGGAGCCGCTGACGCCCGAGGCCTTCGCGCCCTTCGGCGAGGTTCTGGCCGAGGGGCTGGCGCCGGAGGACGTCATCAACGACGGCT
>CALKHQ010000068.1 GCA_937988735.1 uncultured Alphaproteobacteria bacterium
CGGGGGCGCCGGGGATGGCGCCGCCTTCACCGTCCCCTTTCGCCGCGCACCAGCACCAGGTCGTCGCGGTGGATCAGTTCGTCGCGCCCGCGGAAGCCCAGCAGCTGCTCGATCTCCTCCGACCGGTGGCCGATGATAAGCCGCGCGTCCTCGGCGTCATAGGCGATCAGGCCGCGCCCGATCTCGGTGCCGTCGGGCCCGCGCACCACCACCGGGTCCCCGCGCTCGAAGCGCCCCTCGACCGCGGTGACGCCCGCGGGCAGCAGGCTGCGGCCGGATTGCAGCGCTGCCACCGCGCCGGCGTCCACCACCACGGCGCCCACCGGCTTCAGGCTGCCGGCGATCCACTGCTTGCGGGCGGTGAGCGGGGTTTCGCGCGGCACGAACCAGGTGGCGCGCCCGCCGTCCAGCGCGGCGGCGAGTGCATGGTCGGTGCGGCCGTCGGCAATCGCCATCCGGCAACCGGCGGCCATCGCGATCTTGGCGGCAGCGAGCTTGGTCACCATGCCGCCGGACGAGTAGCCGGGGCGGGCCGCGCCGGCCATGGCCTCGATCTCCGGCGTGACCTCCTGTACCTCGGGAATGAACACGGCATTCGGGTCGCCGCGCGGGTCGCGGTCGTAGAGGCCGTCGATGTCGGACAGCAGCACCAGCGTGTCGGCGCTGGCGATCTGGGCCACCCGCGCCGCCAGCCGGTCGTTGTCGCCGAAGCGGATCTCCTGGGTGGCGACGGTGTCGTTCTCGTTGATCACCGGCACCACCCGCCGCTTCAGCAGGGCGGCGAGGGTGCTGCGGGCGTTGAGGTGCCGCCGGCGCTGCTCGGTGTCGTCAATGGTGAGCAGGATCTGCGCGACCACGATGCCGTGGCGGGCGAGCGCGTTCTGGTAGGCGTGGGCGAGGCGGATCTGGCCGGTGGCGGCCGCCGCCTGCTTCTCTTCCAGGGTCAGCGGCCGGCGCACCCGCGAGAAGGCGAGGCCGAGGGGGCCGCGGCCGACCGCGATCGCGCCGGAGGAGACGATCAGCACGTCGATCCCGGTCTTGTGCAGCGCAGCGACGTCCTCGGCGAGCGCGTCGAGCCAGCCCTGGCGCAGCACAGGCCCGTCGCGGCCGTTGTCGTCCACCAGCAGCGCGGAGCCGATCTTGACGACGATCCGGCGGAGCTCAGCCATGGCTTGCCGCGTCCTCCGCGCCGGCGACGCGGGCCGCGCGCGCTGCCTGCACCAGCGGCCATGCGGCATGCAGCACGGCATCGACGCCGACGCCCGACACACCGGAAAGGGTGAGCACGCGCCGGTCGGGCAGGGCGGCCGCGACCGCCTGGCGCACCGCCTCGGCTGCTTCGGGAGTCAGGGCATCAATCTTGTTGAGCCCTACCAGCTCCGGCTTCGTGTCGAGGCCGGCGCCATAGGCCTCAAGCTCCTCGCGCACGACCTGATACGCCGCGAGCGCCGCGTCAGCGTCGCCTGCGGCGGCGTCGATCAGGTGGATCAGCACCGCACAGCGCTCGACGTGGCCGAGGAACCGGGTGCCGAGCCCGCGGCCTTCGCTCGCTCCCTCGATCAGGCCGGGAATGTCGGCGACGACGAAGCTCTCGCCGTCGCCCAGCCGCACGACGCCCAGATTGGGGTGAATGGTGGTGAAGGGGTAGTCCGCGACCTTGGGTCGTGCGGCGCTCACGACGGAGAGGAAGGTCGATTTCCCGGCGTTGGGCAGGCCGACCAGGCCGACGTCGGCGATCAGCTTCAGCCGCAGCCAGACCCACTTCTCCTCGCCCGGCCATCCCGGGTCGGCCCGGCGCGGCGCCTGGTTGGTGGAGGACTTGAACTGCATGTTGCCGCGGCCACCGTCGCCGCCGCGGGCCAGCACCACCCGCTGGCCGACCGCGGTCAGGTCGGCGAGCACCTCTTCGCGGTTCTCGTCCAGCACCTGCGTGCCGACCGGCACCCGGATGACCAGCGGCTCGGCGCTGGCACCGGTGCGCTGCTTGCCCATGCCATGGCCGCCGCGCGCCGCCTTGAAGTGCTGCTGGTAGCGGAAGTCGATCAGCGTGTTCAGGCCGTCCACGGCCTCCACGATCACGTCGCCGCCGCGGCCGCCGTCACCGCCGTCCGGCCCGCCGAACTCGACGAACTTCTCCCGGCGGAAGCTGACGCAGCCGTTGCCGCCGTCGCCGCTCTTCACGAAGATCTTGGCCTCGTCGAGGAACTTCATTCTGCGAGCCTTGTGCGCCCCGTCGCCGACGGGCGGGGCTGCCTGCGCCGTCACCCCGCGCGGTCATGGATTGCCCTATCGCCACGCGTCCCGCAACGGCCTGCGGGACATGCCGCCTGCCCTGCGCCTGAGCGCGGGATCGTGCCGGCCTCCAGAAGCAGAAACGGGGAATGGCGGCGCCATTCCCCGTGCATCCTTCGCGATGGGCGAAGCGCCTATTCGGCGGCTTCGGCGGGTATCACGGAAACGTAGGTCCGGCCCTTGAAGCCGCGCTTGAACTGCACCTGGCCGGCCGCGGTGGCGAACAGGGTGTAGCCGCGGCCCAGCCCGACGTTGCGGCCGGGGTGGAAGGTGGTGCCGCGCTGCCGGACGATGATGTTGCCCGGGATGACCTGCTGGCCGCCGAAGCGCTTGACGCCCAGCCGCTGGCCGGGAGAGTCGCGCCCGTTGCGCGAGCTGCCGCCTGCCTTCTTGTGCGCCATCGCTCAGTCCTCCTGCTCGGCGAGCAGGGCCCTGGCCTGCTCGACCCAGTTCTCGCGCTCGACCCGCCCCTTCGAGTGGAGCTGCTCGTCCAGCCACGCGCACTGCTCGGGGGTCAGCTCGGCGATCTGCGAGTAGTGATAGATGCCGAGCTCGTTCAGCGTGGTCTCGACCTTCGGACCGATGCCGCCGATCTTCTTCAGGTCGTCCGCCTTGCCGTCGCGCGGCGCGTCCAGCAGCGGCGGCGCAACGGCGACCGTCGCCTCGGCGGCCGTCTCCGCCCTGGCCTTGGCGTCCGCCTTCGGCTTCGCCTTCGCCGGCTTCTCTGCCCTGGCCAGCGCCGGCGCGTCCGCCGCGTGGATCGCCTCGATCCGCAGCACCGTGTGATGCTGGCGATGGCCGCGCAGCCGGCGCGAGTTCTGGCGGCGGCGCTTCTTGAACACCAGCACCTTGTCGCCGCGCGACTGCTCCACCACCGTCGCGTCGACGGCGGCGCCGGCAATGAGCGGCGTGCCCGTCTTCACCTCGGCGCCGTCACCGATCATCAGCACCTCGCCGATGCGGACCGTATCGCCGGCCTCGGCAGCGAGACGCTCGACGACGATCGTGTCGCTCGGCGAGACCCGATACTGCTTGCCGCCCGTCTTGATGACTGCGTACATCGTTTGGAACCGTTCGTAGCTTTCGGGCCAGGCAATAGCCATCCCTGCACCGGCGGCCCGCTGCGGCGCAGGGGCGGCACTATACGAGCGGCGGTCGGGGAGTCAATCAAATACCGGCCTCGCCGCATGCCTGCGACCGTCTTGCCTGCGCGGGGCCGCCGACCGTCCTCGCCGAAGCGCGGGCAGGGCCGGCCGGACCGCCGCCGGCGGTCAGCGGATGCGCTTGCGCGGCCTGCTGTCCGCCGGGGTGACGGTCCAGCCCTGCCGGGCCAGGAGGTTGAGCACCCCTTCCTCGCCGGGCAGGTGCAGGGCGCCGATCGCCACCAGATACGGCCGCGCCTCGATCAGCGGCAGCAGGCGCTCGGCCATGCGCCGGTTGCGCTCGACGATCAGCAGGTCCAGAACGCGCTGGTTGAGCCCCTCGTCGCCGGTCTGCATCTCGCGCAGCGCGACCTCTGCCAGCGCCGCGAGGTCGTCCTCGACGTAACGGGCGATCATCTCCTCGACCATCTCGTCCAGCCGGGGATACATTTCCACAGCCTGGACGAGCATGGCGATCTGGTCGGGTTCCGGGTGGCCGGCGAAGGCCGCGATCTGCTCCTCCACCGTCTCCAGCGTCGCGACCGGCAGGCCCGCGGCATCGGCCCGGTCGATCAGCGCCTGGTCGAACACCGGCGTGCCGGAAGCCATGCGCTCTGTCTGCTCGACCGGAATGCTGATCATCAGCGCCGCACCCCATGGCGCGAGGTTGCCGAGGAACTCTGCGGGCAGGTCGTAATTCCGGCCGATCGCCACCAGCTGACGGAACAGGTCGTCGCCGATGATGCCGGGCAGCGTCCTGCCGTCGCGCAGCAGCATGGCGTTGATCAGGTCGAGCTGCGCGCCGTCGCCCAGCTCGACCTCCACCACCAGCGCGCCCGCCTCTTCCAGCAGCCCGGTCGCCCGGTCGATCGCCGGCCGCAGCCTGTCGTCCACCGCATGGATGGTGCCGACGAGGTAGCTCGGCGCGCCGCCGCCCGGCGGCTCCAGCCGCCAGGCCAGCGTTTCCCCGTTGAGCGAGAAGTCGGGCGTCGCCGCTGCGGCCGGGGCGGCCAGCGGCAACCCGGCCGCCAGCGTGAGGATGGTGCGCCGGATCACGTCGAACAGCATGCGGAACCTCCCAGTTGCCTCGCGCCGGCCGGTGCCGGGGCGGGCGCGCCCCGCCGGCAGTGCCGTGTACCGTCCGAAGGTGGCGGCTGCCGCGGCCGAGCGCAAGCCTCGCCGCCGGCGTCCGCTCGCAAGACGCCGGTGGCGAGGCAGGGGACGGCTCAGGCGAAGACGAAGTCGTTCTCGTGGAGCTGGTGCGGCGCCACGCGCAGCAGCGTCACCGACTGGCTGCACTGGCTGTTGAAGTTGATGGTGGTGGAATTCCCGTCATAGGTGGCGAGCGCCAGGACGGAGGCCAGGTCGTGCACCTCGCGGAAGAAGAAGCCGCCGAGGTCGATGACGTCGCCGGCACCGGATCCCGCGCTGAAGGCGTCGATGACGTCGTGTCCGTCGCCGTAGGTGAAGACGTAGACGTCGTTGCCCGCGCCGCCCGACAGCCAGTCGTCGCCGGCGCCGCCGAACAGGGTGTCGGCGCCGCTGCTGCCGGACAGGCTGTCGTTGCCGATGCCGCCGTTCAGGATGTCGTCGCCCTCGTTGCCGGACAGCGTGTCGTTGCCGTGGTCGCCGGCGAGGATGTCATTGCCGCTGCCGCCGCCGAGCGAGTCGTCGCCCCAGCCGCCCAGCAGGGTGTCGCGCCCGGTCTCGCCGCGCATCAGGTCGTTGCCGAAGCCGCCGACCAGAAGGTCGTTGCCGTCGTCGCCCTCGACGAAGTCGTCGCCGTCCTCGCCGAACAGCCAGTCGACGCCGATTCCGCCGCGCACGAAGTCGTCACCGGCGCCGCCGAACAGGGTGTCGTCGCCGTTGTCGCCGCGCAGGCTGTCGTTCCCGTCCTGGCCGAACACGCGGTCGTCGCCGTCCTTGCCGTGCATGTCGTCGCTGCCGGCGCCGCCGTTGAGGACGTCGTCGCCGCCGTTGCCGCGCAGCGTGTCGTTGCCGGCGAGCCCCTGGATGAACTCCGCCGCGGCGCCGCCGTTCAGCGTGTTGGCGCCGCCGGTGCCCGCGATCTCCGGCAGGCCGGGAAGGCCCGGCTGGTTGGCGACCCAGATGCCGTCCAGGCGCGCGCCGACGTCGTCGTCGGTCTCGATGGTGGCGAAGGTCGGGTGCAGGTACACGGCCGGACCGTCGATGTTGTTGCCGACCCGTGCGTGCAGGGCGTCGAGCCGCGAGAGGTCGGCGCCGGGGGTGAGGTTGAGACCGGTGGACGGGAAGACGTCGTTGCCCACCTGGTCGCCGCCCAGCGGCGCGTCGAAGACGAAGGCCGGATCGTCCCAGGGGAGGGAGAGCGGCTGGCCTGCCGCGAGCAGCGCCGACCGGATCTCGAGGCTGTAGAGCGCGACCTCGCCGGGGATGAGGTCGAAGTAGCCGGCGAGCACGTGCTCCGCCCGGTCCTCGCTGCTGGTGTCGATGACCGTGCCGGCGAAGTAGTAGGTGGTCGTCGGCCCGGTGGGCACGACGACGCCGGAGACGGTGATGTCGGTGACCGCCATGGCGGCATCGAGCCCGAAGGCGTTGGTCATGTCGCCGAAGCCGATATGCCTCCCGGGCATGAAATCCGGCTTCTGCAGCGCGAGCACGCCGTCGATCCACACCAGGGCGCGGCCATCGGGCGCTACATCGATGCGGTAGGTCTGGAAGCCGTCGGTGGTGGTCTGGGCGTGGCTGTCGCTCTCGTCGCCCCAGCCGATCCCCTCCTCGTCCAGCCATACCATCTGGCTGCGCGGGCTGCCCGTGTACTGGAACAGCCCGGCGGGGTCGTCCGTCGCCGCGTAGAGCATGGCGCCGGCGTCGAAGGAATTGTGGGAGGAGAGCACGTCCTCGACACGTACGGTGAAGCTGACACTGTAATGGTGGGCGAGGCTGGCCGGATTCTCGCGGTAGAACCACTGGATCGGCCCCGGGCCCAGGTCGGGGGGCAGCCCGATCGAGCTGACGGTGACCATGGTCCCGTCGGCGCTGGCCTGGACCGGCCGTGCCGGATCGAAATTGCCTGGCGCGCTTTCGGCGTTGATGATGCTCCAGCCCTGGTCCTGCGGCAGGAGGGTCGGGTCCAGCAGGTCGACGACGGTGATGGCCATGATGCCCTTTCCTCCGGTGGTTCAGCCGTGACGAGATGGCCCGGCCGGGACGCCGGCAGGCGGGCCGGTGCGGCAGGGCTGGTCGGGGAGGGTGCGGCCGGAAGCGGAGGCCTCGGCGTCCGTCCTGGCGGCGGCCGGTCGCCTCGGCTGCCGTGGCGCGCAGGTGCGAGGGAGACCGATGCCCTCGGAGGCCAACCGGAGGTGCGGCGTCGACATCCTGAGGTGAGGTCCCCACCGCCTGCCGTGACAGGGGATGCGTGCGGGCCGGCGACTGCAGCGGGGGAACGTGCCCGTCCGTGCCTGCGTTCCGGTCGGCCGGAAATTTAAGGAATCAGCGGCAATGAACCGTCCATCAGCACCAGCCGCCGGCCTGTCGTGGTGGCGCGAGCGGTCGGACCGCATCGGGATCGCCCACGCGCTCCGCGTGCGGCGCATCCATCGCGAGCAGAGCCGCTACCAGCGGATCGAGGTGTTCGAGCACCCGGCGCTCGGCCGCATTCTGGTGCTGGACGGCTACATCCAGGCGACCCAGGCCGACGAGTTCGTCTACCACGAGATGGCGGTGCACGTGCCGCTGCTCGGCCGGCATCGCGAGGCGGCGTCGGTGCTGATCATCGGCGGCGGCGACGGCGGCGCACTGCGCGAGGCGCTGGTCCACCCCTTCGTCGCCCGGGTGACGATGGTGGAGATCGACGCGCGGGTGATCGAGGTCTCGAACCGTTTCCTCGGCATCCAGGGCGATTACGGCGATCCGCGGGTGACGCTGGTGATCGACGACGCGGTGGCGGCCGTGAAGCGGGCCGCGGACCAGGGGGAGCTGTACGACGTGATCCTGCTCGACCTGACCGAGCCGGTGGGCCCGTCCTCGGCCCTGTTCACCGAGGCCTTCCTTGCCGACCTCTGCCGCCTGGTCTCGCCCGAGGGCGTCATCGTCGACTCCGACAGCCTCTACCTCACCCGGAGCGGCGGCCGTTTCCTGCAGGAGCTCTCGGGCGGCGGCGAGAACCTGGTGACCGCGATGCGGCGCAGCCGGCTGCTGCCGCATGTCGAGGCCTACCGCGCCCATGTGCCGCTCTATCCCGGCGCCGACTTCGGCTTCTTCCTCTACGGCCGCGACGGCGTGTCGCTGGCCGAGCCGGTGCGGGAGCATCGCGGCCGCCACTACGACCCGGCCGTCCACCGCGCCGCCTTTGCGCTGCCGCCGTGGCAGCGGGAATGGCTCGGGCTGGACTGAGGCGGCCGCCGGCGGCGCCGTCGCCAGCACGCTTGCGGCGCCGCAGCGCTTTGACTATGGTCGCGCCCCGCGCCCGCCCGGCCGCCCGAGGGCAGGTGCTACGCGGAGAGGTGCCGGAGCGGTCGAACGGGGCGGTCTCGAAAACCGTTGTGCGCGCAAGCGTACCGAGGGTTCGAATCCCTCCCTCTCCGCCA
>CALKHQ010000069.1 GCA_937988735.1 uncultured Alphaproteobacteria bacterium
CGAGCTGCTGAAGGCGGAGATGGCGTCGTACCACGCGCCGGGCACCTGCACCTTCTACGGCACCGCCAACTCCAACCAGATGCTGATGGAGTTCATGGGCCTGCACCTGCCGGGCGCCAGCTTCATCAACCCGAACACGCCGCTGCGCGACGCGCTGACCCGCGAGGCCGTGCGGCGGGCGCTCGCCATCACCGCGCTCGGCAACGAATACACGCCCGCCTGCGACGTGCTCGACGAGCGCGCCTTGGTCAACGGTGTCGTCGGGCTGCACGCCACCGGGGGTTCGACCAATCTCTCGATCCACCTGATCGCGATGGCGCAGGCGGCCGGCATCCGGCTGACCTGGGCCGACATGGCGGAAATCTCCGAGGTGGTGCCACTGCTGGCGCGCGTCTATCCCAACGGCCTCGCCGACGTGAATCATTTTCATGCGGCCGGCGGGCTTGCGTTCATGATCGGCGAGCTGCTGGACGCCGGCCTGCTGCACCCCGACACCCGCACCGTCGCAGGCGACGGGCTCGCCGCCTACACCCGCGAACCAAAGCTGGGCCCGGACGGGGAGGTGCGCTGGGACGAGGGGCCGCGCGCGAGCCTCGACACAGGCATCCTGCGCCCGGTGGCGGACCCGTTCCAGCCGACCGGCGGCCTCAAGCTCCTCTCCGGCAACCTCGGCGCCGGCATCATCAAGACTTCGGCGGTGAAGTCGGAGCGGCACGTCGTCGAGGCGCCGGCGCGGGTGTTCCACAGCCAGGAGGCGGTGAAGGCGGCGTTCAGGGCCGGCGAGCTCGACCGCGACGTGGTCTGCGTGGTCCGCTTCCAGGGCCCGAAGGCGAACGGGATGCCGGAGCTGCACGCGCTGACCCCGATGCTGGGCCTGCTGCAGGATCGCGGCTTCCGCGTCGCGCTGGTCACGGATGGGCGGATGTCCGGCGCCTCCGGCAAGGTGCCCGCCGCCATCCACCTTTCGCCGGAGGCCGCCGTCGGCGGGCCCATCGCGCGGGTGCGCGACGGCGACGTGATCCGGCTGGATGCGGTCGCCGGCACCCTCGACGTGCTGGTACCGACCGCCGAGCTGATGGCCCGCAACATCGCAGACGCCGACCTCGAGGCCAACGCGTGGGGCAGCGGCCGCGAGCTGTTCGCCGCCTTCCGCGCCGCCGTGGGCCCGGCCGAGGCCGGCGCCACCATCTTCTGAACCGGAGGATGCCCGTGACCGTCGATCAAGCCTGGCAGGCCCTTGCCACCGAGGCCCACCGCCTGAAGCCGGTCTCGCTGCGCCGGCTGTTCGCCGAGGATCCGGCGCGCTTCGACCGGTTCAGCCTCCAGCTCGGCGACCTCACCCTCGACTTCTCGAAGGAGAAGATCGACGCCGCCGCCTTCGCGGCGCTGGTCCGGCTGGCGGAGGCGGCGGGCGTGATCGCGCTGCGCGATTCCATGTTCGCCGGCGAGCCGATCAACCTCACCGAGGGCAGGGCGGTGCTGCACACGGCGCTGCGTGCGCCGGCGTCCGACGGAACCGCCGTCGCCGGCCGGCCGGTGGCACCCGAGGTGCATGCGGTGCTCGACCGCTTCTGCGCCTTCGCCGAGGACGTCCGCTCCGGCGCCTATGCGCCGCCGGGCCGGCCGCGGTTCACCGACGTCGTCAACATCGGCATCGGCGGCTCGGATCTGGGGCCGGCGATGGCGACCCGGGCGCTGGCGCCCTTCGCCACCGGCCCGCGGCTCCACTTTGTCTCCAACGTGGACGGGGCGGATCTTGCCGACACGCTGGCGACGCTGGATCCGGCGACGACGCTGTTCATCATCGCCTCCAAGACCTTCACCACCCTGGAGACGATGGCGAACGCGCGCTCGGCCCGGGCGTGGCTGGAGCAGGCGCTGCCGGCGGAGGAGGTCGGCGCCCATCTGGCGGCGGTTTCCACCAACCTGAAGGCAACGGCCGAGTTCGGCATCGACGATTCCCGCGTCTTCGGCTTCTGGGACTGGGTTGGCGGGCGGTATTCCGTGTGGTCGGCGATCGGGCTGCCGCTCGCCATCGCCATCGGCGGCACCAACTTCCGCGCCTTCCTCGACGGCGCCCGGGCGATGGACGAGCATTTCCGCACAGCGCCGCTGGCGGAGAACCTGCCGGTGGTGATGGCGCTGATCGGGATCTGGCGCCGCAACCTGCTCGGCTGCCCGACGGTGGCGCTGATCCCCTACGACCAGCGGCTGGCGCGCTTCCCGGCCTATGTCCAGCAGCTCGAGATGGAGTCCAACGGCAAGCGCGTCACCCGCGACGGCAGCCCCGCCGCCTTCGCCACCGCGCCGGTGATCTGGGGCGAGCCGGGGACGAACGCGCAGCACAGCTTCTTCCAGCTCATCCACCAGGGCACCGACGTGGTGCCGGTGGATTTCATCGTCGCCGCGCGCCCGCACGAGGCGCTGGGCGACCACCACGCCATGCTGCTCGCCAACTGCCTCGCCCAGGCGGAGGCGCTCGCCTTCGGCAGGACGGCGGACGAGGTGCGGCAGGAGATGGCGGCCGCCGGCGCGCCGCCGGAGCGGATCGAGGCGCTGGTGCCGCACCGCTGCTTCCCCGGCGACAGGCCGTCCACCACCATCCTCTACCGGCAGCTCACGCCCTTCGCCCTCGGGCGGCTGATCGCGCTCTACGAGCACAAGGTGTTCGTCCAGGGGGCGATCTGGAACATCAACTCCTTCGACCAGTGGGGCGTGGAGCTGGGCAAGCAGCTCGCCGGCCAGCTCCTGCCGATGCTGAAGGGAGAGGCGCTGGCCGACGGCAAGGACTCTTCCACCCGCGGCCTGATCGCGCGCATCGCCGCGCTGTAGGGGCGGCCGCGCCGGGCGGCGTGCGGGCGAACGCGCCCGGTCCCGCCGGCCGACAGAAGGGCGGGCGGACCGCCTCCGTCAGTGGTGCGTCTGCACCGTCGTCCGGAACAGGCGGCCGCGCTCCGTCCAGAGCACGATCAGCAAGGTGAGCGCGCTCAGCACCGAATAGCCGAACAGGAACGGCTGGACGGAGCCGTCGAACGCCTGGCCGATGACGCCGCCGAGGATGGCCCCGGCCGCGGTCGAGTAGAAGCCGATGAAGGAGGAGCCGGTGCCTGCCAGGTGGCCGAGCGGCTCCATCGCGATCGCGTTGAAGTTCGGCATCATCACGCCGAAGCAGAGGAAGGCGACGGCGAGGAAGGCGCAGAACAGCGGCAGCGGCAGGTCGCCCGGGAAGCCGGCGACCGCGAGCACGACGCAGGCGACGAGCTGCGCCACCAGCGCGATGTGCGACAGGCGCCGCATGCCCATCTTCTCGACCAGCCGGGCGTTCAGCATGCTCGCCGGGATCATCACCGCCGCCACCGCGCCGAAATAGATCGGGAAGGCGTCGCCGACGCCGAAGGCATCGACGAACATTTGCTCGGCACTGCCGACATAGGCCATCAGGCCGCCGAACAGGAACCCGGTGGCCACGGTGTAGCCGAGGGTCTGGCGGTCGGCGAGCATCAGCTTCACCGCCGCCCACAGGGTCTCGCCCCGCAGCGGCATCCGGTTGTCGTCGGTGAGAGTCTCCGGCAGCCGGAGACCGAACCAGAGCATCATCACCACCGCCGCGACCAGCAGGGCGGCGAACACCCAGCGCCAGTCGCCCGCCAGGAGGATGGCGGAGCCGATCGAGGGCGCGACGATGGGGACGATGATGAACGTCATGATGACGAAGGACATCACCCGCGACATGCTGCGCCCGGCGAAGCGGTCGCGGACGATGGCCACCGCGATCACGCGCGCGGCGGCGGCGCCGAGGCCCTGCACCGCGCGCGCGGCCAGCAGCACGGTGAAGTCGGGCGCGAAGCAGGCGAGGACGGCGCCGGCGGCAAACAGGCCCGTGCCGAAGTAGAGCAGCGGCTTGCGGCCGTACCAGTCTGACAGCGGACCGTAGACCGGCTGGCCGACGGCAAATCCCAGCAGATAGGCGGTGACCACATACTGCCGCTGGTTGTGGTCGGGGAGCGCGAACGCCGCGTCGATGTCGGGCAGCGCCACCAGCATGATGTCGATCGACAGCGCGGTCAGCGCCATCATGAACGCGATCAGCGCGACGAACTCGGCGAAGCCGGGTCCGGCCTGCGCGCGGGAGGTGTCGATTTGTTGCATGGCGGCACACACTTCCATGGCTGCCGAGGTCGCGGCAAGCAAACTCTCCCTCATGTCCCGCGTTCCACGCTGCATTGCAGCATTGCGCCCGGCGCATGGCAGCTGCGTCATTGACGCGGGGCCGGCTGCGGTCGATGAATGGCCGCCAGACAGGCTGGCCTGCAGAGCCGGCGAGGGGAGGAGTTGGATGATGCGTGCGAGGCTGTTCCTGACCGTGGCTGCCGCGGCTGTCTGCGCTCCGGGGCTCGCCCTGGCCCACGGCGAGCGCGTGGCGGTGGTGACGCCCTATCTGTCTGCCGTCGCGACCGCGGAAATGGTCGAGACCTTCGAGGCGGAGGCGGCCGCCCGCGAGTGGGAGGTCGAGGTGGTGGACACCGCCGGCGACCTTGGCGCGATGGCGAACCGGCTGCAGGACGTGGTGGCGTCTGGCGTGAGCGCCGTGGTCGTCGTCTCCATTGACCCGGCGCAGATGCAGGACCAGGTGGACGCGGTCGCCGCCGCGGGCATTCCGGTGATCGCCATCGACGGTGCGGCGAACCCGTCGGTGACGCTGAACGTCACCTCCGACAACTACGTGCTCGGCCAGACGATGACCGCCTACCTGTTCGAGGCGATCGGCGGGAAAGGGGAGATCGTCCGCTTCTACCACTCGGCCCATCCCGGCGTGCGCCAGCGTGAGCTTGCCCTTGATGACGCGCTCGCCGCAAACCCGGGCATCACCGAGATCGCCAGCCACTACGTGCAGGTGCCCGGCCAGATCGACGACAGCCGCAACGCCATGGACTCGATCCTGCTCGCCAACCCTGGCGAGGGCGCGATCGAGGCGGTGTGGGCCGCATGGGACGAGCCGGGGATCGGCGCCCAGCTCGCGATCGAGGCGGCGGGCCGCGAAGGCATCGTCATTGCGGGCATCGACGGCAACCCGCAGGCGATCGAGCTGATCCGGGCCTGCACCCCGTTCATCGCCACCGTGCGCCAGGGGTTCGGCGACATGGCGCGCATCGCGGCCGAACAGCTCGATGCCGTCCTCCACGGCGGCGCCGTCGCCGAGGCGGAGATGTACGCGCCGGTGGAGCTGATCACGCGCGAAAGCCTTGGCGCCACCTGCGACTGAGGGCGCCGAGGGGACCGAGCCCCTGCTGGCCCTCACCGGCGTCAGCCACCGCTTCGGCGGCACCCGCGCCCTCGACGGCGTCGATTTCGCGGTTGCGGCGGGGGAGGTGCACGGGCTG
>CALKHQ010000070.1 GCA_937988735.1 uncultured Alphaproteobacteria bacterium
GCCGCCATGCAGCCCATGCCGGCGGCCGTGACCGCCTGGCGGAACACCTTGTCCTTCACGTCGCCGGCGGCGAACACGCCGGGGATGCTGGTGGCGGTGCTGTCCGGCGCGGTCAGGATGTAGCCGGCCTCGTCCATGTCCAGCTTGCCGCGGAACAGCGCGGTGGCGGGATCATGGCCGATGGCGACGAACAGCCCGTCCACCGGCAGCTCGCGCGTCTGCCCGGTCTTGAGGTCGCGGATGCGCACGCCGGTGACGAACTTCATCGGGCCGGACGCATCGCCCAGCACCTCCTCGACCACGCTGTCCCAGATCACGTCGATCTTCGGGTTGGCGAACAGCCGGTCCTGCAGGATCTTCTCGGCGCGGAAGGCGTCGCGGCGGTGGATGACCGTCACCCGGCTGGCGTGGTTGGTGAGATAGAGCGCCTCCTCGACCGCCGAGTTGCCGCCGCCGACCACCGCCACCTGCTTGCCGCGGTAGAAGAAGCCGTCGCAGGTGGCGCAGGCGGAAACGCCGAACCCCTGGAACAGTTTCTCGCTCGGCAGCCCCAGCCAGCGCGCCTGGGCGCCGGTGCAGATCACGACGGTGTCGGCGATGTAGACGTCGCCGCTGTCGCCGGTCGCGCGGAACGGACGGGTCTCGAAATCGACATCGACAATGGTGTCGGTGAACATGCGGGTGCCGACGTGGGCCGCCTGCGCCGCCATCTGCTCCATCAGCCACGGCCCCTGGATCACGTCGGCGAAGCCCGGATAGTTCTCCACGTCGGTGGTGATCGTCAGCTGGCCGCCCGGCTGCATGCCCTGCACCAGCATCGGTTGCAGGTTGGCGCGGGCGGCATAGATCGCGGCGGTATAGCCGGCGGGGCCCGAGCCGATGATCAGCATGCGGGCGGAATGGGTCTGGGACATCGGGGGAGGCTCCGGCGGCAACCGTGTCAGCGGCCTAGAAGATAGGTATGCACGGGCCGCATGGCAAACATTCCGCCCCGCGGCACAGTGCGCGCGATCACGCCCGCAGGCTGACGATCGCGTACCGCGAGGCGGACCGCCTCAGAACCCGAACATGTGGTCCAGGCTGAAGGCCTGACTCGAGACCAGGCCGTGATAGCCGAACAGGCGGCAGGTGAGGTCGCGGACCAGCACATAGGCGCCGGGCCCGGCGGCCTCGGCCTCGCGCCGCGCCTCCGGATCGAACATCTCGGAATAGCGCCACAGCAGCGACCCGCTGCACGGGATCGCCACCTCCCGTGTCGCCACCGGCCGCCCGTCGGCGGCGTGGAGGGTCAGCGTGGTGCGCGAGGCCGCATGCCACGGCGTCGAGGCCGGATAGATCAGGTGGCAGAGCGTATCCGTCGGCGCCGGGCCGAGCCGGAGGAACAGCCGGGTCGAGAGCCCCGGCGCGCGCCCGGCATAGGACTGGGGCTCGTCCCGCCACGTCAGCACGGTGTTGAAGATGTGGGCGCCGAAGCTGGTCTCCGCGGCGTGCCCGGTCGCCTCGTCGTGGTAGCGGAACAGGCCGTGCAGCCAGCCGTCGCCGTCGCCGCCGTCGGTGAAGTCGTAGACCAGCTCCATGTGCCCGTAGCCGCCGGCGAGCGTGCGGCCGTCGAGCAGGTCGTGCGCCTCCAGCGCTGTCTCGTGGTCGCGGGGCAGGCGGCCCAGGCGCCGCCGCGCCACCTCGCGGCCGTCGCGATCGTAGAGGATCGCCGCCACCGGCAGTTCCGCCTGCGCGCGCGCCATCGGCGTCGGCAGCACGATGGAGCGGAAACGGTCCACCGGCAGCACCGGCGCAGGCAGCAGGAAGCCCTTGCCCATCAGGTTGGCGAGCTCGCGCAGCGCAGGCTCGGGCTTCAGGTCCGTGCGCTCGACGTTGGGATGGGCGATCCGCCGGCGGCCGCCTTCGACCACCACCTCGTAGCGGGGCCGGACGAAGTGGCGGCCGGCGTTGATCTCGATCTGCCCCGGCCAGGCGAGGCCCGGCAGCAGCTCGGCCACGTCCACGGCGGTGCTGCCGTAGGGCGGCACGGCGCGGTCGAGCGCGATCTCCGCGCTGGCGCCCATCCGGTTCAGCCGCACCGCGCCGGCCGGGATCGGACACGGGTGGCTGTTCTGCACCCACAGGATGACCCGTTCGCCCGGCCGCGGTGCCGGCAGGCCGGCGTAATAGTCCGCCGGCCAGGCATTGGCGTCGTGGGTGCAGGACAGCACCGTCTCGTCGTCGCCGTAGGTGTCGAGCGCGTATTTCACCACGTCATGGCCGGCGACGCCGACGATGTGCAGGAAGAGCTGGCCGCAGAATTCCGGGAGCCCGAAGCGGGCCCGCACCTCCGCACTGTCGATGACGACGGCCGCAGGCCCGTCGGCAACCGGCTGCTCCCATTCCGCAAGCGTCTCGCCGCCGGCCCCGAACAGCCGCAGCCACAGCCGCACCCCGCTCGCGCCATAGCCCGACCAGTAGTTGCAGGTGGCGACCCGCGTGTGGTGGCCGCCCTCGTCGCGGAAGAAGGCGAAGTTGGTGGCGAAGTTGAGCTTGTCGAGATAGCGCCGCGGGTTGGTCAGCAGCGGGTCCGGCAGCCGGACCTCGTCCAGCGTCACCACCGTGCAGCCCGCCGGCAGCAGATGGCGGATGTGATCGACCAGCCGGGCGGCGTCGAAGGCCGGCAGCAGCACCGTGTCGACCGCCGCCTCGGCGAGCTCGGTCACCGGCTGCGCCGGGCGGCCGAGCACCGTCTGGCCGATCGCGGCGACGTTCTGCACGAACACCGCCACCGGCGCCAGCGCACGCAGGTCGAACAGCTCGGCGAGCGGCGCCGCCAGCCCCTCCGGATCGTAGATCGCCACGCGCCGCCCCTTCAGCCCGTCGAGCAGCGCCTGCAGCCGGCCGGCGGTCAGCGGATGGCCGACGGCCTTGAAGAAGGTCGATCCGCCGGTGGCGTTGTTGAAGGTCTCGATGTTCAGGGCCATGGGGATGTCCGTCGTCAGGATTCGGGCCGCTCCCGCCCGGACCGCCGGCGAACGCGCTTGGCGAAGGCCGAGATCCGGTGGCGGAGCTGCTCGCGGATGACGTAGCGCCGGCTGGTCACCCAGTTGAGCTGGATCGCCCGCCGCTCGCCGCTGAACGGGTGGTGGCCGTGGAAGCTGATCTCGGAGCGGCGGAAGGCCAGCATCGAGCCCGCCTCGGGCGCCGCCTCGGCGGCATAGTCGTCGAGGTCGTGGCCCGAGCGCAGGATGCGCAGCCGGCCGCCCGCGCTCTCCCACCCGGGGTTCAGGTAGATCAGCACGGTGATGATCTTGTCGGCGGAATCGGTGTGGATCCTGCCGTCGGTCGGCCGGCATTCGCCGCGGACGGTGATCATCGTCGGCCGGCCCGACAGGTCGATCCCGAACTTGCGGGCGAAGGCGTCGCGGACCGCGTCGCTGCGCAGCTCCTCCAGCAGTGCGGCGAAGCGTGGCCCGTAGCGCAGCACCTGTACCGGGAAGCTGCCCGGCCCGCCGGTGCGCGGGAAGTCGGCCAGCACCTCCGGCACCACCGCCTCGCGCAGGAAGCGCGGCACGATCACGTGGTCGTACGGGTCGCGGGCGAGCGGCGTTGCGGCCAGTGCCTCGAGATCGACCATCCGCCCCGCGCTCGCGAGAGGGCGGCTGCCGGCATGGGAACGGGACACGTCCAGGTTCTGCATGGCTCTCACTCGCCGCCGGCTCGGGCGGGCGACGCCGCACTATCGCCCGGCGGGGCCCCGTCAGCAAAGAGCTGCCGGACAGCGGCGACAGCGCGCCGCATGTCGTCCGGCGGCTGATAGCGCCAGTGCTCCAGCCGGCCGGCGAAGGGGCGGGTAAAGCCGCCCTCGCGCAGCGCGCCGTGGAACCGGCTGAACTTCTCCGAGCCGCCCGGCAGGTCGAAGACATGGACGGGCTTTCCGGTGGCGAGCGCCTCCGAGACCATGTTCACCGAATCGCCGGTGGCGACGATCGCGTCCGCCAGCGCCAGCAGCCCGAAATAGGGATTGTCGCCCTCGCCGGTCCAGATGTCGGCCGGCGCGTCGGCCAGCGCAGCGCGCAGGGCCTCCGCCGCGGCCGGGTCGGTGCGGCGCGAGGTGGTGACGGCAAGTCCGGCGCCGGTGTCCGCGGCCATGGTCCGCAGCAGGCCGCCGAGGCGGGTGGCGGTGGCGGCGTCGAAACGGAACACCCGGTTGGCGCCGCCGACCAGCACCGCCACCAGCGGGCGCGGCAGCCGGGCATAGCGCGGCGCCCAGGCGAGATGCGCGGCGTCCAGCTTCGCCTGGTCCACCCGGTGCATCGAGCCCAGCGTCTGCAGCACCGTCGGCCCCGACAGCCGGTCGTGGCGCGGCGTGATCACCAGGTCGAAGCGTCGCGGGTCCACCCCCGGGTTCTGGATCTGCACCAGCTTCAGCGGGGTGCCGGCGCGCGCGGCCGCGGCCTTCGCCGCCAGCACCGGCGCAACGGAAATGCGGCCGGTGGCGACGATGAGATCGGGCCAGGGCGGCTCGAGCAGGTCGCCGGCGGGGTCGAGGCTTGCCAGCGGGCGCAGCATCAGCGTCGGCTGCAGCCAGCGCCAGGGCTTGCGCACCCGGATCCGCTTCACGTCGGGCGTGAGCCCGAGCGCCTCGGCGAGACCCAGGCACTGGTTCTCCATGCCGACCTTGCCGTCGGTGACGACCCAGCATCGGCTCAGCATCGGGCGCGTGGGCGGGCTCCTGCTTGAAACATTCTTTCGTGCCGGCAGCGCCGCCCGCTATAGTGCGTTCGGCGGCTCCGCGCCACCCCCAATGCAGCAGACGAGACCTCCGTGCGTGCCCTGAAACTCGACCGCATCGACCTGAAGATCCTGCGCGACCTGCAGGATGACGGCCGGATGACCAATGTGGAGCTGTCGAGGCGGGCCGGCATTTCCGCCCCGCCCTGCCTGCGCCGCATGCGGGCGCTGGAGGATGCCGGGTACATCCGCGGCTACCACGCCGAGGTCGATGGCGAGCGGCTGGGCTGGGAAGTGGCGTTCTATGCCCTGGTCGGTCTCGACAGCCAGGCCGAGTCCGTGCTGACCGGCTTCGAGGCGCTGGTTGCCGACTGGCCGGAGGTGCGCGAGTGCCACATGATCCGCGGCGGCGGCGACTTCGTGCTGCGGCTGGTGGCACGCAGCACCGCGCACGAGAACCGGCTCACCACCATGCTGACCTCGGCCCCGCATGTCGTCCGCGTCACCACCTTCCCGGTGATCCGGACGTCCAAGCACCTGCCGGGCGTTCCCATCGACCCCGACCAGCCGGTTCCGCAGCCGGCGGAAGCGGGCTAGGGCGGCCGCTCAGGACCCCGCGGCCAGCGCCGTCCGCAGCATGGCGGCGGCGCGCTGGTGGCCGTTGGTCTCCGCCCAGGCCAGCGCGTCGCGGCCGGTGAAGTCGGTCAGGTCGACCAGGGCGCCGGCATCGATCAGCCGGCGGACGATGGCGTTGGCGCCCACCTGTGCCGCCCGCATCAGCGGCGTCATCCCCTGCTGGTTCGCCCAGTCGAGCTGCACGCCGGCGGCGATCAGCCGCTCCACCGCATCGATGCTGCCGAGGGCGGCGGCGTGGGAGAGCGGGCTGTTGCCCTGGGCGTCGGTCTCGTTCGCATTGGCGCCGTAGGCGAGCAGCAGATCCAGCATCGCGAGGTCGTTGTTGGCGACCGCGATCACCGTCAGCGGACGCCGGTTCAGGTCGCGGCCCTGGGGCGCGTTCCCGGAAAGCAGCAGCGCCTTGGCCTGGCTCAGGTCACGGTCGAGAACCGCGCGGACCAGCGGGTTGCCGCCCAGGATCGGCTGCTGCGCTGCAGCCGGCACCACCCCGAGCACCATGGCGAGAAGCAGGACGATCGCCGTCTTCACATCGGACCTCGGCTTCCCGGTACCGACCGTGCTATCACGCGGTCCGCCCGGGCCGGTGCCCGCGGCGGGCAAGGCCATCTTGCCGACGGTTGTGGCAACTTCAAGGCTGGCAATGCAGGCGATCGCAGACTTGTTCCGGCTGGACGGAAAGGTGGCGCTGGTGACCGGCGGCGCAGCAGGCATCGGCCGGGCGACGGCCGAGGCGATGACGGCGCTGGGCGCCCGTGTCATCGTCTGCGACCGGGATGGCGCTGCGGCGAAGGCGGTGGCGGCGGAACTGCCCGGCGCACGGCCGCTGACGCTCGACGTCGCCGATGCAGCGGCGATCGCCGCCGCCTTTGCCGGCCTCGACCGGCTCGACATCCTGGTCAACAACGCCGGCCGCGGGGCGCGGGTGCCGGCCACCGAAATGCCGGCCGAGACCTGGGATGCGGTGCTGCAGGTGAACCTGTCCGGCGCCTTCCACTGCGCGCGGGCGGCCGCGCCGCTGATGGCGGCGGCGGGCGGCGGCGCCGTGGTCAACGTCGCCTCGATCATGGGGCTCGTCGGCGGCGGCCTCTATCCCAACGCCGCCTACCACGCCAGCAAGGGCGGGCTGGTCAACCTGACCCGGGCGCTGGCGCTGGAATGGGCGCCGCAGCGAATCCGGGTCAACGCGGTGGCGCCGACCTTCGCCCGCACCGCGCTCACCGAGAAGCTGCTGGCGGATACGGACATGGAGCAGGCGATCTGCGCGCTGACCCCCATGGGCCGCCTGGTCGAGCCGATGGAGGTGGCGACCGCCATCGCGTTCCTCGCCAGCCCGGCTGCGGCGATGATCACCGGGGTCACGCTCCCGGTCGACGGCGGCTGGCTGGCGCGCTGACATGGCCGACGACCCGCCCGGCAAGGCCGGCGAGCGGATCGCCAAGGTGATCGCCCGCTCCGGCCTCTGTTCCCGGCGCGACGCCGAGCGGCTGATCGCCGAGGGGCGGGTGGCGCTGGGCGGGGCCGTGGTGACGACGCCGGCGACGCTGGTGGCCGCGGGCGACGTGGTCACCGTCGACGGCCAGCCCCTGCCGGAGAAGGAGCGGGTCCGGCTGTGGCGTTACCACAAGCCGAACGGGCTGGTGTCCACCCACCGCGATGAAAAGGGGCGGCCGACGGTGTTCGACGCGCTGCCGCCGGACATGCCGCGGGTGATCTCCGTCGGCCGGCTCGACCTCACCTCGGAGGGCCTGCTGCTGCTCACCAACGACGGCGGGCTGGCGCGGACGCTGGAGCTGCCGTCCACCGGCTGGAAGCGCCGCTACCGCGCCCGAGTCTATGGCAAGGTGACGGAGGCGCATCTGGCGAAGCTGCTGGACGGCGTCACCGTCGACGGCATCCGCTACGGGCCCATCGAGGCCTTGCTCGAGCGCGAGCAGGGCGACAACGCCTGGCTCACCGTCTCCCTGCGCGAGGGAAAGAACCGCGAGGTGCGCCGCGTGCTGGAGCACCTCGGCCTCAAGGTCAACCGCCTGATCCGGGTGGCGTACGGGCCGTTCCAGCTCGGCAACCTGCCGCGGGGCGCGGTGGAGGAGGTGCCGCGCGGCGTGATGCGCGCCCAGCTCGGCAGCCTGCTGCCGGACGCCGCTCCGGCGAAACGTACGACCGGGAGGGGGCGTACGTCTCCCGCGGCGCGCGAACCCGGACCGAGCGGCGGGCCAGGGCCGCAGTCAGGGCGAACCCGTGCGCATCGTCGCCGGAACCCATAGGGGCCGCCCGCTGAAGGCGCCGCCCGGCAATGCGGTGCGGCCGACGGCCGATCGCGTCCGCGAGGCGCTGTTCAGCATGCTGCAGTCCGGCCGCTATGGCGGCGACCGCGTGACCGGCGTACGCGTGCTCGACGCCTGCGCCGGCAGCGGCGCGCTCGGGCTGGAGGCGCTCTCCCGCAGCGCGGCGCACTGCACGTTCATGGACAACGCGGCGACCGCCATCGCCACCATCGAGGCCAATGTCGCGGCAACGGGACTCGCGACGCGGGCAAGGATCCTGCGCGCCGACGTGACGCGCCCGCCGTCGGCGCCGGAAGGCTGCGGACTGGTCCTGCTCGATCCGCCCTACCGCGAGGGCCTGGTGCCGGCTGCCCTTGCGGCGCTTGCCGCCGCAGGGTGGCTCGCCCCCGGCGCGCTGGTAGCGGTCGAGCACGCCGCGCGCGATCCCATTGCCTTCCCCGAGGGGTTTGCCGAGGAAACCAGCCGCACGTACGGGCGTACGTGCGTTACCCTGCTCCGCTTCAGCCGCGCGGCCTGAGGGACTCCACAACCGCGGCCAGCGCGTCGAGGCTGCTCCAGGCCAGCCGGCGGCAGCGGGCGGGCGACCAGCCGTATTCGGGGTCGGGGGCGGCGGCGTTGTCCTTGAACGGCATCTCCAGGGTCATCGCCAGGCAGCCGAAGGCCTCGGCCACCGCATTGGTCGCCATTGCCAGGTTCGCCCGGCCAGGCCCGGGCTTGCCGTAGCCGTGCTCGAGCTGGAAGTCAGGATTGGCGCGTACGTATGCTGCGCAGAAACTGTCGTGCAGCTCCTCCAGCCGCGGGCCCCATGACGGGATGCCGTGGGCGCCGGAGATGAAGTTGTACGGGATCTCCTCGTCGCCGTGGACGTCGAGGCAGAAGTCGACGCCCGTCTCCTTCATCCGCGCCCAGACGAGCGCGACTTCCGGCGACGTCCCCATCGACGGCTCTGCCCAGGCCCGGTTCAGGTTGACGCCGGCGGCGTTGGTGCGCAGGTGGCCGCGGCGGCTGCCGTCAGGATTCATGTTGGGCACCACGTGGAACACGCAGCGCTCCAGCAGCGTGCGGGCGAGCGCGTCGGCCGGATCGGCGAGGCGCTCCAGGAACCCTTCCATCCACCACTCGGCCATGGTTTCCCCCGGGTGCTGGCGCGCGATCAGCCAGCACACGCGCTTGCCGGCGCCCGGCGTGCCGATGGTCAGCAGGTCCATCTCCTGACCGTCCAGGCTACGGCCGAGGCTTTCGACACGTACGCCCGGTTTCGCGGCCGTACGTGCCACCAGCTCGGCGTGCCGCTCCATCGGGTAGGGGGCGAAGTAGCTGAAGGCGACGCTGTCGGCCCGCGGCACGTGGCGGATGGTCAGCACGCCGTCCTCATAGCTTGTGTCGGCACGGCGATAGCTCTGCCGGTCCTCGGTGTAGACCGCGCGGTAGCCGGGCCAGCCCCTGGGATAGGCGCTGGCGCCGGCGTTTGTCAGGTGGATGGTGAGCGGCACGCCGCGCACGCCGGTCAGCCGGAAGTGGAACCACTGCAGGAACTCCGACTGGTTGTCGTGCGCGATCGCGACCCGGATGTCGTCCGGGTCATCGGCGGATTCGAGGATGCCGTTGCCGCTGTCAAAGGCGGTGGAAAACTGGATCACCGTCAGAGCCCCATCTTCCGGTATGGCTTCGGCGTGACGCACTGGTAGCAGTAGAAGTAGCCCCAGGCGAACAGCCAGCCGATCAGCCAGATGATCCAGAACAGCACGCCGAGCTGGCCCAGCACGCCAAGGACCAGCAGCAGGAACAGGATCTGCAGGCCGGCGTAGACGCAGCCCATCACGAGGCAGAAGGTTCGCGCCGTTCCGATGTTCCCGTCCCGGATCGCCTTGTAGCCGATGAGGAAGGTGAGCAGGCTGATCGCGCCCTGGATCAGGAAGGCGAGGATGTCGCCACCCAGCAGCGAGAGCAGCGCGAACACCGCGACGATGACCCCGAGGGCGATCAGCGTCGATTCCGCCCGCTTGACGCGCGCGGGATCAAGGCCGTCATCGCCCACGGTCCCGGCTCCGTAAGCCGGCCGGGACCCGGGGGCCGGCCGTGACGGCG
>CALKHQ010000071.1 GCA_937988735.1 uncultured Alphaproteobacteria bacterium
CCCCGCCGCTCGACCAGCAGCGCCTCGACGGGCAGGGTCTCAGCCGGCAAGGCCATGGCCGGCAAGCAGCGTCGCCGTCTCGTGGAGGCCGAGCCCGACGACATTGCTGTACGAGCCGACGAGCCCGGTGACGAAGGCGGCCGCCCGCCCCTGGATGGCGTAGCCGCCGGCCTTGCCCTGCCACTCGCCGCTCGCGATGTAGCGCTCCACCTCCTCGGCCGAGAGCCGCTTGAAGGACACCCGCGTCTCCACCAGCCGCGGGATGGCGCGCCCGTCAGGGGTGACCAGGCAGATCCCGCCGTAAACCCGGTGGCCCCGGCCGGACAGGAGGGCGAGACACCGCCGCGCGGTCGCCGCGTCCTCGGCCTTGGGCAGGATGCGCCGGCCGCAGGCGACGACCGTGTCGGCGCCGAGGACGTAGGCGCCCGGGTGCCGTGCCGCCGTCGCCGCCGCCTTCTCCTGCGCCAGCCGCCGGGCATGGTCGCGCGGCAGCTCGCGCCGGTGCGGCGTCTCGTCGATGTCGGCGGGATCGACCGCATCCGGCACGATCCCGATCTGCCGCAGCAGCTCCAGCCGCCGCGGCGAGGCCGAAGCCAGCACCAGGCGCGCGCTCACTGCGCCGGCTCCGGGTCGGGCGGAAAGCGCGCGAGGATGCGCTGGCGGAGCTGGTCGCGCACCGCGCGATAGGCGGCCAGCCTCTCCTCCCGGCTCCCCTCGATGATCGACGGGTCGAAGGTATTCCACAGTTCGATTTCGCAGGCCATCGTCCTGGTCAGCTCCACCGCGCTGTGCTGCGCCTCGGGCGAAAGCGTGATGATGAGGTCGTAATAGGTGTCCTCCAGCTGGTCGAAGGTCTTGGACCGGTGGCCCGAGATGTCGATGCCGATCTCCGCCATCACCGCAATGGCGAAGCCGTCAACCTCCCCGTCATGCACGCCGGCGGAGTCGGTGTAGATGCGCCGCGGGTGCAGGGCCTTGAGCAGCCCCTCCGCCATCGGCGAGCGGATCGAGTTGCGGGTGCAGGCGAACAGCACGCTCCCCGGTCGCTCCACGCGCTGCAGGCCGGGGGCGGTGACGATGTGGGTCGCGCGCTCCGCCGTCTTCACCGCGCCTCCTCACCGCCGCCGCAGCAGCGCGTAGACCAGCGTGAACAGGCGGCGCCCCGTGGGCAGGTCGATCTCGACGTGGCGGGCGAGCTTCTCGCGCAGCAGCTCGGCCGCCTCGTTGTGCAGGCCGCGCCGGCCCATGTCGATCGCCTCGATCTGGCTCGGCGACAGCGACTTTACCGCGTCCGCATAGCTCTCGCAGATGAGGGCGTAGTCCTTGATCAGCCGCCGCAGCGAGACGAGCGGCACCGACAGCCGGCCGCCTTCGCGGCCGTCCGCGCCGCTCACCTGCATCACCAGGCGGTTGTCCTCGACGTCAAGCTCCAGGTGGAAGGGGCCGCCGGCGCCGTTCACCGGCCGGAACAGGTTCTCCTCCACCAGGTCGTAGATGGCGACCCGGATCTCGTGGGCATGGTCCGGGTCGGGCGGCATCGCCATCGAATCCGCCAGCCGCACGCTGGCAAGGCAATGGTTGCCTCCGGTCATGCCCCGACCGCGGCCGCCGGCGCGGCCGCGTCGTCGCGGGCCGCACAGGCGGCGCGGAAGCGCGCGATCCAGGCGCCGATCTCCTCCGGCCGCGTCTTCAGCGCCGCCCGGTTGACGATCAGCCGGGACGAGACGCGCATGATCGTCTCCACCTCGACCAGCCCGTTCGCCCGCAGGGTCGATCCCGTCTCCACCAGGTCCACGATCCGCCGGCACATGCCGAGCCGCGGCGCCAGCTCCATCGCGCCGTGCAGGTGGATGCATTCCGCCTGTACCCCGCGACGGGCGAAGTGCCGGCGGGTGATCTGCGGGTACTTGGTCGCCACCCGGATGTGGCTCCACCGCTCCGGCGCATCGGCGTCGATCAGGGACTTCGGGCAGGCGACCACCATGCGGCAGCGGCCGATGCCGAGATCCAGCGGCGCGTAGATCTCCGAGTAGTCGAACTCGGCCAGCACGTCGTTGCCGCAGACCCCGATGTCGGCGGCGCCGAAGGCGACGAAGCTCGCCACGTCGAAGCTCCGCACCCTGACCAGCGACAGGGAAGGCACGGTGGTCGCGAACTGCAGCGACCGGTTGCGCGGGTCGTCAAAGGCAGGCTCCGGCTCCAGTCCCGCCGCCGTCATCAGGGGGCGCAGTTCGGTGAGGATGCGCCCCTTGGGAACCGCGAAGACCAGGGAATCCGGATCGCGCACCGGCGCGGCACTCAGCATGGCAGCGGCCGCCCGGGCGCCGCGACGCGCGTGGCGGGCCCTTGATGCGTCCGGCGTTCCATCGCCTCAGTCCACCTCATGGCTCGGCTGCACCCGCGTCGGCCACGGCTGGTCGATGTCGTCCAGCCGGACCACGAGCTCCGACACCTCGACCCGGATCTCGGCCCCGCCGGAGAAGGTGAGGTCGAGGGCGTGCCCGCCGTCCGCGCGCGGCTGATGGCGGATCGCCAGCAGCGACAGGAGGCCCGCCGGGCGGCGCGGGTCGAAGCCGCGGCGGCGCACGTTGGTCACATGGCTCACGCACAGCCCGCTGTGCACCCGCTCGTGGATCGGGCCGCGACGGTCCTGCTCCGGCCGGCCTTCCCAGCAGAAGCGGTTGGCCACCACCACGAAGCGCTGCTCCTCGCGCTGCCACACCATCTCGCTGCCGTCCACCAGTGCGTCCTGCAGCATGGCGGAAATCACCGCCAGGTCGTCGCCGTCGGTCGCCAGCAGCTTCAGCGGTCCGCTTGCCATCGCCTGTCCTCCGCCCGGTCAGCCTGGCGCGCGGGCGCGGGTGATCTCCGCGCCGCAGGCGGCCAGCTTCTGCTCCAGCCGCTCGTAGCCGCGGTCGAGGTGGTAGACCCGGTTGACGGTGGTCTCGCCCTCGGCGGCGAGCCCGGCGAGCACCAGCGACACCGACGCGCGCAGGTCCGTCGCCATCACCGGCGCGCCCTTCAGCCGCTTCACCCCCCGTACCAGGGCCGAGGAGCCGTGCAGGTTGATGTTGGCGCCCATCCGCGCGAGCTCCGGCACGTGCATGAACCGGTTCTCGAAGATGGTCTCGGTAATCATCGCCGCCCCGGCCGCCGTGGTCATCAGCGCCATGAACTGCGCCTGCAGGTCGGTGGGAAAGCCGGGGAAGGGCTCGGTCATCACGTCCACGCCGGTCAGCGCGCCGTTCTTCAGCGCCACCCGGATGCCGTTTGCCGTCTCCTCCAGCAGCACGCCCGCCTCGTCCAGCACCTGCGCCGGCGCCCGCACCAGGTCCAGGCTGCCGCCCACCAGCTCGACGTCGCCGCGGGTCACCGCCGCCGCCATCATGTAGGTGCCGAGTTCGATCCGGTCGGCGATCACCACGTGGTGCGCGCCGTGCAGCCGGTCCACGCCCTCGATCTCCAGCCGGTCGGTGCCGATGCCGGCGATCTTCGCCCCCATCGCCTGCAGGCAGCGGGCGAGGTCACCCACCTCCGGCTCGCGCGCGGCGTTGTTCAGCACCGTGGTGCCGCGGGCGAGAGTCGCCGCCATCAGCAGGTTCTCGGTGGCTCCGACGGAAACCTTGGGGAAGGTGATGACGGCGCCCTTCAGCCCGCGCGGCGCCCGCGCCTCGACATAGCCCTCGTTCAGCTCGATCTCGGCGCCCAGGTCCTCCAGCGCCGCGAGGTGCAGGTCCACCGGCCGCGCGCCGATGGCGCAGCCGCCGGGCATCGAAACCCGCGCCATCCCGCAGCGGGCGAGCAGCGGCCCCAGCACCAGCACCGACGCCCGCATCTTGCGCACCAGGTCGTAGGCGGCGGTGGTCGAGGTGATCTCCTTCGCCGTCGCCGACACCGTGCGCCCGGCGTTGCCGCCGTTGGGCGCGTCGCCCTTCATCTCGAAGCTGACGCCGAGCTGGGTCAGCAGGTTGATCAGCGTCGTGATGTCGGCCAGGTGGGGAAGGTTGGAGAGCGTCAGCGTCTCCTCGGTGAGCAGGCTCGCCGTCAGCAGGGGCAGGGCGGCGTTCTTGGCGCCGCTGATCTCGATCCGGCCGCGGAGCGGCCTGCCGCCCCTGATGATGATCTGGTCCATGCGCTCGCGTCGCCGTTGCGGAAAGCCGCTCCCCTAGAGGCGGGGCAGCGTCACCCCCCTCTGGCCCATGTACTTGCCCTTGCGGTCGGCATAGGAGATGTCACACGGGCTCTCGCCCTTCAAGAAGATGAACTGGCAGGCGCCCTCGTTGGCGTAGATCTTGGCCGGCAGCGGGGTGGTGTTGGAGAACTCCAGCGTGACGTGCCCTTCCCACTCCGGCTCCAGCGGGGTCACGTTGACGATGATCCCGCAGCGGGCATAGGTCGACTTGCCGAGGCAGATCACCAGCACGTCCCGCGGCACCCGGAAATATTCCACCGTCCGCGCCAGCGCGAAGCTGTTCGGCGGGATGACGCACACCTCCGCATTGCGCTCGACAAAGCTGTCGGTGGTAAAGTTCTTCGGATCGACGATCGCGCTGTTGACATTGGTGAACACGCGGAAGTCCGGCGACACCCGCGCGTCGTAGCCGTAGGAGGACAGCCCGTAGGAAATCACGCCGTCGCGGTGCAGCCCGTCGACGAAGGGATCGATCATCCCCTTCTCCAGCGCCATGCGGCGGATCCAGCTGTCGGGCATCACGGGCACGGGTCGCAGCCTCCTTCTCCGGGCGCATCGCCGCGCCCGCGGCCGTCTTGTAGAGCAAGGCCCCGGCTGGGGGAAGTCCGCGAGACCTGCATGCGCGGCAGGGCGGGGATTGACGCGGCGGCCGCGACCCTCCAGTTACTGGAAAGATGCGTCGGCGGAGGCGCGGAACATGGTGCAGCGCAATGCGGTCCCGGCTGTGGCGATGAACATCGGCGAGGTGGCGGCGGCGGTGGACCTGCCGGTCAAGACGCTCCGCTACTACGAGGAGATCGGGCTGGTCGTGCCCCAGCGGCAGCCCAACGGCTACCGCCGCTACACGGAGCGGGACGTGCACGTCCTGCGTTTCCTGCGCCGCGCCCGCAGCCTCGGCTTCTCCATCCCCGACTGCCGCGCGCTGCTGTCGCTCTACGGCGACGCCGGCCGGGCGAGCGCCGACGTGCGGCGGCTGGCCGAGGCCCGGATTGCGGACATCGACCGCAAGATGGCGGAGCTGCGCGGACTCCGGGCCACGCTGGCGGCGCTGGTCGAGGCCTGCCACGGCGACCAGCATCCCGACTGCCCGATCCTCGACGACCTCGCCGGCGCCGGCGTTTCCTGAAATTCGAAACGGTTTTGCGCCACATAGTCAGGGTTCCCTTCATCTTTGGTGCTATGCTGGCGGCAGACGCCGAGCCGAAGCGGCGCACCTCATCGATGGAGACGAGATGGCCAGGGCAGAATCCCGCGCGATGTGGCTCATGCGCGCCCTCAACGTGCCTCCACCGGGGATGGTGGCGACACCCAGGGTCGGACTGGTGGCGAGCGATCCCGCGGACGGGGCGGTCGTCGCCGCCGCGCCGGCGGCCGTCGGGCTCGCGTTCAGCGGCCCGGTGCGGCTGACGGCCTTCGTGCTGACCAATGCCATCGGGTTCAGGGTCGAGACCGGCTTCTCGATCGGCCTCGTCCCGGCGTGCGAGCACAGCGTGCCGCTGCCGCCGCTGGCGCCGGGCGAATACAGCGTGCTGTGGCGGGCGCGCCCGGCCGACCGGCGGCCGATCTCGGGCACCCTTGCCTTCACCGTCGGCGCCGCCGACGCCTGACGCCGCCCGCGATGCGGTCGCCTCCCCGCGCGGGCGGATATATCCTGCGCCGCAAAGGGAGGCTTCAATGACCTTGCGACGTCCACTCGGCTGGGGGGAGCCGGCGCCCTGGTTCTCTGCCCGGGCGCCGATCAACCCGCAATTCGCCTTTTCCAGCCTCGGCGGGCGCTTCGTCGCGCTGGTCTTCTTCGGTCGCAGCGACCTTGCCCCGGCCCGCGCCGTCCTCAAGGCGCTCGCCGGCGCCGGCCTGCCCGACGACGACGGCCAGCTCGTCCTGTTCGGCGTCTCCACCGACGAAGGCGATCTCGACAACCCGGCAGTGCGCGCCGCCTTCCGCCACAACCGCGTGTTCCACGACCCCGACGGCGCGGTCGCGGCCGGCTTCGGCCTGCGGCGCGACGGGGAACCGCCGGGGGTCAACCTGCGCTGGTACGTGCTCGATCCGATGCTCCGCGTCTATGCCAGCGGCGGCCTGGACCAGCCGCAGGCGCTGGTCGCCACGCTGGCTGCCCTGCCGCCGGCCGCGCGGCACGCCGCCGTTCCGGCGGAGCCGTGGGCGCCGGTGCTGATGCTGCCCCGGGTGCTGGAGCCCGACGTGTGCCGGGCGCTGATCGAGGCCTACCGGCGGGGCGAGCCGCGGGAATCCGGCTTCATGCGCACCGAGGGCGGCCGCACCGTCGGCCGGCTCGATCCCGGCTTCAAGCGGCGGGCCGACGTCGCCATCGAGGACGAGGGCCTGCGCAGCGCGATCCGCGACGCGGTGCGGTTGCGGATCGCGCCCGAGATCCGCAAGGCGTTCCAGTTCGAGGTGACCCGCATCGAGCGCTACATCGTCGCCTGCTACGACGGCGCCTCCCACGGCTTCTTCAAGCCGCACCGCGACAACACCACCGCCGCCACCGCCCACCGCCGCTTCGCCGTCACCATCAACCTCAACGCCGAGGACTACGAGGGCGGCGACCTGCGCTTCCCCGAGTTCGGCATGCGCACCTACCGCGCGCCCACCGGCGGCGCCGTGGTCTTCTCCTGCTCGCTGCTGCACGAGGCGACGCCGGTCACCCGCGGCCTGCGCTACGCGACGCTCCCCTTCCTCTACGACGAGGCCGGCGCACGCATCCGCGAGCAGAACATCGCGCTGCTGGAAGACGGCACCGCGACCTACCGCGCGACCGTCGCCCCGAGCGAGGCCTGAGCCGGCCGGCACGTCAGTCCCCCCGGATCGGCGCGCACCTGCATCCTGAAGCTGCAGGTATTTCGGCATCCTCCGCGGCGAAAAAGCAAACGGCGAGCCTCGGCTCGCCGTCGCCTTCTCCCGGAGGAGAAATTTTGTGCACTTCACAGTGCTTGTTAACGGGTGGCCCTCGATCTCTAAGCGGCTAAGCTTGGTCACCCGGGATGCATCTTACACGTGTGTTAGTTTTTGACAAGCCGTTTCGAATTGTGGTGACTCAACCCTCTCGGGGGTAGAACCCGGAGAAGCCAACAGCCGCCCCCGCCCGGCTCCGCGAGACCATCGCGGGCCGGAGAACAGTCCGCATGGGGGGCACTCATGAACTACCGCCTCGGCCTCGACATCGGCACCAACTCCATCGGCTGGTGCGCCCTGAAGCTCGACAGCGAGGGCGCACCGTGCGGCGTACTCGACGCCGGTGTGCGCATCCTGACACCGAACGACGAAGCCGGGCGCGACCCGCAGTCGAAGGCATCCCTGGCGGCCAACCGGCGCGCGGCCCGCGCGATGCGGCGCCGGCGCGACCGCTTCCTCCGCCGCCAGCAGCGGCTGATGGAGACTCTGATCAAAGCCGGCCTGATGCCCGCCGATGTGGCAGAGCGGAAGGCCCTGGAGAAGCTCGATCCCTACTGGCTGCGCGCACGGGCGCTGGATCAGCGCCTGTCCCTGCACGAGATCGGGCGCGCCATCTTCCACCTCAACCAGCGGCGCGGCTTCAGGTCGAACCGGCTCGCCGACGCCGATGACGACGAGAAGGGCGCGACGAGGGCCGGCATTCGCGGGCTCGAGGAGGCCCTGCGCGCGGTCGATGCACGGACGCTGGGGGAGTTCCTGGCGCGGCGCCAGAAGCGCGACAGGCTGGGTCGCAGGCAGAAGAACGATCACGAGGGGTACATTGCCCCGGAGCCCGTACGCTTTCGCCCCCACAGGGAGGGTGCCCGCAACCTCTACCCCTTCTATCCCACGCGCGAGATGGTCGAGGCCGAGCTGTCGGCCATCTGGGCCAGCCAGTCCCGGCACCACGCCGATCTGACGCCCGCGCTGCTGGCCCGGCTCAGGCGCATCATCATCGATCAGCGGCCCCTGAAGAAGCCGGCAGTGGGGCGGTGCACGCTGCGGCCCGAAGCCGGCATCGTCCGGCGGTTCGGCTTCGACATCGACGAGGGCGAGCGGGCGCCGAAGGCGCATCCGCTGTTCCAGCGCTTCCGCATCCTCCAGGATGTGAGCCAGCTGCGCGTCCGCCGGCCCGGCCACGCGGAACGGGTGCTGACCCGTCAGGAAGCGGCCGCCGTCGCGGCCCGGCTGATGAGTGCGAGCGGATCAACCGTCGCCTTCGAGGCACTCCGCCGCGCCGCCAGGCTGCCCGAGGATGCCCGCTTCAACTACGAGCTCGCCGGCCGCAAGGGACTGCAGCCGGACCAGACCGCCGCGAGGCTGGGGGCGAAGAAGGCCTTCGGTGCGGCGTGGCGCGGCCTGTCGCGCGACCGCCAGATCGAGGTCGTCGAGCGGCTGCTCGCCACCGAGGACCCGGACGCGCTCGAGGACTGGCTCTGCAAAGAGTTCGGCCTCGGCGAGGACGCGGCCGAAGTCATCTCCGAGATGCGGCTGCCCCAGGGCCACGCCCAGTTCGGGCGCTCGGTTCTCGCCGATCTGGTGCGCGTTTTCGAGGCAGGCGCCATCGACCCGGAGACCGGACAGCCGCTCGACCGCCTGCCGACCTATGACGAGGCGGTGAGGGCTCTCGGACGGCATCATTCCGATCTTCGCCCCGACGGCACGACCGACCGGCTGCCCTATTACGGCGAGGCGCTGGTCCGTCACGTCATCGCGAAGCCGGACGCGCCCGAAGGCAGCCAGGAGCGGATCGGGCGCGTGCCCAATCCCACCGTGCATATCGGGCTCAACCAGCTCCGCCTGCTGGTCAACACGCTGATCGAGACCTACGGCCCGCCGGCCGAGATCGTCGTCGAGCTCGCCCGCGAGCTCAAGCTCAGCCGCGAGCGCCGGGAGCAGATCCAGCGCGAGAATCGCGAGAACGAGGCCAGGAACCAGGCGCGACGCGAACGGCTGGCGGCACTGGGCAAGGCCGACACCCATGACGCGCGGCTCCGCCTGCGGCTGTTCGACGAACTGCCCGCGGCCGAGCGGGTCTGCGTCTATTCCGGCAAGCCGCTGTGCATCGAACGCCTGTTCGACGGCTCGGTGGACATCGACCACATCCTCCCCTACTCGCGAACGCTCGACGACAGCATCATGAACAAGGTGCTGTGCACCCGCGAGGCGAACCGCATCAAGCGCAACCGGGCCCCGGCCGAAGCATGGTCCGGCGCCGAGCTGCAGCAAATCGCGGAACGGGCAGAGCGGCTGTTCCCGAAGAAGGCATGGCGGTTCCAGCCCGACGCGATGGCCCGGTTCGAGGCCGATGGCGGCTTCCTTGCCCGCCAGCTGACCGATACCCAGCACATGGCGCGCATGGCCAAGACCTATCTGGAGCATGTATGCGAACAGGTCTGGGCCACGCCGGGACGCCTCACCGCCATGCTGCGCGCCAGGTGGGGGCTGAACGACCTGCTGCCGGACCACAACTATGCCGCGGTGGCCCAGCCCAAGAACCGCAAGGACCATCGCCACCACGCCATCGACGCCTTCGTGGTCGCCTGCACCGACCGCGGCCTGATCAACCGCATCGCGCGGGCGTCCGGCCAGGCGGAAGAACTCGACCCCGACCGTCTGTTCCCCCGTGACGGCTTTCCGGACCCCTACCCCGGTTATCGCGACGATCTGGCCGCACGGCTGGCAACGATGATCGTCAGCCACAAGCCGGATCACGGACGCCCGCCCGGCGCGAAGGGGAACGTGCACGTCACGTCGGGCCGGCTTCACGAAGCCACGGCCTACGGGCCTGCCGACGACGAGATCGACGGCAAGCGATACAATCTGGTCTTCCGCAAGCCGCTCGAGGCGCTCAGCGAAGGCAAGATCGGCCGGGTGCGCGACCCGGAGCTGCGCGCGGCGCTGCAGGAGGTCGCGCGGAACGCCAAGTCCTCAGGGCGCAAGCTGAACGAGGCGCTGGCGGAATACGGCCGTCTGCACGGCATCCGCCGGGTGCGCGTCCTGAAGCGGGAGCAGTCCGTGCGGGTGGTCCGGCATGCGGACAGTCTGGGGCGGACGTTCTGCAAGGCCTACTCCCCCGGCGACAATCACTGCATCGAAATCTACCGCCTGCCCGACGGCACCTGGGCCGGCGAAGGCATCACCGTCTACGACGCGAACACGCCCGGCTTCCGGCCGGCGTGGAGAACGGCCTTCCCGGATGCGACGCTGGTGATGCGTCTGCACAACGGCGATCTGGTCGAAGCCGATTTCGGGGAAGGGCCCCGGATCCTGAGGGTCTGCCGGCTGGAGCCGTCCGCCAATCGCGTGCGCCTCATCGGGCACAACGAGGCGGGAAGCCTCGACAAGCGGCACGACGATCCGAACGACCCGCTGCGCTGGATCTTCGCGACCTATGCCCGCCTGCAGCAGGGCGCCGCGCGCCGGGTCCGCGTCGATCCGATCGGCCGGGTCACGCCCGCGACGGACCGGCCGTGACCGGCCGCATCGTCGAGATAGCGGAAGACGGCCGCCACCTCGCGAAGTCGCGCGGTTTCCTCACCGTCAGCGCCGCTGGCGAGGAGCTCGGGCGCGTGCCGCTGGCGGACATCGACGCCGTGATCGCCTCCGCGCACGGCATCACCTATTCCAATTCCCTGCTGGTCGCCCTCGCCGAACGCTGCGCGCCGCTCGTCGTATGCGGCAGCAATCACCTTCCGGCGGCCATCCTGTGGGCGGCCGACGGCAACCACGATCAGGCCGGCCGGATGGCGGACCAGGCCTCCGCGCCGAAACCGCTGCGGAAGCGGCTGTGGGCGCAGCTCGTCGCGGCGAAGATCGAGAGCCAGCGGGCCACGCTGGAGGCCATCGGCGCGCCGCACCAGGGGTTTCGCCTCCTCGCCCGCAAGGTGCGCTCGGGCGACCCGGACAATGTGGAAGCACAGGCGGCCCGCCGCTACTGGCC
Organism: uncultured Alphaproteobacteria bacterium; assembly: GCA_937988735.1. GTDB lineage: Bacteria > Pseudomonadota > Alphaproteobacteria > CALKHQ01 > CALKHQ01 > CALKHQ01. The sequence goes on from CALKHQ010000071.1 coordinate 11,088, forward strand.
GCTGCTGTTCGGCGACGAGTTCCGGCGCGACCGCGCGGCGGACGGGATAAACGGCATGCTGAACTATGCCTACACCGTGCTGCGCGCCGGTGCGGCGCGGGCGATCATGGCGACCGGGCTCCACCCCAGCCTGGGCCTCGCGCACCGCCAGCGCGGCAATGCGTTCGCGCTTGCCGACGACCTGATGGAGCCGTTCCGGCCGCTGGCAGACCTCCTCGTCCGGGATCTCGTCACGGACGGCGTGGCGGAGGTCAACAGCGAGAGCAAGCCGCGCCTCGCCCGCATCCTGATCACCGACATGAGCACGACCGACGGCGTGAGCCCGGTCGGCGCGTGCCTCGAACGCCTGGCGCGGTCGCTCGCGCGCTGCTTCGCGGGCGAGGCCCGCAAGCTCGACCTGCCGCAGCGCACGTTGCCGCTGGAGGCCTGAGATTGGCGGACCGGTACCCGGCACTGAGCGGATATCGCATGATGTGGCTCTACGTTATGTTCGACCTGCCGGTGGGCACGACCGCCGAGCGGAAGGCCGCGACCCGGTTCCGCCAGTTCCTCCTCGACGAGGGCTTCGAGATGGCGCAGTTCTCGGTCTATCTCCGCTTCGCCGCCAGCAAGGAGGCCGCCGAGGCGGCCATCGCCCGGATAGGCGGCGCCCTTCCGGCGAAGGGCAAGGTGCACATCGTCACCATCACGGACAAGCAGTACGGCAACGCCCGCATCTTCGTGGGAAGGAAGAGCGAACGCAGACCGGAAAATCCGGCACAGCTGGTGCTGTTCTGACGGCGATGCAGCATTTTCCGCCGTACGCCGAGAACAAAAAACCCCGGAATTTCCGGGGTTTGAGGAGTCATCGATTTTAGCCGCTTAGAGATCGAGGGCCAGCCGCAACGCCGCGCAGGCGCTACCCGCGAGACGCGATATTTTAGCCGCTTAGAGATCGAGGGCCAGCCGCAACACGACCAG
>CALKHQ010000072.1 GCA_937988735.1 uncultured Alphaproteobacteria bacterium
CCGGGCGATTCGCGGCGGCTCCGCCCCCTCACGCGCACCCGCCTCGCCCGCAACCATCGCCAACCCTTGCCGAGGAGCCCGCGGCCGGTCGCGGGCATGCCCCTATTCCTGCAACGGCCGGCCGGGAGGCCGCAATGGCTGACGAAAGACGGGGAAGAGGGCGTGCCCCCCGAGTGCCCCGTCCCCCGCGTCCGACCACGCCTTCACGGTGCGAAGCCGGGCGCCGCGTCCCGGTTCAGCGCCTCGGCCAGCGCTGCCGCCGCATCCCGTTCCGCCGCGACGTCGCCCGGCGACGACCGGAAGATCCGGATCCTGCTCGTCGGCGCCGCCATCGCTGCTGCATGCCCCCCCCCCCGGGGCGGAGCGGCGGAAACCCGCGCCGGACCGCGCCATGCTCCAGGACTCGCGCCGCCGGCGCGACCTCCCCCGGACCCCGTGTCCCCGAAAGCAAACCGCCGCCGGAATCCGGCGGCGGTCTGTCGGCCCGAACGGGCGGCGCGGCTTACTGGACGTAGACGGCGCCGACCGTGCAGAGGTTCACGCCCCAGAACTCGAGGGTGTCGCCGTAGGCATTGGCCACCTGGATGTCGAAGGTGCAGTGGCTGCCGTAGCCGTCCATCCGGATGTCCACCGCGGCGCCGGCCGGCAGGATCGCGTCGGCGAGGACGTCGTTGCCCCAGTTGTCCGAATAGTCCGGGGAGACGAAGATGTAATAGATGTCCTGGACGCTGTCGTTGTAGATGGTGAAGTCCTGCTGACCCGCCTGGGCGCTGCCCGCAGCGGCGAGGAAGCCGGCGGCGGCGACGGTGGCAGCGGCGGCGGTGCGGATCGAGCGAAGCATTGCGGTGGTCCCCTCTGTCTGATCTGGCGAGGCCCATCGCCCCGCCGATGCCGGCCATCTGGGGAGCCTCCGGCGCAATCCCTGTGCGCAAGATCACAATTTCCTAATGTATCTCCGAAACGCCCGGATTCGCCGGATTCCGCCATCTTTCCGCCGCAGGCGTTGACGCCCTGGCGGGCTGAGCGGCGTCGCCCGGGTCAGGCGGCAGCAGGCTGCCAGAGGCCGGGCTCCCAGCCCTCCCGCGCCCGCACCTCCGCCTCCAGCGCCGCGACCACCGCGCCGAAGCGCTGGGCGAGCCGGTTCCCCGGCATCGCCGCCGCGAACCGGTCGGCAAGGGCGCGGTAGTACCAGAGCGTCCCGTCGCGGCCGCCGCTGAACCGCTCCCACAGCGCTTCCCCGATGTCCAGGTAGTCCTGCAGGATCGCCGTCGCGTTGTGGGTCTTGTCGGCGAGCGAGACCAGCAGGGTCGCCGGCGGCCGGCTTGCGAGCTCGGCGACATAGGCGATCTTGCGCTGCGCCCAGTCCGGCTTCGGGTCGGTCCAGCTGTCGGTGCAGTCCGCGACGATCTGCGCCACCCGGTCGCCGAACCGCTCCCGGATCTCCTGCAGCCGCGCCTCGCCGCCGCAGTCCTCGGCGGCGTCGTGCAGCAGGGCCGCGATCGCCTGGTCCTCGTCGCCGCCGTATTCCAGCACCAGCGCGGAGACGGAGAGCAGGTGCGACACATAGGGGATGCCGGTGCCCGTGCGCAGCTGCCGCCGGTGCAGGGCCACGGCATAGGTCAGGGCGACGTCATAGCGTTCGGAAAGGATCATGCGCGGCTCACCTCGCGTGCTGTCGCGCCGCCGCGGCCCCGGCGGTGCTCGGCTTCATCGGCGCCGCGCCGCGGATCCGGCCGGCGGTGCGTCGCCATCAGCGAATTGTCGGGAGCGAACTGGTCGGGCGTGCGGTGGTATCTCTTTCACCCGTTCCACCCTTGCCCACGCTACATCCTCCGGATGTCCGTTGCAACAGGACTCTCAACCGGCGCGCGTCGTCGCGTCGGGGCCGTCACCCGTCCGCGCGCAGGCGGCCGACCGCCGCCCGCCAGCGGATGACGATCTCGTCGCGGCGCACGTGCCGCCCCTCGATCACCACCCGGCGTCCGCCGGCGAACACCGTGCGCACCAGCGACGGCCCCGCGACGAAGATCCAGCCGTCGAGCCACTGCGCCGGCGCCAGCCCCGCGAGATCCGGGTGGTCGGCGTCGAGCACCACGATGTCCGCGGGCGCCCCCGGCGCCAGTCCGGCAACGGGCTGGCCGCAGGCCTGCGCGCCCCCCGCCACCGCCGCCGCGAACAGCCGCGCGCCGGTCGCAGCGCCCTCGCCCTCCGCGAGCACGTTGCGGCTGCGGTCGCGCAGCCGCTGCCCGTATTCCAGCAGCCGCAGCTCGGCCGCCGGATCGGTCTCCATGTTCGAATCCGAGCCGACGCCGAACCGCCCGCCGGCAGCGAGAAAGCGCGGTGCGTCGAACAGGCCGTCGCCCAGGTTCGCCTCGGTGGTGGGGCACAGCCCGGCGACCGCGCCGCTTCCCGCCAGCGCCGCCGCCTCCTCGGGCGTCATGTGGGTCGCGTGCACCAGGCACCAGCGCCCGTCCACCGGCGCCCGGTCCAGGAGCAGCGCGACCGGGCGCGCGCCGGTGGCGGCGAGGCAGTCGGCGACCTCCTTCTCCTGCTCCGCGACGTGGATGTGGATCGCCGCCGCCTCTTCGCCGAGGGCCGAACCCACCGCCTCCATCTCGGCGAAGGTCACCGCCCGCAGCGAGTGGTAGGCCAGCCCCACCCGCGCCCCCGGCACCAGCCCGGCCAGCGCCCTGGCCCGCTCGACCAGCGCCACGAACCGGTCCGGCCCGTTGACGAAGCGCCGCTGGCCATCGGCCGGCGGCTGGCCGCCGAAGCCGCCGTGGGCGTAGAGCACGGGCAGCAGCGTCAGCCGGATCCCGGTCTGCACCGCCGCCGCCAGCACCCGCGCCGCCATCTCGCCGGGGTCGGCATAGGGCCGCCCCGCCGGGTCGTGGTGCAGGTAGTGGAACTCCGCCACCCCGGTGTAGCCCGCCTCCAGCATCCGCATGTAGGCGTAGGCGGCGATGGCCTCGACCTGTTCCGGGCCCAGCCGGGCGAGGAAGCGGTACATCGCCGCCCGCCAGGTCCAGAAGCTGTCCGCCGCCGGCCCGCGCACCTCGGTCATTCCGGCCATGCCGCGCTGGAAGGCATGGCTGTGCAGGTTCGGCACCCCCGGCACCGCCGCGCCGGCCAGCCGCTCGCAGCCTTCCGCATCGGCGCCGGCCTCGACCGCCCGGATCGTCCCGCCGTCCAGCGTCAGCCGGACGTTGTTCGCCCAGCCGCCCGGCAACAGCGCCCGCTCGAAGAACAGCCTCTGCGCCACCCGACCTCCGCCAAGCCTGTGCCCGCCTCACGAGGATAGACCGCGACAGCGGGCAGGAACAGCCGCAGGCGCTCCCGCCATGCGGCGCCCCGAGCGGCCGCTTCATGTAACCGGAAAATGAAATCGCGCCACTGGTGGCATTGAGCACAGCTTTCCCGAGAATTCGGCCGCACGATCACGATTGTCTCCAACCAGTGGAGAGATCTTGTCAAATGAACGCCACCCTTCTCGTGCCACGATACAGTGGCCGGCGGGCCTCGTCTGTCCGCCCGCCCGGAAAACGGCCGCACCGGCGCCGCCGGCCCGGCCTGCTCGCCACCGCGGCGGCCGTGCTGGCCGTCGGCGCGGCCGGCCTGGCCCACGCCCAGCCGGAACGCACCGGCAGCACCGGCGCGCAGCTCACCGCGGGCGGCACATCGGTCGCCAGCGACGAAGCCGAGCGGCGGGGGCTCGTCTTCGTCACCACCTGGCGCCCCGACGGCAGCGGCGTCTCGTGCTCCGGCGTCCTCATCGCCAACGACCTGGCGCTGACGGCAGGCCACTGCATCGACCACCTCACCGGCAGCAACACCATCGTCACGCCCGCCTTCGACACGACGGTCACGGTCGGGGTCGACGCCATCTACAAGTTCGGCGGCTGGGCGTCGGATCCGACGGGCCCGGACATCGGGCTACTGCACCTCGTGCTGCCCGTCGCGGTCAACGGTTCCACCACCGGCTTCGCCATCCCGCTGTTCCGCGGCAACCCGGAGGGCCGCACCGTCACCGTCTACGGCGCGTCCACCGGCGTCTACCTCAAGGCGGACATGGAGGTGCCGAACCTGTTCGGCCGCAACTTCGTCCTCAGCCGCACCGCCGCCGGAGTCACCACGGACCACGGCGACAGCGGCGGGCCGGCCTTCGTCGTCGACGGCGCAACGGCCTTCCTCGCCGGCGTCACCAGCACCACCGGCGCCCCCAACGCGCTTTCCGCCTCGGTCGCCGCCCATGTCGCCTGGATCGAGGCGGCCGTCGCCGTACCCCTGTCGCAGTACGAACCGCTGCAGATCGGGGTCGCGCAGGAAGGCGAGCTCCGCGCGGTGCCGGAGGGCGACCGGCTCGCCGCCGGCGGCGACCCCCTCGCCGGCGTCGGCTGGAGCCGGGCGCAGCGGGTGGCGCAGTGGCTGTGCACCAAGCGCGGCTTCGTCGGCGGAACCTTCCTCCCCGGCCCGGTGAACGGGGCGGAGCAGCACCGTTTCGCCTGCATCGGGCGGGACGGCGGGGTGTTCCGCAACGCCACGACGGCGGAGGTGGACGGCACCGGCGCCGGCTTCGGCAGCATCGACGGCGTCCCCTGGGCCCAGGCCGCCCGCGCCGCCGACGCCGTCTGCCGCACCGTCCTGCCCGGCAGCATCGGCGGCTTCTTCACCGGCTTCGGCGACACCATGCTCGAGCTGGGCCAGGTCTGCCTCTTCGCCGAAACCGGCGCCCGCTATGCCGCCCATGGCCCCGGGCCCGACGCGTTCGACTGGCGCGTCGCGCGGCGGGAAGCGGACGCCTTCTGCCGCCGCGTCGGACGTCTCGGCGGCTTTCCCACCGGCGCCCCCGCCGGTTCCGGCCGCGAGATCGTCTGCCTCGGGCCGTTCGGCATCGAGCTCGCGCTCGCGCCGATCATCGACCTGGTGATGACGGGTGAGGACCGGCCCGTCGCCACCGAATTCCTTCTCCCCGTCCTGTCCGTTCTCTACCAGTGAAGGAGGCAACCATGCGCATGTCCGCGATCACCAGCTTCTGCGTCGCCGTCGTCGCATCCTCGGCCGGCCTGGCCCAGACCATGGTCCCGGCGTCGTCCATCACCATGGTCCGCACCGGCTGGAATACCGACTCCTTCGGTATCGTCACCCCC
>CALKHQ010000073.1 GCA_937988735.1 uncultured Alphaproteobacteria bacterium
ACCGGCGGCGGTAGGGGAACCGCCGCCCCGCCGGGTTGCAGGCCATCTCCCGGCCGGCGCCCTCCGGGTTGCCGCCCTGCTACGCCGGGCCGGCACTCCGCTTGTCCTGGGCCGCCGCCAGCCGCTCCATCTTGCGCAGGTCGCGGTCGTCGGCCTTCAGCGCGATGTCCACCCACATCTCGGTGATCTCGACCAGCTCCTCGTAGCTAACCGGCTGGATCGTGTTGCGCGCGGCATAGACGGCGGCGCGGGCGTGGTACTGCCGGTCCCGACGGGCGATGAACTGCGATACCGCCTCCTCGCCCTCGCCGGGCTCTGCGAGGATGTCCACCAGCCCCATCGCGTGGAGCTGTTCCGCCTCGTAGATGTTGCCGCTGAACACGATCTCCTCCGCCAGCCGCTGGCCGACGCGGCGGGTGAGGAAGGTCAGCGCGCCCATGCCCGGGAACATGTTGAACAGGATCTCGGGCATGCCGAACTTGGCGCCCTTCTCGGCGACGATGATGTCGTTGGCGAGCACCGCCTCGAACCCGCCGCCGAGGGCGTCGCCCTGAACGAGGGTGATCGAGACGTACTTGTGGCCGCGCTTCACCGCCCGGGCATACTGCACGTCGATGCACAGATGGGCATAGGCCTGCAGGCCGGCGCGGTCCTGCCGCCGGATCAGGTCCACGATGCGCGGAAGGTCGCCGCCCAGGTTGAAGATGCCCGGCAGGCTCGAGGCCGTCACCAGATAGCGCAGCGGCACCTCGTCCGCCGCCGGGTGGCCGAAGTGGCGGTCGATGCGGTCGAACACGCGCAGCATGTCCTCGAGCAGCGCCGGCGTCGAGCTCGGCCGGTCCGTCGGGTTCAGGTACTGCCACAGCGCCTTCTGCCTGCGGTCGTAGACGAGCTCGAGCTGGGTCAGGCCCTTCGGATCGATCAGCCACGGCAGGATGTGGCGGTCGGCCGGTATAGCGTGGTCGGCCCGCAGCGCCGCAGGTCCGGCATTGATCGGCACCACGCCGCCGGCAGGCAGCTGCGCCGCGGCGCCCCGCACAGTGATTGCGTTCATTGGCTTCCCCTATGATCGAGAGTTCCCAGCCGTGGCAGCATGGGACGGGGCGCCGGCCGCAATCAAGGTGGTTTTCGAACCGTTAATGCGCAGCAGCCGCCGAGTTACGGCGGGCGCGCCGTGCAGAACCGCGGCAGCCTCGTCAGGTGCCGCGGGTGAACCAACCGCTTGTAGACAAATGATCGCGGATTTCGTCTAGAATTTCAGGATCATCGATCGTGGCCGGGACTTTGTACGGCTGCTGGTCGGCAATCTTCTGCATGACGCCGCGCAGGATTTTACCCGAGCGTGTCTTGGGCAGCCGCCGGACCACGCCGACCTGCCGGAACGAGGCGACCGCTCCGATCTCTTCCCGCACCTTGGCGATCAGTTCCTGCGCCAGCACTTCCCGTGCCACCTCGACCCCGTCCTTCAGCACCACCAGCCCGAACGGGATCTGGCCCTTGATCGGGTCGGCGACGCCGAACACCGCGCATTCGGCAACTGCCGGGTGGCCGGCGAGCACTTCCTCGACCGCGCCGGTGGAGAGCCGGTGCCCGGCGACGTTGATGACGTCGTCGATGCGGCTCATGATGTAGAGGTAGCCGTCCCTGTCGCGCAGGCCGGCGTCGCCGGTGAGGTAGTGGCCGGGATAGCGGGTGAAATAGGCTTCGCGGCAGCGCTCGTCGGCATTCCACAGTGTCAGCAGCGACCCGGGCGGCAGCGGCAGGCGGATGGCGATGCTGCCGATCTGCCCGTCCGGGACCGGCGCGCCGGCATCGTCGAAGATGCGGATGTCGTAGCCCGGGACGGCGACGGTGGGCGAGCCGGCCTTCACCGGCATCGGCTCCAGCCCGCGGCAGTTGGCGCCGATCGCCCAGCCGGTCTCGGTCTGCCACCAGTGGTCGATCACCGGCACGCCGAGCTTCTCCTCCGCCCACCGCAGCGTGTCCGGGTCGCAGCGCTCGCCGGCGAGGAACAGGGTGCGGAAGCGGGAGAGGTCGTGACGCCGGATGTGGGCGCCGGCCGGGTCCTCCTTGCGGATGGCGCGGAAGGCGGTCGGCGCGGTGAACATGGCCGCCACGCCGTGTTCGGCGATCACCCGCCAGAAGGCGCCGGGGTCGGGGGTGCCGACGGGCTTGCCCTCATAGACCACCGTGGCGCAGCCATGGATCAGCGGCGCGTAGACGATGTAGCTGTGCCCGACCACCCAGCCGATGTCGGACGCGGCCCACCAGGTCTCGCCCGGCGCCACGTCGTAGATGTTGCGCATCGACCAGGCCATGGCGACGGCGTGCCCGCCGTTGTCGCGGACGATGCCCTTCGGCTGGCCGGTGGTGCCCGAGGTGTAGAGGATGTAGAGCGGGTCGGTAGCGGCGACCGGGACGCAGTCTGCCGGTTCCGCGCCGGCGAGCGCCTGCTCCCACTCCAGGTCGCGGCCGGGGACGAGCTCCGCCGCGAGGCGCTCGCGCTGCAGGATGATGCAGCGGTCGGGCCTGTGACGGGCGATCTCCAGCGCCCGGTCGAGCAGCGGCTTGTAGGCGACGACGCGGCCGGGCTCGATGCCGCAGCTCGCCGAGACGACGACCTTCGGCGTGCAGTCGTCGATGCGGCTGGCGAGCTCGTTGGCCGCGAAGCCGCCGAAGACGACGGAATGGATGGCGCCGAGCCGGGCGCAGGCCAGCATTGCGATCACCGCCTCCGGCACCATCGGCATGTAGATGACCACGCGGTCACCCTTGCCGACGCCGAGACGCGCCAGCGCACCGGCGAAGACGGCGACCCGGTCGCGCAGTTCACGGAAGGTGAGGGCGCTGCGGCTTCCGGTGACCGGGCTGTCGTGGATCAGCGCGGCCTGTTCGCCGCGGCCAGCGAGCACATGGCGGTCGAGCGCATTGTGGCAGGTGTTGAGCTCGGCTCCGGGGAACCAGCGGTAGAAGGGCGGATTGCTGTCGTCGAGCACGCGGTCCCACGGGCGGATCCAGTCGATCGCCCCGGCCGCCTCGCCCCAGAACCCCTCCGGGTCCTCCAGCGCGCGACGATAGGCCTCCGCATAACGCCCCATCAGCGATCCTCCCCTGGCTGTTCGGCGTCCTTGCCTGCTGGCGCGATGCTAGCCCGGATGCCGGAACCGCCGCCACCGGGTCCGGGTGCGGCCCATGGCGCGGGGCCTCCTTCGGGCGCCCGCGCAACCCGGCGGGAGATGCCCGGCGCGCAGCCGGGCATGACGAGGAGGGGGCGGCGAGGCGTGTCGGGCGCGCCGCCTCTGCCTCTACCGCGCGGCGATCGGCTTCACGGGGCGCTGGTCGGGACCGCGATAGGCGCTGAGCGGGCGGATCAGCTTGTTGCTGGCGCGCTGCTCGAACACGTGGGCCGCCCAGCCGGTGATGCGGCTCATGACGAAGATCGGCGTGAACATCTCGATCTCGAAGCCCATCAGGTAATAGGCGGGGCCGGTGGGGAAGTCGAGGTTGGGGTGGATTCCCTTCTCGGCGATCATCGTCTCGGCGAGGATGTTCGACATCTCGACCCACTTCTCGCCGCCCTTCAGGCGCGCCATGCGGTGGAAGGCCCCGGTCATTGTCGGCACCCGGCTGTCGCCGCTGCGGTAGACCCGGTGGCCGAAGCCCATGACCTTCTGTTTGCGCGCGAGCTTGTCGAGCAGCCAGTCGCGCGCCTTCGCCGGGTCCCCGATCTCCAGCATCATGTGCATCACCGCCTCGTTGGCGCCGCCGTGGAGCGGGCCTTTCAGCGAGCCGATGGCGCCCGTGATCGCGGAGTGGATGTCGGACTCCGTCGAGGCGATGGTGCGGGCGGTGAAGGTGGAGGCGTTGAACGAGTGCTCCGCGTAGAGGATGAGCGAGATGTCGAAGCAGGCGACGACCTCGGGCTCCGGCACCGTGCCGAAGCACATGTGGAAGAAGTTCTCGGCGAGGGTGAGGTCGGTGCGGGGCGCGATCGGGTCGCGGCCGTTCCGCAGCCGGTAGTCGGCGGCGATGATGGTCGGGATCTTCGCCAGCAGCCGCATCGCCTTGGCGTAGTCGGCGGCGTGGCTGTTGTCCCCCGCCTGCTCGTCCTCGACGCCGAGGAAGCTCACGGCGGTGCGCAGTGTGTCCATCGGGTGCGCGCCGCTGCGGAACCGGGCGATCACCGCCAGCAGGTCATCGCTGATCGCCCGGTTGGCGCGCTCCTCGTCCGTGAACGCGTCGAGCTGCGCGACGGTCGGCAGGTCGTCGTTGAGCAGGAGGTACGCGACCTCCTCGAACCGGCAGTGGGCGCACAGGTCCTGGACGGCGTAGCCGCGATAGGTGAGGGAGTTGGTCTCGACCATCACCTTCGAGATCGAGGTGACGTCGGTGACGACACCGGCCAGGCCGTACTTGATGTCCTCGTCGCTCACGGCGTTTCTCTCCCGTAGTCGTGCGGTGCGAGGCGCTTCCCGGACGTCATGCCCGGGCCCGTCCCGGGCATCTCCCGCCGCCGATGCGACCCCGGCGACGGCACCGGGTCAGGCCCGGCCATGACGCGCTTCGGTAAGGATCGCCGTCCGTCACACCCTGAAGTTGAAGATCGACTGGTCAAAGTCGTTGTAGTCCTCGTAGCGGAGGAGGGCGTAGAGGTCGCGGCGGTGCTGCATCCGGTCCAGGATGCCGGCCTGCGTCCCTTCCTGCCGGATCGTCTTCAGCCCGTCCTCCGCCGCCTTCATCGCCAGCCGGAGCGTCGTCACCGGGTAGATCACCACATTGTAGCCGAGGTCGGAGAGCTGCTGCGCGGTGAGGAGCTCCGACTTGCCGAACTCGGTCATGTTGGCGAGGAGGGGCACATCGAGCGCCTTGCGCATGGCCTCGAACTCGGCCGGCCCGGTCAGCGCCTCGGGGAAGATCATGTCGGCGCCGGCATCGACATAGGCCTTGGCGCGGTCGATCGCGCTGTCCAGCCCCTCGATGGCGCGGGCGTCGGTGCGGGCGATCAGCACGAAGTCGGGGTCGCGTTTGGCGTCGGCGGCAGCGCGGACCCGGCGCACCATCTCCGCGGTCCCGACCACCGCCTTGTTGTCGAGGTGGCCGCAGCGCTTCGGGTTCACCTGGTCCTCGAGGTGGCAGCCGGCCAGCCCGCGCTCCTCCATCATGCGGATGGTGCGGGCGGCGCTCATCGGCTCGCCGAAGCCGGTGTCGCAGTCCACGATCGCCGGCAGGTCGGTGACGCGGGCGATCTGCTCGGCGCGGCCGGCAACCTCGCTCAGCGTGGTGAGGCCGATGTCGGGGAGACCGAGGTCGGCGGAGAGCACGGCGCCGGAGACGTAGACGCCGTCGAAGCCGATCTCCGCGATCGACATTGCGACCAGCGGCGAGAAGGCGCCGTGGAACTGCAGCAGGCGGCCGCTGGCGAGCGCCGCCCGGAAATCGGCGCGCTTCTGGCGGGCGTCCTTTCTCGTGAACAGCATCAGAAAATTCCCTTCGCCCGGTTCGGCTGCAGCGCCCCCGGCTCGAGCTGGACGTTGATCTCGGGGATCTGCTCGGGCGGCACGTCCGGCAGGGCCTGGACGAGATCGAGGAAGCGCCGGCGCTCGGCGTCCGGGACGATGTCCTCGGTCAGCGTCATGAACTTGCCGATATAGTCCGGCCGCTTCCACGGAGTAGCGCCGAGCGAGTGGGCGTTGGCGACGGCCATCTCGTCCACGAGCGTGGATCCGTCGGCGAAGGTCACCTCCAGCCGGCCGCCGAACGCCTTCTCCCTGGGGTCGGTGGAGTGGTAGCGCCGGGTCCACTCCGGGTCCTCGACCGTCCGGATCCTGTGCCACAGGCGCACCGTGTCCGGGCGCCGCGCGCGCTCCGGCAGGTAGGAGCGGACGTGATGCCACTCGCCGTCCTGCAGCGCCACCGCCAGGATGTACATGATCGAGTGGTCGAGGGTCTCGCGGCTCGCCTCCGGGTCCATCTTCTGCGGGTCGTTGGCGCCGGTGCCGATGACGTAGTGGGTGTGGTGGCTGGTGCGCAGCAGGATGTCCTTCACCTGGTCCCAGTCGCCGCCGGTGCGCCGCTCGATCTCGCGGCCGACGCGGAAGGCGAGGTCGATCAGGGCCTGGCTCTGGTACTCGGCCGAATGCTGCTTGGTGTAGCTCTCGAGGATCGCGCGCTTCGGCTCGCCGGGCTCGGGGAGCGGCACGTGATACTCCGCGTCCGGGCCGTCGAGCATCCAGGCGATGACGCTGTCCTCGCCCTCGTAGATCGGCGACGGCGCGCCCTCGCCGCGCATCGCCCGGTCCACGGCCTCGATCGCGAGCTTGCCGGCGTGGGCCGGGGCAAACGCCTTCCAGCTCGAAATCTCGCCCTTGCGCGACTGGCGGGTCGCGGTGGTCACGTGCAGCGCCTGCTGTACCGCCTGGTAGATGGTGTCGGTGTCGAGCCCCAGCATGGCGCCGATGCCGGCGGCGGCCGACGGGCCGAGGTGGGCAACGTGGTCGATCTTGTGCTTGTGCAGGCAGATCGCCTTCACGAGGTTGATCTGGATCTCGTAGCCGGTGGCGATGCCGCGCAGCAGCGCTTCGCCGCTGCAGCCGCACTGCTGGGCGACGGCGAGGATAGGCGGGATGTTGTCGCCCGGATGTGAGTAGTCGGCGGCGAGGAAGGTGTCGTGGAAGTCGAGTTCGCGCACCGCCGTGCCGTTGGCCCACGCCGCCCATTCGGCATGGAAGCGGCGGTCGTTTGGCAGCCCGAACACCGTGGCGCCGCCCGGCCGCATGTGCGCCTCCGCCTGCGCGCGGGCGGTCATCACCGGGCGGCGGTTGATCGCGGCCATGGCGACCGCCGCGTTGTCGATGATCCGGTTGACGATCATGTCGGCCACCTCGGGCTCGACCGGCACCGGATCGGCCGCCACCGCCGCGATCTTCCACGCGAGCTGCTCCGTCCTGGGCAGACGGTCTGCTTCGGGGTGCACGCGGACGGTGTGGAGTTTCATGGCAGGCCGGGTCCTTCGATCGCTTCCGGGGCGGGCAGGTGCTGTTTAGCCCACGACGCGGCCTGCATCCAGAGCGAGGGAGGTGTTCTCATTATGTTCTTGACAGGGCGAGGGCTGAAATGTAGGATGAAGCCATCCTGAGGAGTCCGCCTCAACCGCATCGGCCGGAGCCTCGCCGCCCCAGGCGGTGGCGCGTTGCGCCGAAGCCGCATCCGCGTTACGAGGCCGGGTCAGCCCTTGCCACAGTCGTGGTGCCGGATGCCGGAGCTTCCCGACGTCGAGGCCTATCTGCACGCGCTGAAGCCGCGGGTGATCGGCCATGCGCTGCGCGGCATGCGGATCGCGAACCCGTTCCTGCTGCGGAGCGTCGCGCCCCGACCGGAGGTACTGGCCGGGCAGCGCGCGACGGTGCTGAGGCGGATCGGCAAGCGGATCGCGATCGGCTTCGAGAGCGATCACTGGATCGTGCTGCACCTGATGATTGCCGGCCGGCTGCACTGGGCGCGGCCGGGCGCGCCGATCCGCGGCGGGCGGCAGGGGCTCGCCGCCTTCGACTTCGACAGCGGCACGCTGCTGCTGACCGAGGCGGGGTCGAAGAAGCGGGCGTCGCTGTACCTTGTCGCCGGCGTCGAGGGGCTCGCCGCGCACGACCCCGGCGGCGTCGATCCGCTGACCTGCGACGGGGCGGCGTTCGCCGCGGCCCTCCGGGCGGCCAATCATACGCTGAAGCGGGCGCTGACCGACCCGCGGGCGTTCAGCGGGATCGGCAACGCCTATTCGGACGAGATCCTCCACCGCGCGAAGCTGTCGCCGGTGGCGATGTCGCAGGCGCAGGAGGACGCGGAGGTGGCGCGGCTGCACGCGGCGACCGTCGCGGTGCTGACCGAATGGCGCGACCGGCTGTGCGCGGAGGCAGAGCACGCCTTTCCGGAGAAGGTGACCGCCTTCCGGCCGGAGATGGCGGTGCACGGCAGGTTCGGCGCGCCCTGTCCGGTCTGTGGTGCGCCGGTGCAGAGAATCCGCTATGCCGAGAACGACACCAACTACTGCCCGGGGTGCCAAACGCAGGGCCGCATCCTCGCCGACCGGTCGCTGTCCCGGCTGCTGAAGTCGGACTGGCCGCGGACGCTGGAGGCGCTGGAGGAGACGGGGCTGGCGCAGCGCGGGGCGGCGAAGCAGGGACGGGGACCATGAGCGGAACGAACTGGCGACACGGCGGAGCGCTGCTCGCGGAGCAGCTGGCGCGGCTGGGCTGCGACCGGGTGTTCTGCGTGCCCGGCGAGAGCTATCTGGCGGCGCTGGACGGGTTCCACGACCAGGCGATCGAGCTGGTGACCTGCCGGCACGAGGCGGGCGCGGCGGTGATGGCCGAGGCGGACGGCAAGCTGACCGGCCGGCCCGGCGTCGCCTTCGTCACCCGCGGGCCGGGCGCCACCCACGGCAGCATCGGGGTGCACATTGCCCAGCAGGATTCGACGCCGATGCTGCTGTTCGTCGGCCAGGTCGGCCGCCACATGCGCGACCGCGAGGCGTTCCAGGAGGTGGACTACCGCCGCTTCTTCGGCGGCATGGCGAAGTGGGTGGCGGAGATCGACCTCGCCGAGCGCATCCCGGAATATGTCGCCCGCGCCTGGTCGGTGGCGATGGCGGGGCGGCCCGGGCCGGTGGTACTGGCCCTGCCGGAGGACATGCTGAGCGGGCCGGCGGAGGCGGCGCTGCGCGACGCGGTGCCGACGCCGCCGGTGGAGCCGTCGGCCGCCGCGGTCGATGCCGTGGTGGCGCGCCTGGCGGGCGCGCGGCGGCCGCTGCTGATGCTGGGCGGCAGCCCGTGGTCGGCCGCGGCGCGGGACGCGGCGCATGCGGTGGCGGAGGCGTGGTCGCTGCCGATGACCACGGTGTTCCGCCGCCAGGACCATGTGGACAACGAGCACCCCAACTTCATCGGCGACTTCGGCATCGGCGCCAACCCGAAGCTGGTGCAGCGGGCGCAGGCGGCGGACTGCCTGCTGGTGGTCGGGCCGCGGCTGGGCGAGATCGCGACCCAGGGCTACACCCGGTTCCAGCCCGAGCGGACGCGCGAGGTGCTGATCCACGTTCATCCCGACCCGGCCGAGCCGGGCAGCGTGTTCCCGCCGGCGCTGGCGGTCGCGGCTTCGCCGGCAGCGTTCATGCAGGCGCTGGCGGCGCGGGCGGCCGAGGGCCCGGTGCCATGGGCGGACTCGGTCGCCGAGGCGCGGGCCGAGTACGAGGCGTGGAGCGCGCCGGTGGACAGCCCGGGCGCGGTCAAGCCGGCGCAGATCATGGCCTGGCTGCGCGAGGCGCTGCCGGAGGACGCGGTCGTCACCAACGGCGCCGGCAACTACGCCGGCTGGGTCCACCGTTTCCACCGCTACCGCCGTTACGGCGGCCAGCTCGCGCCGACCTGCGGCGCCATGGGCTACGGCGTGCCGGCGGCGATCGCCGCCAAGCTGCGCTGCCCGGAGCGGACGGTGGTGGCCTTCGCCGGCGACGGCTGCTTCATGATGGCCTCGCACGAGCTGGCGACGGCGGTGCAGTACGGGGCGGCCATCATCGTGATCGTGGTCAACAACGGGATGCTCGGCACCATCCGCATGCACCAGGAGCGGGAATATCCGGGACGGATCGCGGCGACCGCGCTGCGCAACCCGGACTTCCCGGCGCTCGCCCGGGCCTATGGCTGCCACGGGGTGCGGGTGGAGCGGACCGAGGACTTCCCCGCGGCCTGGGCCGAGGCGGTCGCCGCCGGCCGGCCGGCGGTGATCGAGCTGGTGGTCGATCCGGAGGCGATCACGCCGACCACCACCCTGTCCGCCATCCGCAGCGCGAGCATGAGGAAATGACGATGGAGATCGAGCCGGTGCAGCCGGCGCACAAGCCGGACTGGCTGCGCCTCTATTTCGGCTACGCCGCCTATTACGGCGCCCCGCTGACGCCGGAGCAGGCGGAGGTGGTGTGGGGCTGGCTCCAGGATCCCGCCCACGTGTTCGAGGGGCGGGTGGCGCGGGTGGACGGCCGCATCGCCGGGCTGGTCCACTTCCGGGCCATGCCCAGCCCGCTGCGCGCCTGCGAGGCGGGCTTCATCGACGACCTGTTCGTGGAACCCGAGGCTCGCGGCAGCGGCGCGGCGGAGGCGCTGATCCGCGCGGTCTATGCGGTGGGGGAGGAGCGCGGCTGGCCGCTGATCCGCTGGATCACCCAGGACAGCAACTACCGGGCGCGCGCCGTCTACGACCGGGTGGCGAAGAAGACCACCTGGACGATGTACGAGATGAAGTTCAACCCGAACGCCTACTGAGGCGCGGGACGGGCTCAGTCGCCGGCGGCAAAGAACGGCCACGACCAGCCGTCGTCGGTCTCGGTGAAGCAGGCCCGGTAGTCCACCGGCGAGCGGACCTGCGTCGTGTGGACGTAGCCCTCGCGGGCGCCGTCCAGCGTCTGCACGTGCAGCCAGTGCGGGGCGTACGGGTCCTCCGGGTCGAAGCCCCAGTCGAGCACCCGCAGGATGTCGTGGTCGAGGCTGGCGACCACGGCGGCATCCTCTCCGGGGCCCTCGCGGAGCGGCGCGTCGGGCTCGATGACGATCGCCGCGTCGAAGACGTCGAGCTCCTCCGGCAGCGGAGCGGTGAAGGTGTAGGGTGCACAGAAGTGGCGCACCCCGTCGCCCCAGTCCTCCCACCGGCCGCCGAGGGCGAGCACGGCCTCCAGCTCCTGCCAGTAGCGCTCGCCCGACCACGGCACGTCCGGCGCGCCGTCGAGCCACTGGCGGAAGGTTTCCCGGCGGCCGGCGTCGCCGAAGCTGAGCCGGATGTCGGGTTCGGCCGCCGCGACGACCGCATCGGTGTCGCGGCGGCGCACGGCGTCGAGGAGCGCGTCGCGCCAGGCGGCGAAGGCCGGCACCTCCCCCGCCTCGTCCACCGGAGGGGCGCGACGGGCGTCGCCCGCGGCCGCGGATGCCGCGACAAGAACGCACAGGCCGGCGGCGACGCAGACAGAAAGGCGGGGCAGTCTCATGCGGAACCCTCGAACGGCGAAGAAACCGGTCATGACAACTCCAGATGCAACGGGTTGACCCGATCAGGGCAACGCGAAGGCGTCTTCAAGGAAAGTTAAACCCGTCCGGCGCAACCGTCCCCCATGACCAACCGCGCGACCGGCTGCCGGCCCGGCGCGTCACAACCTCGGGGGTTCTGCATGGGTCGATATCTGCCTGCCGTGCTGGTCGCAGCCGCGGGCCTCGGCGCCCACGGTGCAGCGGGCGCCGACGCGCCGCCGCCGGAATGGCGCGATGCGGTCGAGGCGGAGGTGGTGCCTGCGATCGGGCGCATCCTCGCCGAGCCGATCGTTGCCTACACCGTCCACGCGCAGAACGCGCGCTACGGCGCGCTGGCCCAGGCCGAGATCGACGCGCTGGACCAGGAATGGCGCGCCCAGCTCGGGCAGGCGGAACAGCCGCTGATCGCGGCCGTGCTGTCCAACCCGACCTCCACCTACCTCACCCGCGTGCAGGCACAGGCGATCGGTCTCTTTACCGAGATCTTCGTCATGGACCGCAACGGACTCAACGTCGGACAGAGCAACATTTCCTCCGACCTGTGGCAGGGCGACGAGGCCAAGTTCCAGCAGACCTTTCCCCGCGGCGCGGCCGCGATCTTCGTGGACGAGCCGGAGTTCCGCGACGACGTCGGGATCTGGGTGGTCCAGGTGAACACGACGATCGACGACGGCGGCGTGCCGATCGGCGCCGCCACCTTCGAGGTAAACCTGACCGAGCTCGCGCGGCGCCGCGCAGCGTCGGCGAGCGACGAGGAGCTGTGAGCGCGATGTTCGACAACCTGCAGGCCACGAGGAAGCTGGGCATCGCTTTCGGCGCGCTGGTCCTGATCAACGTCGCGACCGCCGGGGCGGTGCTGGTCAACCTCGACGCCATCGCGGAAGCCAACCGGCACAACGACAGCGCCAACGAACTGCTGCTGGCGATCGAGGATGCGGAGACGGCGCGCGACGAGGCGGAGAGCGCGCTCAGTGCGCTGATCCTGTCCGGCGACCTCGCCCATGTCGAACGTTTCGAGACCGCGGCCGCTGCTGCCACGGCGGCGTTCGACGCGCTGGCGGCGACGGAGCATGCAGCGGAGCCCGCCTTCCGCGAGGGGATGGAGGAAGCACGAGCGGCGACCGAACGCTGGCTCGCCGACTTCTCCGCCGAGCAGCTCCGCTACATGATGCGGCCGGAGACGGTGGACCTGGCTCGCGCGATCGAGATTTCGCCGGATCGCGCCGGGGTCGGCCAGCAGATCCACGACGCCTTCTCGGCCATGACCGGCTTCGCCCACGCGATCGCTGCCGAAGCCTCCGCCAGCGAGAGCTCGCTGCTGGAGCTGTCGATGATCATCCTGGCGGTGGCGTCGGTGATCATGGTCGCCAGCGCGGTCGCGATCGGCTGGTTGCTGAACCGCCGGATCGCCGTTCCGCTGCGCGCGCTCGCCGCCATCACGCAGCGGCTGGCGGCCAAGGACTGGTCGGTCACGCTGCCCGGCGCCGGCCGGCGCGACGAGATCGGCGTGATGAGCGCGGCCCTCGCCAGCTTCCGCGAAAGCGGCCAGCGCGCCGAGGCGCTGGAGGCCGAGCAGCGGGCCGCACAGGAGGAGCAGGTCGCCCGCGCGCGCCGAATCGAGGCGCTGACCAGCCGCTTCGACGCCGAGGCCCGCGACCTGCTGGAGACGCTGTCCGCCTCCGCGGCGGAGATGGAGACGGCCTCGCGCACCATGTCGGAGATCGCGACCGAGACCACGGCCCAGGCCGGCAACGTCGCGACGGGCGCGCATGAGGCCGGGGCCAACATGCAGGCGGTTTCGGCCGCGACCGAGGAGCTGACCAGCTCGATCCGCGAGATCTCGGCGCAGGTGCAGCGGGTGAGCGGCGACGCGGCGGCAGCTTCGGGCTCCGCGCTGGACGCGAAGGCGCAGATCGGCGCCCTGGCCACCGCGAGCGAGCGGGTGGGACAGGTGGTGACCATGATCACCGAGATCGCGGAGCAGACCAACCTGCTCGCGCTCAACGCCACC
Organism: uncultured Alphaproteobacteria bacterium; assembly: GCA_937988735.1. GTDB lineage: Bacteria > Pseudomonadota > Alphaproteobacteria > CALKHQ01 > CALKHQ01 > CALKHQ01. Next base: position 13,078 of record CALKHQ010000073.1, read on the forward strand.
ATCGAGGCGGCGCGCGCCGGCGACGCCGGCAAGGGCTTCGCGGTCGTCGCCTCCGAGGTGAAGGCGCTCGCCACCCAGACCGCCAGGGCCACCGACGAGATCCGCACGCAGATCGCCGGCATCCAGTCGCAGACCGGGGTGACGGTGGCGGCCATGGAATCGGTCGCGAACGCCATCCGCCAGGTCACCGAGGCGTCGGCCTCGATCGCGGCGGCGATGGAGGAGCAGACGGCGGCGACCCAGGAGATCTCGTACAGCATCAACCAGGCGGCGGTCGGGACGGAGCAGGTGGTGGAGAACATCCAGGGCGTCAGCGACGGCGCGGCGGAGACCGGCCGGTCGAGCGCCCAGGTGCTGGACGTCGCAGCCGGGCTGTCGCTGCAGGCGGCACGGATGAAGGCCTCGGTCGCGGACTTCCTCGAGGGCGTCCGCGCCGCCTGACCGACGTTGGCTGCAGGTGCGGGCTCAGGCTTCGGTCAGCCTGAGCCCGGCGACCCCGGCCACGATCAGCAGCAGGAACGCGAACCGGGTGAAGGTCGCCGGCTCCCCGAACAGGATCATGCCGGCGATGGCGACTCCGCCCGCGCCCGTTCCGACCCACACCGCATAGGCGGTGCCGACGGGGAGGCTCTTCAGCGACAGCGCGAGCAGCGCGAGGCTCGCCGCCGCGGTGACGATGCCGGTGGCAGCCGGCCAGAACCGGGTGAATCCGTCGCTCTGCTTGAGGGCGATCGCCCAGACGACCTCCAGCAGTCCGGCGAAGATCAGCAGCAGCCAGGCCATGGCTCAGGCCGCAAAGCCGCCGTCTGCGGCGATCGCCGCGCCGGTGACGAACGCGCCGCCGGGACCGGCGAGGAAGGCGACCACCGCGGCGATCTCCGCCGGTGCGGCGAACCGCCTCAGCGCGCTCAGCGACCGCTGGGCGTCGGCGTCGTCGCTGCCGGCCGGGTTCATGTCGGTGTCGGTGGCGCCGGGATCGACGACGTTGACCGTGATGCCGCGGCTGCCCACGTCCCGCGCGAGGCCCTTGCTGAAGCCGATGAGCGCGGACTTGCTCATGGCGTAGAGCGCGACCCCCGGCCCCGCCGCCCGCTGGGCGAGGCAGGAGCCGATGGAGATGATCCGGCCGCCGTCGGCCATGTGCCGGAGCGCGGCCTGCGCCGCGACATAGGGCGCGCGGACATGGATGGCGAGGGTACGGTCGATTTCCTCCAGCGAGACCGCGTCGGGCGGGCCGTAGGGGAAGATGCCGGCGTTATTGACCAGGATGTCGAGGCGGCCGAAGGCGGCCGCGGCCTCGTCCACCGCGGCGGACAGCGCCGCCGGGTCCGCGCTGTCGGCACGGATGGCCCGCCCGCGGCGGCCGACGGCCTCGACCGCAGCCACCGTCTCCCGCGCCCGGTCTTCGGAAGCATGGTAGGTGATGGCGACATCGGCGCCGTCCTCGGCCAGCCGCCGGGCGATGGCGGCGCCGATCCCGCGGCTGCCGCCGGTGACGATCGCCGCCTTTCCCTGGAGCTCCTGCATCAGCGTCTCCTTCTGTACCGTTCGGTATAGAATGAACTGACGAGCTTGCGCCGCCGGGTCAAGGGATTAATTTAACGGTTGGTACAAAAGGAGGATCCGATGGGCGAGCGGGGCCGGCCGCGGCGGTTCGACCGCGACGAGGCGCTGCGCCGGGCGATGCTGGTGTTCTGGGCCCGCGGCTACGAGGGCACGTCGATCGGCGACCTGACGGCGGCGCTCGGCATCAACAAGCCCAGCCTCTATGCCGCCTTCGGCTGCAAGGCGGAGCTGTTCCGCGAGGCGGTGGCGCTCTACGCCCGCGAGGAGGGTGCGCTCACCGAGCGGGCGCTCGCCGAGGAGCCGACGGCGCGCGCCGCGGTGGAGGCGATGCTGCGCCTGAACGCCTGCGCCTACGTCGATCCGGCGAACCCGCCCGGGTGCATGATCGTGCTCGCGGGCCTGCTCGGCTCGCCGGAGACCGAGGAGGTTCGCCGCTTCCTGTCCCGGCTGCGGAAGGAGGGGGAGGAAGGGCTGCGCCGGCGGCTGGACCGGGCGGTGGAAACGGGCGAGATCGCCGAAGGCGCCGACACGGCGGCGATGGCCGCCTTCTACACAACGGTGCTGCACGGGCTGTCGATCCAGGCCCGCGACGGGGCGACCCAGGCCGAGCTGGATGCTGTCGTCGATTCGGCGATGGCGGCGTGGGATGCGCTCGCGTCGGGAACGTGCAGGCCGCGTCAGTCGAGGGGGAAGGCTTCGCGGAAGGCGGCCTCGCCCGCCGGCGAGAAGCGCAGGATCCGCGATCCGGGCTCGCGCGTCACCCAGCCGGACTCCTGAATCCAGGCGAGGAAGGCGGCGCCGAGGCTGCCCGCGAGGTGGGCGCGGCGGGCGCTCCAGTCGAGGCAGGCCCGGCACAGCGGCCGGCGGCCCCGCGCGAGCGAATCCACGCCGATGCCGAGGCTGCGGACGAAGTCGATGCCGGCGGGCGAAAGGGCGACCGCCGGCTCCTCGCCGACCAGCAGCCGGCGGCGGCGCAGGCTGTCGTAGAGGCGGACGCCGGTCTCGCCGGCGAGGTGGTCATAGCAGACGCGGGCATGGCGCAGCGCCGCGTCCTTCGGGCCCGGCAGGCGCCGCAGATGGCCGGTGCGGGCGGCAAGGCCCATCAGCGCCTCCAGCACGTTGGCGACG
>CALKHQ010000074.1 GCA_937988735.1 uncultured Alphaproteobacteria bacterium
TTGCCCAAGCGAATCAGCGACAGCCGCCATCAGCAAGGCGTTTCGCAGAGGTCTCTCTTGGTGCTGTTCATCACCTCGACGTAGGCGCCTCCGGTGAGCGTGTAGTCGCCATACGCCGTGACGGTGTCGATACCGCCAACATTGATAGTGTCGTTGCCGCTGACGATCGTGTCGTTGTTGTCCTCGATGATCACATCGCCTTCGGTCACGTAGTAGCGGTCATTGCCGAGGCCGCCGACGAGCGTGTCGATGCCATCGGTGGCGCCGGTGCCGCCGTTCAGCGTGTCGGCGCCGAGGCCGCCGACGAGGTAATCGGCGCCGGCGCCGCCATTGAGGGAGTTGTCGCCGTCGTTGCCGATGATGGTGTTGTTGCCGATACCGCCCGTGCCGGTCTTGGCGCTGCCGACCAGCACCAGCCACTCGATATTCGTGCCGATGGTATAGTTCACGCTGGAGACAACGGTGTCCTCGCCCTCGTTCGCGAGCTCGGACACGACGTCGGAAATGTTATCAACGAAGTAGAGGTCGTTGCCGGCGCCGCCCCTCATGGTGTCCTTGCCGGCGCCGCCGAAGAGGACGTCATTGCCGGCGCCGCCATCCAGCGAATCGCTGCCGTCGCCGCCGAAGAGCGAGTCATTGCCGGCGCCCCCGAGCAGCGAATCGTTGCCGTCGGCGCCCGTCAGTTCGTAGATCGTATGGCCCGAAAGGTAGCTGGAGATGCTCGCGCCGGCCACGGTGGTGTACGTGCCGCCCCCCAGCAACACGTCATTGCCGCCCGCGCCGGAGAGCCAGTTCCCCATAGCCGAGCCGATCAGGGTGTCGTTGCCGCTGCCGCCGGCGGCGTGCTCGATCAGGCTGAGTACGTCCTGGTCTCCCGAACCGGCATTGGCCGTGCCGAGGTGCAGGTTGACGAGGGCCGCCGAGGACGCGCTGGTGAGGTAGGCGTAGCTGACGGTGTCGTTGCCCGCCCCGCCGTTGATGGTGTCGTTGCCCAGCCCGCCGCTCAGGCTGTCGCCGCCGCTCAGGCTGTCGGCAATGACGACAGCGTCACCGTCGCCATCGCCGTAGATCCTGTCGTCGCCGTCGCCGCCGAGGATCGTGTCGCTGCCACGACCGCCGTAGAGGACGTCGTTGCCGCTGGGCTGGGTGTCGTCCGGACCGCCGACGATCAGGTCGTTCCCGGAAAGGTCATAGGGGGGTGGCAGCCCCCGACACCGAGACGCCGGCGCTGACGGAGCCCGGTTGAACCGTATCGTTGCCACTCGTTCCACGGATTGTCGCCACGGCCGCAAATCCCTCCTCCTGGGAACGCCCGGCCCCGGACGTTCCGTCCCTGCATCGCTATACCACCGGTTGGGAGGCGAACCAATCGGAAAAGTAAACGATCTGTGAATCCGCGCCCGTGGCGGTTGGAAAAAAAGACGCATCACTCGCGCATACGCGGCGGAGCGCGTGCCAATCCTACCTATTGTTATCCTATCGAAGGTTATTGTTTCGCGAGATCGGCCCAATCGCGGTCTACGCGACGCGCCGCTGACCATCGGTTGCAGCTCGCCGCAACCGGTTCCCGATGCCGAACCGCCGGGCCGGAACGGCGCGGATTGCGCCCTGGTTGATACCCGCCCGTGATTTCATTCTGAAGCGTAACGGTCCGGTTTGCAAGTTATAAGAATACAGCGTGCGGGAAATTCGCGCCCCAGGCGAATGCCCCTGCCCTGCCGGCCCCGCCCTGCCCGCCTCGGCCCGCTGCTGCCCCCCGGCGGCGGCCCGGCGGGCTCACCCCCCACGGTGCAGCCCCCCTTGCCCGCGCCCCGCCACTGCGGCTTGATGGATGCTGCGGCCGGCCCGGCCGCCGCGACCGACCGCCGCCGACCGATCGCGCCCCGCACCACGCAGCAAGGGGCCGGCCGGGAACCGGCAGCCGGCCCACCGTCCCGCTCAGCCTCCGCCCCGTCCGCCACAGACAGCAAGCACCCATCCGCACAGCCCGCCGCCATGCGCGTCACCGTCCTCCAGATGAACCAGGGCAGCGACAAGGCCGCCAACATCGCCCAGGCCAGCCGCCTGGCCGAGGCCGCCATCGCCGCCGACCGCCCGGACCTCATCAGCCTGCCCGAGACCTGGACCAATCTCGGCGGCGACCGGGAGGCCCGCCAGGCCGCGGCCGAACACCTGCCGCCGGAAGGCTCCGGCGAGGCCGGCGGGCCGGCCTATGAATTCATGCGCGGCCTCGCCCGCACCCACCGCATCTTCGTCCATGGCGGCTCGATCATCGAGGCGGGAGGAGAAGGCGGAAGGCTGCGCAACACCACCCTCGTGTTCGACCCCGAAGGGCGGGAGGTGGCGCGCTACCGCAAGATCCACCTGTTCGACATCACCGCCCCGGACGGCACCGGCTATCGCGAGAGCGCCAACTATGAGGGCGGGCGCGACATCGTCACGGTCGAGGGGCCGCACGGGGTCCGGCTCGGCCTCTCGATCTGCTACGACATGCGCTTCCCGGAGCTCTACCTGGCGCTGCGCCGGGCGGGGGCGGAGCTGATCCTCGTGCCCTCCAACTTCACCCTCGCCACGGGGAAGGACCATTGGGAGGTGCTGCTGCGGGCGCGGGCCATCGAGACCCAGTGCTGGATCGCCGCGGCGGCAAGCTGGGGGGACTACCTCGAGCGCGGGCAGAAGCGGCAGGTCTATGGCCACTCGCTGATCTGCGATCCCTGGGGGCATGTGGTGGCGAAGGCGTCCGACGGAGTGGGCTGGGCGACGGCGCGGCTGGACCGCGCGCTGACCGAGCGCGTGCGGCGGGACATGCCGGTGCTCGAACACCGCAGGCTCGCGTGAGCGCGCCTTTCTCCGGACCGGCCGGGGCGTGCCTGCCGCCTTCGGCGGCGGAGGCGCCGACCATTGGGCCGCAGGGTTTCGCCGGGCGCGTCGCCTTCCTCGCCGCGGCGACGGAGGTCGCGAGCACGGCACGGGCGCGGCTCGTCGCCCGCTACGGCGACGCGCCACCGGAACAGGCGGCGGTGATCGTGGCGCTCGGCGGCGACGGCTTCATGCTGGAGACGCAGCACCGCTTCCTGGGGCGGAACATCCCGATCTACGGGATGAATTGCGGCAGCGTCGGCTTCCTGATGAACGACTACCACGAGGAGCGGCTGCTGGAGCGCCTGGCCGAGGCGCAGGCCACGGTGCTGCACCCCTTGCGGATGATCGCGACCACGGCGGACGGACGGGTCGAGGAGGCGCTGGCGATCAACGAGGTCTCGCTGCTGCGCGAGGCGCGCCAGGCGGCGAAGCTGCGCATCCTGGTGGACGGCAAGGAGCGGCTGCCGGAGCTGATCTGCGACGGGATCATCGTCGCGACACCGGCGGGGAGCACGGCCTATAATTTGTCCGCACATGGGCCGATCATCCCGCTCGGCGCCGCGCTGCTGGCGATGACGCCGATCAGCGCCTTCCGCCCGCGGCGCTGGCGGGGGGCGTTGCTGCCCAACGACGCGGTGGTGGTGTTCGAGATCCTGGAGCCGGAGAAGCGCCCCGTCGCGGCGGTCGCCGACTACACGGAGGTGCGCGAGGTGCTGCGGGTGGAGGTGCGCGAGGACCGTAGCGTGTCCCTGACCCTGCTGTTCGACCCCGACCACGGGCTGAGCGAGCGGATCATCGCCGAGCAGTTCACGGTCTGAGGCGCGGGCGGCGGCGCTACGCCAGCGTCACGCCGATGGTGCGCGCGATCCCGGCCCAGCGCCGGCGCTCCTCGGCGACAGGCGAAGATGCCCTGCCAGGAGGAGACGACCGGGCCGGGGTGGATCGCCTCCGCCATGCTCGACACCTCCGGCAGGGAGCGGGAGCGCCGGTCCGCAGTGACGGCGATCGCGCGCACCTTGCCGTCGCGGTGCAGCGGGGCGGTGGTGGTGAGCTTGTCTACGAACAGATTGACGCGCCCACCCGGTCGGCGCAGCAGCCGACCAGCGGTAAGGAACGTGCTGCAACCGCAGGCCGGGCGCCTGCGAGAGAGGATCGCGCCGACGCGGCCTGACGCGTCCCGGCCGGCCGCACCGGCGCTTCATGCTGGCCGGTACGGCGCAAGGGGCGGGTTGCTCCTTGTCGATCCGTTATTTGAAATAACGACGCGGGCGGTCAAAAAGTTTCGTTTCCGCTCACGATTCGGAGCCGGAGTCCGGCATGAGCGAAATGGCGCGCTGCGGGGTGAAGGTCGAGATCGCATGCTTGTAAATCATCTGCTGACGGCCTTCGCTCTCGATGACGATCGTGAAGTTGTCGAATGCCCGGACGACGCCCCGGATCTGGAAGCCGTTCGTGAGGTAGACCGTCACGGGAACGCTGTCCTTGCGAAGATGGTTGAGGAACGTGTCCTGAATGTTGATGGATTTGCTCATGGGCCGTTACCCCCGTCGAAAAGATTGGTTACTCAGTATATTCCTCCTGATCCTCGAACTTTCCTGTTATTATAGCATGAATGGCTTCCAGATTGGTGAA
>CALKHQ010000075.1 GCA_937988735.1 uncultured Alphaproteobacteria bacterium
GCTGGCGACGACCAGATAGACGACCGGCAGGGGCGAGACCAGCACCTCGTCGATCGGGATGCCGGTGACGACCTCGCGGTTTTCGATCCGCTCCACCGGCATCCGGCCGTGCCAGATCGTCTCGCCGACGGTGTCGCGAATCTCGCTCACGTCCCAGCCGTCCAGCGAGTCGCCGACGCGGCCGCGCACCACCTGGGCCACCAGGTTGCGGTCGTTGATGCGCAGCACCTCGATGTCGATCAGGTCGAGGTTGACCGTTCTGACCGGCACCGTGCCGGCGCCGCCGGTGGGCAGCACATAGGCCGAGCCGTTGAAGGTGATCGCCTCCGGCCGATTCTCGACCGCGACCGAGTAGGTGAAGTCGGCATAGGTCCGCTGCTCGCCGTCGGCGGCGGGCAGGCCGGCCAGCACCGTTATGGTATAGCTCTCCCCGTGGCGCAGCCCGTCGACGCAGAGCGCATAGCCCTCGACCGACAGCTCGACCGGAATGGCCGGCTCGATCCGCACGTAGGCGCCGAGATCGGTGGTGCGGTCGGTCGGCAGCGGGTCTGAATACTGGATGCAGGCGCGCGGGTCGTCGCGGTCGGAATAGACGTCAACCCACTGGGCGCGGAACCCGTATTCCTCCTGCAGGAAGGCCACCCGCTCCTCGATGTCGGGGTCGGTCGCGATCTCCAGCGCCTCCCGGTAGGCGGCGATGGCGAGCCCGTATTCGTCGCGGAGCTCCAGCAGTCTCGCGGCTTCGATCAGGTCGGCGCGCCGCTCCGACGGTGCTGCGGTACGCAGCGCGTTGAACCGGGCGGCGATCGCCTCGGGCGCGTGGGCGTTGTAGTCGCGCCAGGCGTCGGCGAGGTCGTGCCACAGGGCGTGGCTGTCCTCGCCCAGTCCCGCCGCGGTCTCCAGGTCGTTGATGGCGCCGACCAGGTCGGCGGCCGCGAGATTCGCGCGCCCGCGGGCGAGCAGCGCGGGGACGGTCTCGAACTGGCCGGCCCCCAGCCGCGCGACGTGATCGATCAGCCGCTCGCGGTAGTCTGCCGCCTGCGCCGTGTGCCGGGGCGACTCGAACGCCTGGGCCGCGCCGGCGGCGATGAAACCGCTCAGCAGCAGTACTGCCACCGCGATCGCGCGCACGACAGACATGGGGAACCTCCGCCCTTTTCTCTTGCGAACCCGCCGACCATAGCATCTGCAATGAGTCGAAATCATGGTGCGCGACAGCAGGGACCGGGGCGCGTCGTGGCCATTGGTGGCGGTGGGTGATCGGGTTACAGTGGGCGGAAACAGAGGATTCCTGGCGATGCGACACGTCGTGACACATGCCGCATTCGCGGCCCTGCTGGCCGCGGTTCCGGCATGGGCCGACGAACCGATGCCGGAGCCGGCGACCGGGCTCGCCCCGGCCGGTCCGGTCGCCCGCGCCGAATCCTTCATGGTCGCCGCGGCCAATCCCTACGCCACCGAAACCGGCCTCGAGATCCTGCGCGCCGGCGGCAGCGCGGTCGATGCTGCAATCGCCGTCCAGCTCGTCCTCAACCTCGTCGAGCCGCAGTCGTCCGGTCTCGGCGGCGGCGCGTTCATGCTCGCCTGGGATGCGGAGACCGGAACACTCGACGCCTACGATGGCCGCGAGACCGCGCCGGCGGAGGCGGGGCCGGACCTGTTCCTCGACTCCGAGGGCGCGCCGATGGAGTTCTGGACCGCGGTGGTCGGCGGCCGGTCGGTGGGGACCCCCGGCGTCCTCCGGATGATGGAGCGCGCCTGGCAGGACCACGGACGGCTGCCGTGGGCGGACCTGTTCCAGCCGGCGATCGAGCTGGCGGAGATCGGCTTCGCCGTGTCGCCGCGGCTGAACGCCCTGATCGCCGAGGACCCGCACCTCGGCCGGTTCGAGACCGCGCGCAGCTACTTCTACAACGACCGCGGCGAACCGCTGCCGGCGGGCCAGGTGCTGCGCAACCCGCGCTACGCCGCCCTGCTGCGGGCGATCGCGGAGGACGGGGCGAACGCCTTCTACACCGGCTCCATCGCCTTCGACATCGTGACCGCGGTGCGCAACACGCCGGACAATCCGGGCCTGCTCAACCTGGACGACATGGCGAACTACACCGCACTGCGGCGGGATCCGGTATGTGCGCCCTACCGCGAATACCGCGTATGCGGGATGCCGCCGCCCAGCTCGGGCGGCGTCACCGTCCTCCAGATGCTGGGCATGCTGGAGCACTTCGACCTCGCGTCGCTGGACCCGATGTCGCCGGAGGCGGCCCACCTGCTGGCCGAGGCCGGCCGTCTGGCCTTCGCCGACCGTGACGTCTACATCGCCGACCCCGACTTCGCGACCGTCCCGGTCGAGGACCTGCTGGGCCGCACCTATCTCGCCGACCGCGCCGAGCTGATCGATCCGGACAAGGCGATGGGGATCGCGGTGGCGGGCCGGCCGGACGAGCAGCAGGGGTGGAACTATGCGCCCGGCGTCTCGCTGGAGCTGCCCTCGACCAGCCACATCTCGATCGTCGATGCCGAGGGCAATGCGGTCGCGATGACCACCTCGATCGAAAGCGCCTTCGGTTCGCGGCTGATGGTGCACGGCATCCTGCTCAACAACCAGCTCACCGACTTTTCCTTCGCGCCGGAGAACACCAACGGCCTGATCGCCAACCGGGTCGAGCCCGGCAAGCGGCCGCGCAGCTCGATGGCGCCGATCATGGTGTTCGACGCCGACGACAACCTCGTGCTGGTCATCGGCACGCCGGGCGGGAGCCGCATCATCGGCTTCGTGGTGCAGGCCCTGGTCGCGATCCTCGACTGGGGGCTGGACCCGCAGACCGCGGTGTCGCTGCCCCACGTGCTCAACCGCAACGGCGACACGGAGCTGGAGCAGGGCACGGCTGCCGCCTCCCTCTCCGACGCGCTGCAGGCGATGGGGCACAGCGTGGTGGTGCGTGACCTGAACAGCGGGCTGCATGCGATTCTCGTGACGCCGGACGGCCTTTTCGGCGGTGCCGATCCGCGCCGCGACGGCATCGCCCGCGGCGAATGAGCAGCCTTGCCTCTGAAAGGGAGACTGGAATGAAGCATCTCATGCACATCTCGAGCGGAGCGGCGCTTGCCGGGGCGCTCGCCGTGCTGGCCGCCTGCACGCCGACCTCGTCGCAGCCGTCCGGCGGGCAGGTGGCCTCGACCCCGCCCGCCTCGCAGCCGTCGTCGTCGCCGCAGCTCTGCCGGCTGACCAAGCCCGACGGCAGCCGGTGCGTGACGATGCAGCAGCTCCCGATGCAGCCGGCGGCGACGGATCAGGGCTACGCCACGCAGCTGACCTGGGTGCTGACCAACGAGTGCAGCTATCCGATGCTCGTGAGCTGGGGATGGGGCGCCGCCAGCCCGCGAGTCGGCGAGGCGGTGCTCGCCCAGGGCCAGTCCACCCAGGTGAGCTGCCTGTGGAACATCGACGGCTGCACCGGCGCCATCGACTGGGTCTACCGCTGCTCGCAGCCCCGGTAGGCGGGGCCCCGATCAGGCCGCGCGCCGCTCCGCCGCGTGGGGCGTGCGCTCGGCGGGGGCGG
>CALKHQ010000076.1 GCA_937988735.1 uncultured Alphaproteobacteria bacterium
GACGGGGACGCCCGGCGCCCGCTCGGCCAGAAGGGCACGCATCTGGCCGGTGTAGAATCCCCCCTCGCCGAAATCGGTGAACAGCAGAATCATCCGCATGCCCCTGTCACAGCGCGCGGTTGCAGGCTATATCGGGCGCGCACCGTGGCCAACCATCAGGCGGGAAGACAGGATGACGACGCTGCGCCGGCAGTGGCAGGAGATGACCACCGGGGATTTCGCCGCCGTCGATCCCGAACGCTGGGTGGCGGTGCTGCCGGTGGCGGCGGTGGAACAGCACGGGCCGCACCTCCCGGTCTCGGTGGATGCGACCCTCAACGCCGCCATCCTCGACCAGGCCCTGGCGCTTCTGCCGGACGACTGCCCCGTCACGGCGCTGCCGGCGATGCCGGTGGGCAAGAGCAACGAGCACCTCGCCTTTCCCGGCACGCTTTCCCTCGGCCATGACACGCTGATCCGGCTGTGGACGGACATCGCCGAATGCGTCTGGCGCGCCGGGCTGCGCAAGCTCGTTCTGTTCAACAGCCACGGCGGCCAGCCGCAGATCATGGACATCGTCGCCCGCGACCTGCGCGTCCGGCGGAAGATGCTGGTGGTGCTGGCCAACTGGTTCCAGATGGTCGACGTCTCGCGCTGGTTCGCGGCGGACGAGATCCGCTTCGGCATCCACGGCGGGGCGATCGAGACCTCGATGATGCTCGCCGTCCGCCCCGACCTGGTGCGGATGGACCGGGCGCAGGCCTTCGCCTCGGCGCCGCAGGCGATCCACGCCGCCGCCCGCCACCTCGACCCCGGCGACAAGCTGACCTTCGCCTGGCAGGCGCAGGACCTGAACCCGGCCGGCGCGGTCGGCGACGCGACGGCGGCCGATGCGGAGGTGGGGCGGCAGATCCTCGACGCTGCCGCCGACAAGCTGGCGAAGCTGCTGCGCGAGGTGGTGGACCTGCCGCTGTCCACGCTGAAGGACGGGCCGCTCGGGCCGTGGGTTCCGTGACGCTCCACGTCTGCCGCGCGCGCCGTCTGACACGAGAATTGCATTCCCATTCCGGTGGAAGCGATTAGGCTTGCACCCGCGGCCCATCGCAGCCGCGCAGAAGAACTCAGGTCGGGGAACGAGACGATGAAGCACACTGTACTGCCCGCCGCGGCGGCGGTGCTCCTGGGGGCGACGCCGGCGCTGGCGCAGGACGCCGTGACCTTCGGCACCAACTGGGTCGCCCAGGCCGAGCACGGCGGCTACTACCAGGCGGTGGCGACCGGGATCTACGAGGCCTTCGGGCTCGACGTGACCATCCGCCCCGGCGGTCCGCAGATCAACCACCGCCAGATGCTGGTCGCGGGCAACATCGACTTCCTGATGGGGTCGAACAACTCGGAAAGCTACAACTTCGTCGTCGAGGACCTGCCGTTCCTGTCGGTGGCGGCCATCTTCCAGAAGGACCCGCAGGTCTGGATCGCCCATGCGAGCCAGGGCTGGGAGACGATGGAGGACCTTAAGAACGCGAGCTCCATCCTGATCTCGGCCGACGCGCGGACCAGCTACTGGCCGTTCATGGTCAAGCTCTACGGCTACCCGGAGAGCCTCGCCGGCCCCTACAACTTCAGCGCGGCCCCCTTCCTCGCCGACGAGACGATCGTCATGCAGGGCTACCTTACCAGCGAGCCCTTCTCCGTGGCTGAGGCCGGCGGCGACCCGCAGGTGTTCCTGCTCGCCGACCATGGCTATTCGCCCTATTCGACCCTGATCACCACCAGCCGGAAGCTGGTCGACGAGAACCCGGACCTGGTGCAGCGGTTCGTCGATGCCTCGATCCTCGGCTGGTACAGCTATCTCTACGGCGACCCGGCGCCGGCCAACGCGCTGATCAAGGCCGACAACCCCGACATGTCGGACGCCCAGATCGCCTATTCGATCGACGCGATGAAGCAGTACGGCATCGTCGACAGCGGCGACACGCTGGAGCTTGGCATCGGCGCCATGACTGACGCCCGCTGGGGCGACTTCTTCCGGCAGTCGGTCGAGATCGGCCAGTACGACGCCGACCTGGAATACCAGCGCGCCTACTCCCTCGACTTCGTCAACGATCTCGACCGGCTGAAGGCGGTCGCGGCGGAGAAGGGGCTCGACATCCCGTTCGGGGAGTAGGGGCCACGAGGAGCAGCCGCCTCCATGGCTGAGCCTGCGCGCGCGGTGGACGCTGCATCGGAGCCGCCGCTGATCGCACTCGAGCGGGTTGAGAAGAGGTTCGCCAACGGCACCCTCGCGGTGACCGGGCTGGATCTCGCCATCGGCCGCCACGAGTTCGTCAGCCTGCTCGGGCCGTCCGGCTGCGGCAAGTCCACCGCGCTGCGGATGATCGCCGGGCTTGGCGCCCCCACGTCGGGCCGCATCCGCTGGCCGGGGCACGGCGCGGGCAGCCGGCCGGCGCGCGGCGAGGTCGGCTTCGTCTTTCAGGAGCCGACGCTGATGCCGTGGGCGCGGGTGGCGGCGAACATCCGCCGCCCGCTGGCGCTGATCGGCGTCACGGGCGCGGAGGCGGACCGCCGGGTCGCCGAGGCGCTGGAGATGGTCGGGCTCGCCGAGTTCGCCCGCGCCTTCCCGCGCGAGCTGTCCGGCGGGATGCGGATGCGGGTGTCGATCGCCCGCGCGCTGGCGACTCGCCCGAAGGTGCTACTGATGGACGAGCCGTTCGCCGCGCTGGACGAGATCACCCGGTTCAGGCTGAACGAGGACCTGCTCGACCTGTGGCGGGCCAACAGCTGGACGGTGGTGTTCGTCACCCACTCCGTCTTCGAATCGGTGTATCTGTCCAGCCGCATCGTGGTCATGACCGGGCGCCCGGGCCGCGTACATGCCGACGTGCCGATCGAGGCCCCTTATCCCCGCAGCCAGGCGTTCCGGATGACCGAAGCGTACAACGGCTACTGCCGCACCGTCTCCGCGGCGCTGGCGGAGGCGATGGCGGCGCCCGGAGGCGGGACCTGATGGCGATGGCCCAGACCGCAGTGGAGCAACAGGCCCCCGCGGGGGCCGAGGCGGAGGACCGGGCGGGATCGCACCGCACGGGCGCGCTGCTCCGCTGGGGTCTGCCGGTGCTGTTCGGGCTGATCATCCTCGGCGGCTGGGAGCTGTTCGTCTGGTACCGGATCAACGTCGACGGGATCAGCCACTACAACCACATCCTGCCCGCACCGACGACGATCGCGGTCGCCCTGGTCGAGGACTGGCACATCCTCGCCCCCGGTTGGCTGGTGACGCTGTGGATCACGGCGCAGGCGCTGTTCTGGGCGGTGGTGCTGGGGGTGGGGCTCGCCATCGCCTTCAGCCTGTCGAAGTGGATCGAATTCAGCTTCTTTCCCTATGCGGTGGTGCTGCAGGTGACGCCGATCGTCGCGATCGCGCCGCTGATCATCACCATGCTCAATGACCTCGACACGGCGCTGCTGGTCTGCGCCTGGATCGTCGCCTTCTTCCCGATCCTGTCCAACACCATCATCGGGCTGAGGAGCGTCGATCACGGCCTGCTCGACCTCTACCAGATGTACGGGGCCAGTCGCTGGCGGGTGATGCTCGACCTGCGGCTGCCCAGCGCGCTGCCCTATTTCCTCGCCGCGCTGAAGATCTCCGCCGGGCTGTCGCTGATCGGCGCGGTGGTGGGCGAGTTCGTCGCCTACGGCCAGAGCCCGGGCCTCGCCGCCCGCATCGTCGAAGCGAGCTACCTGCTGAAGGTGCCGCGCATGTTCGCGGCGCTGGTGCTGATCTCGGTGACCGGGATCCTCCTGTTCCTGCTGTTCTCCTTCGTGTCCAACCTTGCGCTGCGCAGCTGGCACGAAAGCGCGGTGCGGCGGGAGCGGTGACGGGCGCGCGATGACCGCTGCCGAGATCATCCTCCACGACTGGCTGCCGCTCCCTGCCGCCGACCGCCTGCGGCTCGCCGGCGTCCGCGTGCCGCGCTGCCTGCTCGCCGATCCGCCCGCGGGCGCTCAGCCCGACGGCGACGGCCTGCTTGCGCTCGATGTGGACATCGCCCACGGCCTCGTCGCCGCCATCGCTCCGACCGGCGCCGCCGCCCCCGCCCGCGGGCCGGTCGCCGACGCCGACGGCGGCCAGCTCTGGCCGTGCTTCGTCGATCTGCACACCCATCTCGACAAGGGCCACATCTTGCCGCGCGCCGCCAACCCGGACGGCAGCTTCGCCGGCGCGCTGGCGACGGTGCAGGCGGACCGCGGCGCCCGCTGGACCGCGGACGACGTCGCCGCGCGCATGGACTTCGCGCTCCGCTGCGCCTGGGCGCACGGCACCGCCGCCATCCGCACCCACATCGATTCGGAGCCGCCGCAGGGGGCGGTGAGCTGGCCCGTCTTCGCCGAGCTGCGCAGCCGCTGGGCCGGACGGATCGCGCTGCAGGCGGTTTCCATCGTCGGCATCGAGCTGTTCCGCGACGCCGCGGCCGGCGAGCGCCTCGCCGATCTGGTGGCCGCCCACGACGGCATCCTCGGCGCGGTGACCTATGCGGTGCCCGACGTGGCCGCCCTGATCGACCGCGTGTTCGCGCTCGCGGAGGCGCGAGGCCTCGACCTCGATTTCCATGTCGACGAAAATGACGACCCCGGGTCGGCCACGCTGCGGCTGGTCGCCGAGACCAGCCTCGCCCGCGGCTTCCGCGGCCGGGTCGTCTGCGGCCACTGCTGCGCGCTGGCGGTGCAGCCGCCGGAGGTGGCGGAGGCCGCCATCGCCCGGGTGGCGGAGGCGGGCATCACCGTCGTCAGCCTGCCGATGTGCAATCTCTACCTGCAGGACCGGCGGCCCGGCCGCACCCCCCGCTGGCGCGGCGTCACCCTGCTGCACGAACTTGCCGCAGCCGGGGTGCCGGTGGCGGTCGGCAGCGACAATACCCGCGATCCGTTCCACTTCTCCGGCGATCTCGACATGCTGGAGGTGTTCACCGAGGCGGTGCGGATCGGCCATCTCGACCATCCGTTCGGCGACTGGCCGGCGGCGGTCGCGCGCACGCCGGCGGCAGCCATGGGGCTCGCCGGCCGCGGCACGATCGCCGTCGGCGGGCCGGCCGACCTGGTGCTGTTCCGCGCCAGGACGATGAGCGAGCTCCTCGCCCGCCCGCAGCATGACCGGGTCGTGCTGCGCGGCGGCCGGCCGATCCGACGCCGGCTTCCCGACTATCGCGAGCTCGATCCCCTGTTCGCCCTGGAGACCGCATCATGACGCAAGCCACTGCCTCCCGCCCGGCGGCCCCGGGCCCCGTCGACCGCACGTCGGTGGACTGGGCGGAGGTGAAGGCCGCGCTGGGTGACATCCCGGTGATCGACGAGCCTGCGCTGGTGAAGCAGAAGAGCCGCGACTTCTACTGGTACAGCCCGATCCTGAAGGAGCAGCTGCGCAAGGTCTCGGGTGACCTGGTGGTGCGGCCGCGCAGCGAGGCCGATGTCGTCGCCTTCGCCCGCGAGGCGGTGCGCCGCCGGCTTCCCGTCACCGTCCGAGGCGCCGGCACCGGCAACTACGGCCAGGCAATGCCGCTGAAGGGCGGCGTCGTGCTGGAGATGATGGGCATGAACCGGCTGATTGCGTCCGGCCCCGGCTGGGCGCGCGTCGAACCCGGCATGAAGCTCATCGACCTCGACGCGGCGCTGCGCCCGACCGGCTGGGAGATGCGTTTCCACCCCTCGACCCGCCGTACGGCAAGCATCGGCGGCTTCGTTGCCGGCGGCAGCTCGGGTGTCGGCTCGATCACCTACGGCAGCCTGCGCGAGCGCGGCAACGTGATCGCCGCCCGGGTGGTCACCTTCGAGGACGAGCCGCGGGTGCTGGAGTTCCACGGCGACGCGGTGGACCGCGTGAACCACGCCTACGGCACCAACGGCGTGATCACCGAGATCACCATCGCCACCGCCCCGGCCTACGAGTGGCACGACATCGTCGTCGCCTTCGCCGACTTCGACGCCGCCATTGGCTTCGCCCAGGCGCTGGCCCGCTCCGACGGGATCACCAAGAAGCTGGTGACGGTGGTGGCGCCGCCGTTGGGGCAGGACTATTTCCGGACGCTCGCCGACGTGCTCCCGGCCGGCCACACCGCCGTCCTGCTGATGATCGGGGCGCAGTCGCTGGTCGCCTTCGCCGACCTTCTCGCCGAGCACGCGGGCCGCGAGGTCTATCGCAAGTCGCCCGAGGAGGCGGCGCAGACGGTGCCGCTCTACGAGTACAGCTGGAACCACACCACGCTGTGGGGCCTCAAGGTGGACAAGTCCATCACCTACCTGCAGGTGCTGTACCCGCCACCGAACCACCTGGAGCACGTGCGCCGCATGCGGGCGCTCCTCGGCGACGAGGTGCCGCTGCATCTCGAGTTCGCCCGCTTCGGCGGCGAGGTCACCTGCTTCGGCCTGCCGGTCGTGCGCTACTCGACGCCCGAGCGGCTGGCGGAGATCATCGCCCTGCACGAGGCGAACGGCTGCCCGGTCTTCAATCCGCACGACTACACGCTGGAAGGCGGCGGCATGAAGAAGGTCGATGCCCTCCAGCTCGCCTTCAAGCGCGAGGCGGACCCATACGGCCTCCTCAATCCCGGCAAGATGGTCGCCTGGGACGACCCGGACTACCGCGGGGAGGAGGGGCGGACCTACCTCTTCGAGCGGTAGGGGGCCGTCGCGTCGGGCGCGCAGCCCTCAGCCGGCGCGCTGGAGCCGCCGGGCGATCCGGGCGATGCGGCGCTCCACCCGGTCGAGGAACCGCCGGCGGTCGTCGTCGGTGGCGGTGTCCATCCCGTAGAGCCCGAGCCACACCGGCCGCCGCGCCCCGGGGCAGAGAAGCTGCATACCGCGGGCGATCATGCGGCGGCCGGCGTCGCCGACGAACCGGATCAGCCACCACGGCGAGCCGTAGGTTGTGACCACCACGATCTGGCGCACCTGCGTCAGCATCGGCTCGATCCGGTTGGCACCTGCGGGCAGGCGGAAGGCGATGCCGGCCCGCAGTACCCGGTCGAGCCAGCCCTTCAGCATCGCCGGCGGGCCATACCACCAGGTCGGAAAGACGAACACCACCAGCCGGGCGTCGGCCAGCGCGCGGAACTGCGGCTCCAGGTCCGGCGGCCGGTGGCCCTGGTCGAGGTGGGCGAGGCGCTCCTCGCGGCCCAGCAGCGGCTGGAACCCGTCGGCGTAGAGGTCGGAGAGGGTGACGTTCACGCCGGCCCGGTCCAGCGTCGCCATCACCCGGTCGCGGATCGCCGCCGAGAAGCTCTCGGCAACCGGATGGCAGAAGACGACGAGCGCGGAAACCGGGCAGGCCACGGGACCTAGAACCGGCGAAAGGTTCGGTCGAGGCGCGCGAGGAAGCGTTTGCACCGCGCCTGGTCGGCAGTGTTCATGTTGTAGAACGGGAGCCAGAGGGTCCGCACCCGGCGGTTCATGCACCAGCGCATGGCGCGCAGAAGCTGCTTGCGCAGCGGGTTGCCGATCACCCAGCGGACGACCCAGCCCTGCTGGCCGTAGCTGGTGACAACGGCGAAGCGGGTGATGTTGGTCAGTGCCGGCCGGATCCGGCCATCGACGATGTCGAAGGAGACACCGGGCAGCAGCACCCGGTCGAACCAGCCCTTCAGGATCGCCGGCGGCCCGAAGTTCCACGCCGGGAACACCAGTACCAGCGCGTCCGCCGACTGCAGCCGCGCGACATAGTCCGCGACCGGCGCCCGGTTGGCCGGCACGTCATGGTAGATTCGGCGCTCCTCCGGGCTCAGCCGCGGGTCGAAGCCCTCGGCATAGAGATCGAGCACGTCCACCGTGTGGCCCGCCGCCTCCAGCGCGCCCCGCACCCGCGCCAGCGCGGCCCCCGCGAAACTGTCCGGAAGCGGATGGGCATAGACGAGATGCACCTTCATGGACGGCTGTTTAGCACAATCCGTGCCTTCCCGGCGGCCGTAATGCGGCCAGAATTGCCTGCCATGCTTCTGTTGGCGTCGGACGGTTGCTGTGGTGTAATCCGGCCAGCCGCGTGCCGGAAACGAAAGCACGGGCTGGGCTTTGCGGGGAGGGGATCAGTGTCAGCAGTGCGTATTGCCGCCGCCACGGTGGCCGTGGCCGCGTGCGGCATCGGCGCGGCCCATGCCCAGGTGGTACCCGGCCGGGTCCAGGGCGAATATGCGATCGGCAGCTGCGAGGCGCCGGAGGTGTCGGTCATCATCGACGGCGCCGGCATGACGGTCGTCGATGCCGGCGGCCGGACGCTGACGTCCGTGGTCGCCGAGACGGCGCAGGACGCCGGCGGCCAGATCGACATGCGGGTGGTCGTGGAGGGCGCACCGGGCACGATGAGCCTGGTCGACCTCGGCGGTGGCGCCATCAACGTGCTCTACAGGCCGGATGGCGGCACGCCCGAGGCGCCGCAGCGGCTCGAGCTGTGCGCGGCCGCGGTGACCGACACCGGGGAGGACGTCGGCGCGATTCCGCCGCTGACCCACGATCGCGTGCCGCCCATCCTGCTCGGCGAGTTCGCCAGCGGGAGCTGCGCGGCCCCGCAGGAGCGCCTCGTCATCGAGGAGACGCGGCTGGAATCCTTCACCGGCAACGTCTCCAACGGCGTCGCGCAGGTGCTTGAGGTCTGGCAGATCGCCGACGGTTACGCGCTCTACATCGATTTCGCCGGCACCCAGGGCACGCTCGAACTGTCGATCATCAACCAGGACATCGTCGAGGGCGTGTTCACCCCCGCCACCGGCGGCACGCCGGCGCCGGAGACGCTCTACCGCTGCACCCCGGTCGTTACCGACGGCACCACGTCGGTGATCGACCATACCACGACCGACGATGTGCCGGTGACGACCACGGCGGCCATTCCCGCCGAGTATCTCGGCCGCTATGCGCTGGGGGACAGCTGCGAGGACGCGACGACCCTCATCGAGTTCCAGCCCGGCCAGCTCGTGGTGACCGACAACGGAGCGCCCGGCCCGGTCATCGAGGTCCGCGCGGTCACCGCCACCAGCCCGAACCTGGAGTTCACCGCCGTCTCCGACGGCCGGGTCGGGGACGTGGTGATGGAACCGGCGGGCGGCAGCCGGTACACCATCACCTTCACCGCCCAGGGGAGCGCCACCAGCGACCGGCCCGAGACCCTGACCCGCTGCGACGCCCCGATCGACGACACCGTGGACAACACGGTCGACGACACCGTCGTCCCGGTCGGCACAAGCAGCATCGGCAGCTTCCTGTTCGACGAGCCTGCCGCGCGGTTCGGCGCCCTGATGGCGGAGCTGGAGTCGGTGTGCCAGCCCGGCAGCGAGCAGCGCTGCATCGACACCCTCTGGGCCTTCGCCGACGTCACCGGCGACGGGCTGCTGACCGGCCCGGAGATGGCGCGGGTGGTGCGCTATGCGCTGAAGTGGGGCATGTCGCAGAACCAGCCGCAGCTCCGGCCGGGCCAGCAGATTGCGGTCCACCTCGGCTCTATGGTGACGGCGCCGCTGGTCGCCAACGGCCTGATCTACAACCATGACTATGACGGGAACAACGCGCTGAGCCAGGTGGAGCTGTTCCCGGACGGCGTCGCCTCCGCCCCGATCGCGGTGCCGGCGCTGATGGAGCTGCTCAGCGAATCGACGCTCGAGGACGTGGTCGAGTCGCTGGAGGAGCTGCAGCGGATGTAGCCGGCGGCGGGGAGGCGGCCCGAACCCGGCGTGCCTCCCCGGCCCTGGCTTCCGCTATTCGTCGTACTGCAGCAGGCTGTGGAACGGTGTCCGGATCGCGTCCCGGCCGCGCAGGAAGGTGAGCTCGATCAGGGTGGCGGCGGCGGCAACCCGGCCGCCCACCTTTTCGATCAGCGTGATCGCGGCGGCGAGCGTGCCGCCGGTGGCGATGAGGTCGTCCAGCACTACCACCGTCTGGCCCGGCGCGACCGCATCCTGCTGCACCTCGATGGTGTCGGTGCCGTATTCCAGGTCGTAGTCGTGGACGACGACGTCCCCCGGCAGCTTGCCCCGCTTCCGCACCATCATGAAGCCGCAGCCGAGCTCGAGCGCCAGCGGGGCGGCGACCAGGAAGCCGCGTGACTCGATTCCGGCGAGCATGTGCGGCTGGTAGGGGGCGAGCAGCGCGGCCAGCCGGTCCACGGCGGCGCGCCAGGCCCGCGGATGGGCGAGCAGGGTGGAGATGTCGTAGAACCCGATCCCCGGTTTCGGAAAGTCCGGAATGCGCCGGATATGCGCTTTGAGATCAATGTCGTGATCGGCCATTTCACCCCCGGGGCCAGTCGCACGCAAAACCGGCGCATCCTAGTGCCGGGCCCGGTCGGCTCCAAGCGAAAGCCGGCGGTTCAGGGCCGCTGCAGCGGAAAGAACCGCAGCCCTTCCGTCGCACCCGCCGCGGCGCGGGGGACGGGCGCCGGGGTCGCGGCGGCGGCCGAGGGCCCGGCCGCGCCGAGCAGACCGCCGG
>CALKHQ010000077.1 GCA_937988735.1 uncultured Alphaproteobacteria bacterium
CACCGCACTGGGTGCGGCGCCCGATGGCCGCGCCACCGGGATCGCGGCGCTGATCGGCCGCGGCGAGCCGACCGCGGCGCCCGCTGCCTCCCTGTTCGCCGCCGCGGAGACGCCGGCCGAAACGACGCCCGCCCACGTCCTGTTCGACGATCCGCTGTCGCCAGCCGGAACCAGCGCCGCCTTCGTCGCCGAGCGGGCGGCGGTGGTGGTGGTCGCCGCGCCTGGCGGGCCGCTCAGCCCGCACGACCTCGGCCCGGCCACCGACATCCTCGCCCTGGTGGAACGGGCGCAGGTTCCCGAGGGCGCCGAGCCGCGCCCGCTGCCGCCGCCGCTGGCCGAGCCGGTGTGGGAAGGCCGCGTGCCGATCGCCAGCGCCATCGCCTACACGGTGGAGAAGGGGCAGTACATCCAGATCATCGACGTGGACGGCCGCCAGTGCTCCGACTTCCAGGCCTTCGACCGCCGGGCGCTCGACCGCGGAGTCGAGCTGGAGCTGGATTCGACCACCACCCGCACGCTCCTCGGCATGAGCTATCCGGTGCCCGGGCTGCTGTCGAAGATGTTCGACCGCGAGATGAACGCGGCGATCGAGGTGATCCAGGACACCTGCGGCCGCCACGACAGCTTCGGGCTCGCCTGCACGCGGCGCTACTACGAGGACATGGGCTATTTCGGCCACCCCAACTGCACCGACAACTTCAACACGGCGCTCCGGCCCTACGGGGTGGCGCCGCGCAGGGGCTGGCCGGCGCTGAACCTGTTCTTCAACACCTCGGTGGACGCGACCAACGCCTATCACGGCGGGGAGTCGTGGTCGCGGCCGGGTGACTACGTGCTGATCCGGGCGCTGAACGACCTCGTCTGCGCCTCCTCCGCCTGCCCCGACGACATCGATCCCGCCAACGGCTGGAACTTGAGCGAGATTCACGTCCGGATCTACCCGGCCGAACACCAGTTCAGGAAAGCGGTGGCCTATCGCATGACGCCCGATTCCGAAGCGCAGCTCACCCGTGAAACCGGCTTCCATCCCCGCACATCGGCGCTGACCCGCAACTTCGTCGAGTACCGCGGCTACTGGCTGCCGACGAAGTTCAACAACTACGGCCGCGAGGCGGAATACTGGGCCTGCCGCGAGGGCGTGGTGGTGATGGACCTGTCCCCGCTGCGCAAGTTCGATGTCATGGGCCCGGATGCCGAGAGCCTGATGCAGTACACGCTGACCCGCAACGTGAAGCGGATCGCGCCGGGCGCCATCGCCTACACCGCCATGTGCAACGAGACCGGCGGCATGCTGGACGACGGCACCCTGTTCCGCATGGGGCCCGACAATTTCCGCTGGATCTGCGGCGACGAGTACAGTGGCGTCTGGCTGCGCGAGCAGGCGCGGATCAACGGCTGGCGGGTTCAGGTCAAGAGCGCGACCGACCAGCTCCACAACATCGCCGTCCAGGGCCCCAAGAGCCTGGAGGTGCTGCGCGACATCATCTGGACCCCGCCGGCCCAGCCGACGGTGGAGGAGATCGAGTGGTTCCGGTTCACCATCGGGCGCATCGGCGGCTGGCACGGCATCCCGGTGATGGTCAGTCGCACCGGCTACACCGGCGAGCGCGGCTACGAGATCTGGTGCCACCCTTCCGACGCGCCGGCGGTGTGGGACGCGGTGTGGGAGGCGGGCCAGCCGCACCGGATCGCGCCGATGGGGCTGGAGGCGCTGGACGTGGTGCGGATCGAGTCCGGCCTCATCTTCTACGGCTACGAGTTCTGCGACCAGACCGACCCGTTCGAAGCCGGCATCGGATTCACCGTCGGCCTCAACAACGAGGACGACTTCATCGGCAAGGCCGCACTGGTCGAGCGCAAGGCGCACCCGCAGCGGGTGCTGGTCGGGCTGGAGGTGGAAGGCGACGAGCCGGCGGTGCATGGCGACTGCGTCCACATCGGCCGCGCCCAGGTCGGCGTCGTCACCAGCGGCTGCCGCTCGCCGATCCTCGGCAAGACCATCGCGCTGTGCCGGATCGCGGTCCAGCACTCCGCCATCGGCACCGAGGTCGAGATCGGCAAGCTCGACGGCCACCAGAAGCGCATCCCCGCCACGGTCGTCCGCTTCCCCTTCTACGATCCCGAAAAGAAACGCCCGCGCGGACTGGCGTGATCTCCGGCCCTCTCCCCCCGCGGGAGAGGGCTGCTCAGCCCTGGCGAGCAAGAACGAGCCCCAAGCGGGGCAGGGTGAGGGGCTGTGCGCCGCCACGCACGTCCGCCGTACGGCCCTCTCCAGCTCCGGAAGGCCCGGTTTGCCCCGGGGTCTCCGTATCCTTCTTCCCCCAGGGGAGAAGGGGCATTGAACCCCTTGCCGCTGCTGGGCGACCCGTGCTCATGCTGGCATCGGACGGGCAACCGGCAGGAGTGAAGGACATGCGGCGGATCGAGGCGGTTTCGGCGGTGCTTCTGACGGCGGTCGGCCTTGCGGCCTGCCAGACCGCGGGCAGTGGCGGAATGCCCGCGTCCTCGGCGCGGCCGGCCTCGAGTCCCACGAGCTCCGCGCCCCCGGTGCCGGGGGCGCCGACGGGCGAGCGGCTGCGCGAGATCCTTGCCGGCTCCAGCGCCAGCGGCCCGGCCGCCTGCAGCTACTTCGGCGCCGACGGGACGCTGGTGCGACGGGCCGGCGGGCAGGTCGCGACCGGAAGCTGGACGGTCGACGGTCGCTTCATCTGCGAGAGCGTCGGCGGCAGCAGCCCGGCGTGCTATACGCTGGACTTCCTGCCGCTCGGCGGTGCGACCATGACCCCGGCCGACGGTTCGCCCGCCCCGGCGCAGTCGGTGCAGATCGCGAGCGGCAACAGCTGCGGCTAAGGGCGCCTCTGTTCAGCCGCGAGAACCCCGGGCCCGCAGCGCCTCCACCTCGGCCGCGTGCCTTTCGCCCCAGTCGGCGAGGGGGCCGAGGGCGCGGTTGAGCTCGGCCCCCTTCTCGGTCACCGAATATTCCACCCGCGGCGGCACCTGGTGATAGACCGTCCGCTGCACGATCCCGTGCGCCTCCATCTCGCGGAGCTGCTGGATCAGCATCTTCTCGCTGATGCCGGGGACCAGCCGCTTCAGCTCGCCGAAGCGGCGCGGCTGCTCGCTGATCTCCCACAGGATCAGCGCCTTCCACTTGCCGCCGATGACCTCGAAGGCCGGCCCGAGTCCGCAACTGTAGGGTTGATCCTTCATCGCAATTCTTACCTGAAGGTGAGTACCTGACTTTATTGTAGGTACTTGAAGTTTTGCAAGCCGGAGACGACCTCACGCCGCACGGTCGCGCGCCTGTCCGCCGCGGCCGCCAACAGGCGGAGGATCACCCCTTGGAGACAACTCTCGAACTGACGAAGGCCGCCGCAGATGCCCCCGTCCCGGTCGTGCTCGACGTTAACGGGCGCATCCACCGGCTGACGCTCGACAGCCGGGTGACGCTGCTCGACGCGCTGCGCGACCATCTCGGCCTCACCGGCACGAAGAAGGGCTGCGACCGTGGCGAATGCGGCGCCTGCACGGTGCACATCGACGGCCGCGCCGCGCTCTCCTGCCTCCAGTTCGCCGTCATGGCGGAGGGCCGCGCGATCACCACCATCGAGGGGCTCGCGGGCGACGCCGGGCTGCATCCGGTGCAGGAGGCCTTCCTCGCCCACGACGCCTTCCAGTGCGGCTTCTGCACCTCGGGCCAGATCATGTCGGCCACCACCGCCATCCGCGAGGGCCGCGCGGGCTCCGACGCGGAGATCCGCGAGGTGATGAGCGGCAACCTGTGCCGCTGCGGCGCCTACCCGCAGATCGTCGCCGCCGTCCGCGCGGCCGCGCAGGGGAGGGACTGAGCCATGCAGCCGTTCAGCTTCGCGGTCGCGCGGTCGCGGGCCGAGGCGATCGCGCTTGCGGCCGAGCCGGGGACGGCGCTGGTCGCCGGCGGGACCGAGATCGTCAACTGGATGAAGGATGGCATCGCCGCGGCGCGGCGGCTCGTCCACCTGCGCGACATTCCGGACCTGACCGCGATCGAGGCCGGTGCCGACGGCGTGCGGATCGGCGCGCTCGCCCGGCTCGCCGACGTCGCCGACCATCCGGCGGTCCGGCAGGAATTCCCGGCGGTTGCGGAGGCCCTGATGGCCAGCGCGTCGGCGCAGATCCGCACCATGGCCACCGTCGGCGGCAACCTGCTGCAGCGCACCCGCTGCCCCTATTTCCGGGCGGAGGCGGAGCTGCCCTGCAACAAACGGCGGCCGGGCAGCGGCTGCGCGATGCGCGAGGGCGTCGATCGCCAGGCAGCGATCTTCGGCGCCAGCGCCCACTGCGTCGCGACCCATCCCTCGGACCTCGCCGTGGCGCTGGCGGCGCTCGACGCGGTGGTCCATGTCGAGGGGCCGCAGGGCGCCAGAGCCATCCCCATCGGCGACTTTCACCGCCTGCCGGGCCACACGCCGGAGGTGGAGACCGCCCTTGCGCCCGGCGAGCTGGTGACGGCGGTCGTGGTGCCGGCGTCGGCGCTCGCCCGGCGCTCCCGCTACCTCAAGGTGCGCGAGCGGGCGAGCTACGAGTTCGCGCTGGTCTCGGCGGCCGCCGCCGCCGATCTGGAGGGCGGGACGATCCGCGCCGCGCGCATCGCGCTGGGCGGGGTGGCGCCGAAGCCGTGGCGCCTGCCGGCGGTGGAAGCGGCGCTCGCCG
>CALKHQ010000078.1 GCA_937988735.1 uncultured Alphaproteobacteria bacterium
CGCCCCCGAATGCGATCCCGACGGCCGGCTGGCGGCGGCGGTGCGTGCGGCCGGCGCGAAGGCGCAGATCGGGCACAGCCTCTGCGACTACGCCTGCGCCCGGCAGCATCTGCTGGAAGGCTGGGGCGTCACCCACCTCTACAACGCGACGTCCGCCTTCTCCCACCGGGCGAGCGGCCTTACCGGCGCGGCGCTGGCCCATGCCGACTACGCGGAGATCATTCCCGACCTGATCCATGTCGATGCCGGCGGAATCCTGGCCGCGCACCGGGCGATCCCGCATCTCTACGCCGTCACCGACGCGACCGCCGGCGCCGGCATGCCGGACGGCGAGTACCGGCTGGGCAGTCATCGGGTGGTCAAGCGCGACGGCGCCATGCGGCTCGCCGACGGCACCCTCGCCGGCTCGTCCCTGACCATGGACCGGGCGCTCGTCAACCTGGTTTCGCTCGGGCTCGCGCTCGACGACGTCGTGCGCCGGCTGTCCACCTATCCCGCCGACTGGCTGGGGATGTCCGACCTCGGGAGGCTCGCGCCGGGCGCATACGCCGACCTGGTCGAGCTGGATGAGGGGCTGGCGGTCAAGGCCGTCGTCATCGGCGGCCGCGCCCGGGAGGACCGGGGCCGATGACCCAGCCCACGCAGTCCACCATGCTGGCCGAGGCGCTGTCGATCCCCGCAGTCGTCGCCGCGGCGCTGGACCGCCACGGCGCGCAGATCGCCGACGCCGCCCGGGCGATCCGGGCCTTCGAGCCGGTGTTCGCCGTCACCATCGCCCGCGGCACGTCGGACCATGCCGCCGAGTATCTCTGCCGCCTGCTGGGCCGCCACCTCGGCCTGATGGTGGCGAGCCTGTCGCCGTCGCTGGTGACCGTGCACCAGGCTCCCCTCCGCCTTGACCGGGCGCTCACCGTGGCCATTTCCCAGAGCGGCGGCAGCCCCGACGTGGTCGAGCCGGTGAAGGCGGCGCGGCAGGCCGGGAGCCTGACCGTCGCGCTGGTCAATGCCACCGACAGCGCGCTGGCCGGGGCGGCGGAGATCGTGATCCCGATCGACGCCGGTCCGGAGCGGGCGGTGGCGGCGACGAAGAGCTTCGTCATGTCTTTGGTGCAGGCGCTCCGCCTCACGGAAGCGCTCGCGCCGGGCGCGGCGCCGGGGCTGGAGCGCCTGCCGCTCGCACTCGAGCAGGCGGTGCGCTGCGACTGGTCCAGCGCCATCCCCTGGCTCCGGCCGCTCCCGAGCCTGCTGGTCGTCGGCCGCGGTTACGGCCTTCCCATCGCGCGCGAGATGGCGCTGAAGCTGAAGGAACTGGCCGGGCTTCATGCGGAGGCGGTCAGCGGTGCCGAAATCATGCACGGCCCCAAGGCGCTGATCGACCCGGAGATGCCGGTCCTCGCCGTCGCTGCCGAGGACGGCGCCCGCGCGTCGATGGACGCGACCATGGCCGAGCTGTCCCGCCTCACCGCCCGGCTGATCGCCGTGGGCCCGCCGTCGGAGCATGCGGCGCTGTCGCTGCCGGCGGGGCCGCTGCTGGCGCCGGAGCTGGCCGGCCTGGCCACCATCGCCGCCTTCTTCCCCTTCGCCGCGGCCTTGGCGCAGGCACGGGGGCTGTCGCCGGACGCGCCGCGCAACCTCGCGAAGGTGACCCGGACCCTGTGAGCGGCGGCGGGGCGCTCAGGCGCTCCGCCGGCCGAACTGGCCCTCGGCGCGGGCGGAGGCGTCGGCGAGGTCCGCGCCCTCGCTGAACGGCGTGGGCAGCCAGCTCCCGTCCGCGGGCACGCCTGCGCGGGCGAACAGCGCGTCGCGTTGCGCATCCACCCGGCGGCGCAGCGCCCGGATGTCCACGTCCAGCAGCCTGTGGTTCCGCTTCCGCGCCTTCCCCGCGACGAACACGCTGTCCACGTTGCCGGGGTTCGCCGATTCCACGATGGCGCCGTAGGGGTTGTTCATCGGGAACAGGTTCAGCGCGTCGGTGTCGATCAGGATCAGGTCGGCCTCCTTGCCCGGGGTCAGCGTGCCGACCTTGTGCTCCAGCCCGCAGGCGCGCGCGCCCTGCACGGTCGCGAACTCCAGGATGTCGGTGGTCATGAGCGGCAGCGGATCGACGATGCGCCGCTCCTCCAGCGCCTTGCCGTTCACCACCGCGCGGGTGCCCATCAGCATCGACCGCATCGGGCCGAACATGTCGCCGGCGACCGAGGTCACGATGTCGATGGAGAGGCTGGGCCGGACGCCGACCGCGAGCAACCGCATCGTTGCCAGCCAGCCGTGGCCCATGTGCAGCTCGACCTCGGGCGAGATCGAGGCGGTGGCGCCGGTGTCGGCGATCAGCCGGATCTCCTCGTCGGCCAGCATGTTGCAGTGGACGTAGGTCGTGTCCGGCCCCAGCAGCCCGCGTTCGTTCATCTGCAGCAGCGGCTTCGACGTGCCCCACAGCCCGTCGCCGACGTGCATGGTGATCCGGAGCCCGAGGTCGCGGACGTGGCGGAACTCCTCCTCGGTGATGTCGAGACTGGAGAACTGCGGGCCGCGCGAGGCGAAGGCCATGGTGACCAGCCCGTCGTCGCTGGCGAAGTGGGTCTTCCGCACCCGGGTCACGTCGGCGAGGTTGGTCGGCAGGTTGCCGTTCGGGATCCACTCGTCGTTGCTGTTGCCGTAGCCGTAGACGCCGCGGATGCCGCTGTCCTTCAGCCCCTGCACGCCGGCGTCGGCGTGTTCCGGCGTGTTGTTGTTGTGCGACCAGTCGTAGAGGGTGGTGATGCCGCCATCCAGCGCCTCCAGCGCGCCGAGGTGGTTGGCGACGTACATGTCGTCCGGGGTGTAGAGCCGCCCCATCACCCCGCGCACGCCGGCGAAATACTGGGCGAGGGTCCAGTCTGCGGCGGTGGCGCGCAGCAGCGCCTGCCAGGTGTGGCGGTGGCTGTCGACGAAGCCGGGCAGCGCGATCATGTGCCCGGCCTCGATCAGCTCCGCGTCGTCGGCCGCGATCGTCGGGGCGATGGCGGCGATCTTCGTCCCCTCGATCAGGATGTCGGCGCTGGCGAAGTCGCCGAGCGCAGGGTCGAGGGTGAGCACGGTCGCGCCGCGGATCAGGGTGCGTGCCATCATGTCCTCCCAGGGGCGCGGCCTCGTTCCGGCGGGCGGCGCTTGCCCGTCGACACTAGCGCCTGCTCCGGGCGCGGGCCATAGTCGCCGGCAAGACGATCGGGCGAGGGGAGGAGGCCATGCGCCGCGCCATCGTGGTGGGCGGCTCGCTGGGCGGGCTGTTCGCCGGCTGCAACCTGATGCGCGCCGGCTGGGACGTCACCATCGTCGAGCGGACGGCCGGCCCGCTCGCCGGCCGCGGCGCCGGCCTCGGCGTCCACGCGCCGATGGTGCAGACGCTGCTCGCCGCCGGATGCACGGTGGACGCTACCCTGGGCGTGCCGATCCCCGGCCGCATCTGCCTCGCCCGCGACGGGAGCGCGCTCGCCCGCATCCGGATGCCGCAGTTCGGCATCTCCTGGGGCAAGCTCTACTCGCTGCTCAGCGCGGTGTTCCCCGAGGAGCGCATCCGCCGCGGCGCCGGCGTGGTCGCGGTGGAGCAGGACGCCGACCGCGTCGTCGCCCGGCTGGAGGACGGCGCGAGCCTGGAAGGGGAGGTGCTGGTCGGCGCCGACGGCCTGCGCTCCACGGTGCGCCGCCAGTTCCTGCCGGACGTCGGGCTGGTCTACGCCGGCTACATCGCCTGGCGGGGTCTCGCGGAGGAGGCGGCACTGAAACCGGCGAGCCACGCCCAGCTCTTCCACCTGTTCGCCTTCGCCATCCCCGAAGGCGAGCACATCCTCGGCTATCCGGTGCCGGGGGCGAACGACGACGTCCGCCCCGGCCACCGCCGCTACAACTTCGTCTGGTACCGGCCAGTCACGCCGGAGGCGCTGCGCGACATGCAGACGGACGACAGCGGCCGCCACCATCCCGACGGCATCCCGCCGCATGCGATCCGCCGCGACGTCGTCGCGCGCATGTACGCGGATGCGGAGGCGACGCTGCCGGCGTCCTGGGTGGACGTGATCCGCTCCACCGCGATGCCGCTGTTCCAGCCGATCGGCGACCTGGAATCGCCGCGCATCGCCTTCGGCCGTGTCGCCATCCTCGGCGACGCCGCCTTCACCGCGCGGCCGCATGTGGCGCAGGGGGCGATCAAGGCCGGCTTCGACGCCATGGAGCTGGCCGCGGCCCTCAACGAGGAGCCGACGGTGGAGGCGGCGCTGCAGCGGTACGATGCCGCGCGCCGACCGGCGGGCCAGGCGGTGGTCGACGAGTCGCGGCGGCTCGGCGCCTATCTCGAAGGCCGGCTCGGACGGATCCGGCGCGACCCGGAGCAGGTGATCCGCGAGAACGGCGGGGTCAATCCGGCCGACGCCAACGCCGACGGTGGCGTGATGGTCGGCCTGCTGCGCGAACTGGGCTACGCCTGACGGGCATCGAGCGGCAGCCGTCCGGCGCTGGTCGCGGTGATCGCGCGCAGCACCAGCGGGCGCAGCGCCGGCTCGACCCACAGCGCCTGTCGCAGCGGCTCTGCGGCGGGGTCGCGCAGCTCCAGCAGGGCCCTCAGCAGCCCGACGCGGGCCTCGGGATCGGCGAGTCGCGCCCAGGCGTCGCGCGCGGTGGCGAAATCGCCCAGCCGCTCCGCGATCCGGGCGAGGTT
>CALKHQ010000079.1 GCA_937988735.1 uncultured Alphaproteobacteria bacterium
GGATCGAGATGGACCTGCGGATGGAGGCGGCCGCCGCCGACGAGCTGGGCCAGAACTTCGCCGACGACAAGGGCTACCGCACGCCGCGGATCGACTGGGACCGGACGGCGCGCCGGGTGCTGACCCAGGAGCGGGTGGAAGGGGTAAGGATCGACGACCGCGAGGCGCTGATCGCCGCCGGCCACGATCCGGGCAAGGTGCTGCAGAAGTGCGCCGAGACCTTCTTCTACCAGGTGTTCCGCGACGGCTTCTTCCATGCCGACATGCACGGCGGCAACGCCTTCGTCACCGCCGACGGCACGGTGGTGCCGATCGACTTCGGCATCATGGGGCGGCTGGCGCGCAAGGACCGGGTCTATCTCGCCGAGCTGCTGGTCGCCTTCCTGCGCGGCGACTACTACCGCGTCGCCGAGGTGCAGTGGCGCGCGGGCTACGTTCCGCCGGATGCCAACGTCGAGGTCTTCGCCCAGGCCTGCCGCTCGATCGGCGCGCCCATCTTCGGCAAGCCGACCCACGAGATCTCGCTCGCCCGCGTGCTCGGCCAGCTGTTCCAGGTGGCCCGCACCTTCCGCATGGAGGTGCAGCCCCAGCTGCTGCTGCTGCAGAAGACCATGCTGATGGCCGAGGGCATGGGCATGGCGCTGGACCGGCGGGTGAACATCTGGGAGCTGGCCCGGCCCCTGATCGAGACCTGGATGCGCGACGCCTTCGGCCCTGAGGCGCGGATGGCCGAGGCCGCGCGCGAGGCGCTGGACGCAGCGCGCGCGGCGCCGCAGCTGATCGGCAGCGCGGCCTCGCTGGTCGAGGAAGCGGCAGCCTACGGCCTGCGCCTGCACCCCGAGTCGCTGCGCCAGCTCGCCGGCATCCGCCCGCAGCCGCGCAGCCGCTGGCTCGCCGCCTATCTGCTCGGCGCGGCCTCCGCGCTCAGCATCGTCGCGGTGGCGATCGCCATTGCGGCCTGGACCTGAGCGGATGGCGCGCCGGGCGCATCGTCGGGGATCGGCTCGCGATGGCGGGTTTGCCTTGTCCCCGCAACCAGATTACCATTGTGTTGCGTGGCGCGATGCAGCCCCCGGCATCTGAGGAGGCACCATGCAGCCGGACCGTATGGTCCTGATCGTCGTGGGCGGCGGAATCGCCGCTTACAAGGCACTGGAGGCGATCCGGCTGTTCCGCCGGCTGGGCGTGCGGACCCGGGCCGTGCTGACCCGTGCGGCGCAGGAGTTCGTGACCCCGCTCGCCGTCGGCGCGCTCACCGAGGACAAGGTTTATTCGGACCTGTTCGACCTCACCGACGAGGCCGAGATGGGGCACATCGAGCTGTCGCGCGATGCCGACCTGATCCTGGTGATGCCCGCCACCGCCGACCTGCTGGCCAAGATGGCGCACGGGCTCGCCGACGACCTCGCCTCCACCGTGCTGCTGGCCACCGACGCGCCGGTGATGGTGGCGCCGGCGATGAACGTGCGGATGTGGGAGCACCCGGCGACCCGCACCAACATCGCCACCCTTGTTTCCCGCGGCGTGCGCGTGCTCGGCCCGGTCGAGGGCGAGATGGCCTGCGGCGAATACGGCTACGGCCGGCTGGCCGAGCCCGCCGACATCGTCGCCGCCGTCGAGGCGTGGCTCCACCTCTATCCGGCGAAGCCGGCGGCCCCGTGGATCGCGGCGCGGCCGCTCGACGGCCGGCGGGCGCTGGTGACCAGCGGCCCGACGCACGAGCCGCTGGACCCCGTGCGCTACCTCGCCAACCGCTCCTCCGGCCGCCAGGGCCATGCCATCGCCGGGGCGCTGGCCGGCTACGGCGCCGCGGTCACGCTGGTGAGCGGCCCGACCACGCTGTCCCCGCCGCTGGGCGTCGAGACGATCGCGGTCGAGACCGCCGCCGAGATGCGGGACGCGTGCCTCGCGGCACTGCCCTGCGACGTCGCCGTGTTCGCCGCGGCGGTTGCCGACTGGCGCCCCGCGCAGGTCGCCCCGGAAAAGATCAAGAAGGCGAACGGCGCGCCGCCGCCGGCGATCGCGCTCGCCACCAATCCCGACATCCTGGCGGAGATCGCCGACCTGGCGGAGAAGCGGCCGGAGCTCGTCATCGGTTTCGCCGCGGAGACGGCCGACATTTCGGCCAACGCCGCGGCCAAGCGCAATGCGAAGAAGTGCGACTGGATCGTCGCGAACAGCGTGGCACCCGGCACCGGCACCTTCGGCGGCAGCACCAACACCGTCAGCCTGATCACCGACGACGGCGAGGACCGCTGGCCGGCCATGGACAAGGTGGCCGTGGCGGCGCGGCTGGTGCACCGCATCGCCGACCATTTTGCCCGCCGGGACGCCGGCGGGCCGGGTGCTGCATGAGCGGCACTGTTCCGGTCGCGGTCGTCCGCCTCGACCACGCCCGCGACCTGCCGCTCCCGGACTACGCCACCGCGGGCTCGGCCGGCGTCGATCTCACGGCGGCCGTGGACGAGCCGCTCACCATCCCGCCCGGGGAGCGGCGGCTGGTGCCGACGGGGCTCGCGATCGCGTTGCCGGAGGGCTACGAGGCGCAGGTGAGGCCGAGGTCAGGCCTCGCGCTCAATCACGGCGTCACGGTGCTGAACAGTCCGGGCACCATCGACGCCGATTACAGAGGGGAGGTGAAGGTCATCATGCTCAATACGGGCGCAGAACCATTCATCGTTTCCCGTGGCATGCGGATCGCGCAGATGGTGGTCGCACCGGTCGTCCGGCTGCGCTGGGAATGCGTCGATGCCCTGCCGGAGTCCGGCAGGGCGACCGGCGGGTTCGGATCCACCGGACTGAAGTGATTTTTTGCAAACCTTTTTACTGAAGCGGTTCATCCATGCTGAAGACTCCAAGAAAACTGTTGTGCGCCTATGAGGCGGTGGTTGACATCGCCATGCGGTCCGGCCCGGCTCCGGTGCAGAGCGCGGACCTCACGGAGCGGCAGGGCGTGCCGCGCCGGTATCTGGAGCAGGTGCTGCAGCGCCTGGTCCGCGCCAAGATCCTGGTGGGTGTGCGCGGTCCCCGCGGCGGGTACCGCCTCGCCCGGGACCGCGGGCGCATCACCCTCGGCGAGATCACCCGTGTTCTCGCCGACATGGACGACGGCGATGGCGTCGGCGAGACCCACGCCGGCTCCTCGATGGCGCAACGCGTCATCGTCCCGATGTGGGAGCGGATGCACGAGTCCCTGCTGAACGAGCTCGACGAGATCACCATCGAGGATCTCTGCGAGCAGGCGATGCGGAGCGGCGTCGCCCCCCAGCCGACGGACGCGGTCGCGCACCTCTGAGCGCCCGCGTCCCGCCTGCATTGCCCGTGCGTGCCGGCGGCGCCATCTGCTAACGTCTGGCGCTCACAGCACGGAGACAGGGATGGCCGACGCCGACTCCACGGGCCGCTACGCCGAGGCGCGTGGCCGCATCTACGACAGCTTCCTCGCCACCGTCGGCGGCACCCCGCTGGTCCGCCTGCCGCGGCTGACGGCCGAGGAGAGGCTGAAGGCGGAGCTGCTTGCCAAGCTCGAGTTCTTCAACCCGCTCGGCTCGGTCAAGGACCGTATCGGCGTGGCGATGATCGACGCGATGGAGCGCGAGGGCCGTATTGCCCCCGGCCGTACCACCCTGGTCGAGCCGACCAGCGGCAACACCGGCATCGCGCTCGCCTTCGCCGCCGCGGCCAGGGGCTACCGGCTGATCCTGGTGATGCCGGAGACGATGTCGCTCGAGCGGCGGAAGATGCTGGCGCTGCTGGGCGCCGAGCTGGTGCTGACGGAGGGCGCACGCGGCATGCGCGGCGCGATCGAGACCGCGCGCCAGATCCTGGCGGAGACCCCGGACGCGGTGATGCCGCAGCAGTTCGAGAACCCCGCCAACCCCGAAGTCCACCGGCTGACGACGGCGGAAGAGCTGTGGCGGGACACGGCCGGTGGCGTCGATGCGGTCGTCGCCGGCGTCGGCACCGGCGGCACCATCACCGGCGTGGGCGAGGTGCTGAAGGCGCGCAAGCCAACGGTGCAGATGATCGCGGTGGAGCCGGAGGACAGTCCGGTGCTCTCCGGCGGCGACCCGGGGCCGCACCGCATCCAGGGCATCGGCGCGGGCTTCGTGCCGCCGATCCTCAACACCGGCATCTACGACGAGGTGATCCGGGTCGGCAACGAGGCCGCCTTCGCCATGGCGCGCCGCATCGCCCGGCTGGAGGGCCTGCCCGTGGGCATCTCCTCGGGTGCCGCGCTCGTTGCCGGGGTGGAGGTGGCGAAGCGGCCGGACATGGCCGGCCGGCAGGTGGTTGTGATCATCCCGTCCTTCGCCGAGCGCT
>CALKHQ010000080.1 GCA_937988735.1 uncultured Alphaproteobacteria bacterium
CAGGCCAGCGACGGCACCCGGAACACCACCAGGCTGGTCTTGCCCGCGGGCAGCGGCGCGGCCTCGACCGCGAGCCGGTCGGCCACAATTCCGTCGGCGTCGAACAGCACGAGGTCGAGCTTGAGCGACGACAGCGCATACGCGGTTCTGTTCTCGAACACGAGATAGGGCTGGCAGGCATTCGCCACCGGCTCGAGCCGGTTCAGCTCGACCCGGACGGTGGCTGCCGCCTCCTCCGCCGGCGCCTCCTGCGCAACCGCCCCCGCGGGCGCCATCGCCAGCAACCCCAGCGCCAGAGCCAGTCCTGCCCCGTGTGCCATCTTTCCTCCCCCCGTCATCACTGACGTTCCCGTGCCGATGGGTTCCCCCGGCGCTCTCCGCTATCGCTTCCCGATCCGAAATGCAAGTTATTCGCATTCGCATTCGCAAGTGCGCCGATGAATGTGCGAATGAGTTTCCCCCGCAGATGCACGACGGCGCGTGGGGCGAACCGGAAGGGAAACGGCTGTAGACGGAGAGACGCGCGACGAGGGGTCGCGTCCGCGGGTCAGCGGGACAGCAGGAAGATCGCCTGGTCGCAGAACATGTTGGCCCAGCGGCTGGTGGCGTCCTTGCGGGTGACACGGCCCCGGTTGTCCAGCCCCACGCTGCGCTCGATGCGGATCTGCATCTCCCGGGTCAGCGCCACGAAATCGCTGATGGTGCAGAAATGGATGTTCTGGGTGTCGTACCAGGTCTGCGGCAGGGTCGGGGTGACCGGCATCCGCCCCTTGAACAGCAGGTGCAGCCGCAGTGCCAGCGAGCCGAAGTTGGGCAGCGACACGATCGCCCGCCGCCCGATCCGGACCAGGTTGCCGAGCACGTGCTTCGGCGCCCGGGTGGCCTGGATGGTCTGGCTGAGGATGCAGATGTCGAAGGCGTCGTCGGGGTAGTCGTCGAGGTCGGTGTCGGCGTCGCCCTGGATGACCGACAGGCCGCGGGCGATCGCCGCCGCCACCATGTCCTGGCTCAGCTCCAGCCCGCGGCCGTCCACGTCCTTGTGGCGCACCAGATGGTCGAGCAACGCGCCGTCGCTGCAGCCGATATCGAGCACGCGCGCGCCGGTCGGCACCATGTCGGCGATGAGCTTGAGGTCGGTCCGGATCGGACCGTTCGCGTGAACGAGCGATGATTCCCTGGCGACGGCGTTCATGGCGCGATCATCCCGCGATCTGCGAGAAGTCCGCAATTGCATCCATCACATCGCGGATCTCGGCCAGCAGCCGCAGCCGGTTGGCACGCAGCGCCGCGTCCGCAACGTTGACGGTCACCGCCTCGAAGAAGGTGTCCACGGGCGCACGCAGGGTGGCGAGCGCGGCCATCGCGCCGGTGAAGTCCTCGGCCGCGAGGGCTACCGTCGTCGCCGCGGCCGCCGATTCGAGGGCGGCCTTCAGCGCCCGCTCCTCCGGCTGCGCGAACAGGCCCGCATCGGCCGGAGCCGGATAGCTGCAGCCGTCCTTCTTCTCCTCGATGCGGAGGATGTTGGCGGCCCTGCGGTAGGCGACCAGCAAGTTCGCGCCATCCTCGCCGGAGAGGAAGGCGCCGAGCGCGCGCACGCGCGCCAGCAGCCGCACCAGATCGTCGTCCGCGGTGCGGGCAAACACCGCGCCGATGTGATCGTGCGGCACGCCTTCCGTCTTGAGATGCACCTTGAGGCGCTCGGCGAAGAAGCTGAGCAGGTCCTCGGCGACGGCCGCGCAGTCCGTCGCCTTCGTCACCACCGCCGGATAGGCGGCGAGCGCGGCCGCGAACATCCGCTTCAGGGGCAGGCGCAGCCCGTTCTCCAGCACCAGCCTGATGATGCCCAGCGCCGCCCGGCGCAGGGCGTACGGATCCTTCGAGCCGGTCGGCTTCTCGTCGATCGCCCAGAAGCCGGCAAGGACGTCGAACTTGTCCGCCAG
The DNA here is from genome assembly GCA_937988735.1 of uncultured Alphaproteobacteria bacterium. Lineage (GTDB taxonomy): Bacteria > Pseudomonadota > Alphaproteobacteria > CALKHQ01 > CALKHQ01 > CALKHQ01. The sequence continues at coordinate 1,941 of CALKHQ010000080.1, forward strand.
CGCAACCGCCACGCTGACCGGCGCCTTCGGGCACGGATCACCCGGCCCCGCCGGCGAGTAGTGGGCTGCGATGGCCTCCGCCACCTCCCCTGGCTCGCCGGCATCCAGGGCGTAGTAGCGGCCCATGATGCCCTGCAGCTCCGGGAACTCGCCGACCATGCCGGTGACGAGGTCGGCCTTGGCGAGGCGCGCGGCGGAGCGCACCAGCGTCTTGTCGGCGCCCGGAACGTGCTCGGCGATCGCGACCGCCAGCGCCTCGATCCGGTCCACCCGCTCGCCGACCGTGCCCAGCTTCGCGTGGAACACGATGTCGTTGAGCGCCGGCAGCCGGCTTTCCAGGCTCTGCCTGCGGTCCTGGTCCCAGAAGAAGGCGGCGTCGGAGAGGCGCGCGCGCAGGACGCGCTCGTTGCCGGCGACGATCGCCTTGCCGCCGTCCGCCGCCTCCAGGTTCGCGACCAGCAGGAATCGCGGCGCCATCGTGCCGTCGGCATTGCGCAGCGTCAGATACTTCTGGTTGGCGGCCATGGTGGTGCGCAGCACCTCCGGCGGCACCCGCATGAATGCGTCGTCGATCCGGCCCATCAGCACCACCGGCCATTCGACCAGACCGGCGTTCTCGGCGATCAGCCCGGGGTCCAGGTCGGCGGTCAGCCCCTCGGCCGCAGCCAGCGCACGGGCCTGTTCCGCGATCAGGCGGCCGCGCTCCTCGCTGTCGAGCACCACCTTCGCCGCGCGCAGCTTCTCGCAGTAGTCGGCGAAGCCGGACACCGTGATGCGATCCGGCGCCATGAAGCGATGACCATAGGTGAAGTCCACCAGCGGCACGCCGTGCAGCGCCCCGCCCAGCGGGGCGCCGTCGAACAGCGCCAGCACCTGGTGCAGCGGCCGCACCCACCGGACCTCGCCCCAGCCGGCCTTCATCGACTTCGGCCACGGCAGGCGGGCGAGCGCATCGCCGATCAGCTCGCGCAGGATCTCCGTCGTCGGCCGGCCCCGCCGCTGGATGACGGCGAACCAGAAGGGGGTGCCCTTGACGTCGCGCTGCTCGAGCTGGTCGAGAGTCATCCCGACCGAGCGCAGGAAGCCCTGCATCGCCTGCTCCGGCGCGCCGACCCGCGGCCCCTTCCGCTCCTCCGCCACGTCCGGCTGCGCCACCGGCAGCCCGTCCACGACCAGAGTCAGCCGCCGCGGCGTGACGAACGCCTCTGCCCGCCCGAACGCGAGCGACGATGCCTTCAGGCCCTCGGTGATCAGCCCCTTCAGATCTTCCGCCGCTCGCCGCTGCATGCGCGAGGGGATCTCCTCGCTGAAGATCTCCAGCAGGAACTCAGCCATGAGCACGCACTCCTGCCGACGGGCCCGCGCGGAGGCTGGCAACGGTGCCGGGACCCTCTCCCCGGCCCTCCCCCGCCATGCAGGGAAGCGCAACGATGGCGGGCTGCATCAGGCGGTCTCCACCCGATGGCCGCGGCTTTCGAGCCAGGCTTCGGCGCAGGCCTTGGCGAGGGCGCGGACGCGGCCGATGTAGGCCTGGCGCTCGGTCACCGAGATCACGCCGCGCGCATCCAGCAGGTTGAACTGGTGGCTGGCCTTGATGCACTGGTCGTAGGCTGGCAGCGGCAGCCCGGCGGCGAGCAGCGCCCGGCACTCCTTCTCCGCATCGGTGAAATGCCGGAACAGGAGCTCGGTATCGGCGTGCTCGAAGTTGAAGCCGGAGAACTCGACCTCGTTCTGCCGGAACACGTCGCCGTAGGTGGTGCCGGCATCGTTGAACGCGAGATCGTAGACGTTGTCCACGCCCTGCACGTACATCGCCAGGCGCTCGAGACCGTAGGTGAGCTCGGTCGAGGTCGGGTTGCACTCGATGCCGCCGACCTGCTGGAAGTAGGTGTACTGCGACACCTCCATCCCGTCGCACCAGATCTCCCAGCCCAGGCCCCAGGCACCCAGAGTGGGGCTTTCCCAGTCGTCCTCGACGAAGCGGATGTCGTGGGCGAGCGGGTCGATGCCGAGTTCCCGGAGCGAGTCGAGATAGAGCTGCTGGCTGTCCTCCGGCGCCGGCTTCAGGATCACCTGGAACTGGTAGTAGTGCTGCAGCCGGTTCGGATTGTCGCCGTAGCGGCCGTCCTTCGGTCGTCGCGACGGCTGGACATAGGCCGCGCGCCACGGCTCCGGGCCGAGGGCGCGCAGGGTCGTCGCCGGGTGGAAGGTACCGGCCCCCATTTCCACGTCGTAGGGCTGCAGTATCACGCAGCCCTGTCGCGCCCAGTAGTGCTGCAGGCGGAGGATCAGATCCTGAAAGCTGGGAGCGGCCATGCCGTTGCGCCGTCTGGGATTTTCGTTTTCGGCCGCCCGGCGGCCGCGGTGCGGCGGACCATATCGGCGGCTTCGGACAGGGTCAACGGCCGAGCACCCCGCCGCGGTGTCCCGCGGCCGGGAAAAGGGGATCAGGCGGCGGCGCGCGTCTCGACCTCGCCGGCGCTGGCGGTCAGCGCCCGCACCTGGTCCCGGTCCAGACCGAACACCCGGGCCAGCCGGCGCGCATCGCGTCCGTCCACCGGCAGGTCGCCCATCTCGATCGCCGCTACCTCGGCCGGGTCGCGCAGCAGGGACTCAGCGAGCTCCGCCTGGGTGATGCCGGCCTGCTCGCGCAGCGCGCGGATGAGGGCGCCGCAGTCTGCCTGCGTCATTGTCTTCTCTCCTTGTGTCGTCATCCCCGGGATCTGCACGCTGCGGGTGCAGACGCCCATTTCCTGAACGGCGTTGTGATCATATTTGGACCTTCTGCTGCACTGCGCAACAGCTTTGTTCGCAGTTGCACAACGAAATCGGGCCGCCTCGATGCAAGGCTGATCTGCATGAAAAGCAAATCGCCGCCCGCCTTGCCCGGGCGCTGCACATGCGGCATGTTCGCGACCATCCCGCCACGACGACCAACACGACCAAGGGGACAAGGGGACTGACCGATGGCCGATACCGACTTCGACGTGCTCTACATCGGCGCGGGGCCGGGCGGCTACGTCTCGGCCATCCGGGCGGCCCAGCTCGGCCTCGCGGTCGGCGTGATCGAGAAGCGTTCCACCCTCGGCGGCACCTGCCTCAATGTCGGCTGCATCCCGTCCAAGGCGCTGCTGCAGTCGTCGGAGAAATATGCCGAGGCGCAGGAGCTTGCCGCCCACGGCGTCAAGGTGGGCGCGGTCGAACTCGACCTCGCGGCGATGCTTGCCCGCAAGGACAAGGTGGTGAAGGACCTGACCAAGGGCATCACCTTCCTGTTCGACAAGAACGACATCGAGTGGATCGAGGGCGAGGGCCGCATCCTCGAGCCGGGCCGGGTGCGGGTCACCGACGGCAAGGGCCAGCACTCGACGCTCACCGCCCAGTCGATCGTGATCGCCACCGGGTCGGAGTCCACCCCGCTTCCCGGCGTCGAGATCGACGAACAGCGGATCGTAACCTCCACCGGCGCGCTGACGCTGAAGAGCGTGCCGAAGCACCTGGTGGTGATCGGCGCCGGCTACATCGGGCTCGAGCTCGGCTCGGTATGGCGCCGGCTGGGGGCCGAGGTCACTGTGGTCGAGTTCCTGGACCGCATCACCCCCGGCATGGACGGCGAGATCGCCAAGCTGTTCCAGCGCGTGCTGACCAAGCAGGGCTTCAAGTTCCGGCTCGGCACCAAGGTCACGGCCGCGACGGCGACCGATTCCGGCGTCACCCTGACGCTGGAGCCGGCGAAGGGCGGCGATGCGGAGACGATGGAGGCGGATGTCGTGCTGGTGGCGATCGGCCGCCGCCCCTACGTCAACGGGCTCGGCATCGAGGAGCTCGGCATCCGGCGCGACAACCGCGGCTTCATCGAGGTCGACGAGGCGTTCCAGACCAGCGTGCCGGGCATCTACGCCATCGGCGACTGCATCCCGGGGCCGATGCTCGCCCACAAGGCGGAGGAAGAAGGCGTCGCCGTCGCCGAGATCCTGGGCGGCGAGAAGGCGCACGTGAACTACGACGTCATCCCCGGCATCGTCTACACGTGGCCGGAGGTGGCTTCCGTCGGCAAGACCGAGGAGCAGCTCAAGGACGCCGGCATCGCCTACCGGGTCGGCAAGTTCCCCTTCACCGCCAACTCGCGGGCCAAGACCAACGCCGACACCGACGGCGTGGTGAAGATCATCGCCGACGCGAAGACCGACCGGGTGCTCGGCGCCCACATCCTGGGCCCGGACGCGGGCACCATGATCCACGAGGTGGTGATGGCGATGGAGTTCGGCGCCTCCGCCGAGGACATTGCCCGCACCTGCCACGCCCATCCCACCCTGAACGAGGCGGTGAAGGAGGCGGCGCTGGCGGTCGATGGGCGCGCCATCCACATCTGACGCCCGAAGCCGGGGCCGGCCGCGGCCCGGGCCGCCTCAGCTCCGGTCCGGCGCCGCGCGGCCCGGGCCGGCGCGGTCCAGCCCGACGTCCCTGAGCAGATAGTCGGGCAGGCTCTCCAGATGCGCGCGGTCCCGACGGTGACGCAGGGCCTCGTCCCAGGCCAGCAGCAGCCCGGCGAACGCGCGCAGCAGATGCCCGGGAACCGATTCCCGCCGCGCGAGCGGATGATGCGTGGTGTTCATGGCCTGCGCTTCCTCCCCTCCTGGCGGTGCACGAGTGCCGGGCGGCACGATGACGAGCGACCGTCGGTGCCGTTTGAGCGATGCAATGGATGCATAGCGACGAACCGTCGCAGTCTGGGGAGCGGATCGGCCAGCATCGTTTTGCCCTCCTCGCCGGTGCCAATGTCGGTCTCGGCGGGAAGATGGGGACACCAGGTTGCCGGTCTGCGCCGTACGGTGCGGCGCCCTGTTTCAATCGGGCCGGACGCCACGACAAGGCCGCGGACTTCCGGCATTCGAATCGATTTGAAAAAAACCGGCGGTCTTGCGACCGCCGGTCCAAGTCACAGGGAGGCTTCACGTCTGGGAGACATGATGGATCGAAAGCGACCCAATCTGCCCAGCGGGTCAGCGACCCGCCGAGCCGAAGCGCGTTATAAATGACATCTGCCCGCTACATTTGCATCCCTTCCGATCGCAGACCAGCCATGCATCTGATGCATACCGTTCAATTGAAAGGAGCGGCCCAGTCACCGCTCTCCCGGCGCGACGGCCGAGGAGGACAAGGGTGCGAGCCCGCCAGATGGTGAAGCGCAGGGTGAAGGACGGACCGCCGAATTCGCCCGCAGCCACTCTTGCGTGGCTCGCGCCGGATCTTCTCGCAACGGTAGAAGACTGGCAGCGCTGGCTGGGCGCGGAGCGCAACTACTCCCGCCACAGCTGCGAGGCCTATCGGCGGGACCTCCTTTCCTTCACCCGCTTCCTCGCCGATCATCTGGGCAGCGCGGTCGATCTGCAGGCACTTGCCGACCTGCGCCCCGCCGACATCCGCGCGTGGCTCGCGGCGCGCCACGGGAGCGGGCTCGCCCGGACGTCCAACGCGCGCGCGCTTTCCGTCGTCCGCAGCTTCTTCCGTTTCCTGCGCCGCAGCCGCGGCATCGGCAATGCCGCCGTCGCCGCCATCAGCGGCCCCCGCCTGCCGCCGACGGCGCCGCGTCCCCTCTCCGAAGCCG
>CALKHQ010000081.1 GCA_937988735.1 uncultured Alphaproteobacteria bacterium
GCCAGGTCAGCGGTTCGCCCAGCAGCAGGATGCCGCCGACGACGCCCATCACCGGCACCAGCAGCATCACCGGCATCACCTGGTTCAGGGTGTAGCGGGCGAGCATCCGGTACCACTGGCCGTAGCCGATGATGACGACCGCGACCGCCATGTAGGCGGCGGCGAACCAGCCGCGCCAGTCCGGCGCGGTCAGGGCCTCCCACTGCCCGTCCTCCACCAGCAGCGTCAGCGCCAGCATCTGCGGGGTGGCGAAGACGGCGATCCAGCCGTTCAGCATGTGGCCGTTCGGCGGCTGGCCGCCCGGTCCCGACATGCGCTTGACGTGGAAGGCGCCGAACGCCCAGGCCAGCGCCGCGAGCAGGATCAGGCCGACATGGAGCAGGCTGTCGCCCAGGTTCGGCTCGCCGCCGATCACCACCACGCCGGCGAAGGCGACCACCATGCCGCCGGCGCGCCGCCAGCCGATGGGATCGTTCAGGAACAGCGCGGCCAGCATCGCCGAGAACGGCACCTGCACCTGGGTCAGCAGCGAGGCCGTGCCGGCCTCGACCTCCTGGAGGCCGTAGAACATGCAGCCGAAGTGGAGCGAGCCCAGCACCACCGACAGCAGCAGCACGTCCTTCAGCCGCTCCCGCGGCATCCGGTAGAACGGCGCCAGCGCCACGGCGACGAGGCCGAAGCGCAGCGTCATCAGCAGCAGCGGCGGGAACACCTCGAAGCCGATCTTCGCCACCGGCAGGCTGCCGCCCCACAGCAGGATGACGAGGGCGAGGATGGCGGCGTCGGTTGCCTTCATGCGCCGGCCCGCCCGGCGGCCAGCGCCTCCCGCTTCTCCTCGAGCTCCAGCCAGCGGGTCTCCGCCTGCTCCAGCTCCGCCGCCGTCTCCGACAGCGCGGCGACGAGCTGCTGGTAGCGCTTCTGGTCGCGGCCGAACAGGGCGGGATCGGCCAGCTCGGCCTCCAGCGCCGCGACCTTCGCGGTGAGAGCCGCGATCCGGTCCGGCAGCTCGTCGAGCTCGCGCTGTTCCTTGTACGAGAGCTTGCCGGCGGCCGGCCGCGGCCGGGCCTCCTCCCGCTTCGGCTTCGCCGGCGCCTTCTCGGCCGCCGCCTGCGCCGGGCGCTGGGCCAGCCAGTCGCTGTAGCCGCCGGGGTATTCCTCGATCCGCCCGCCGCCTTCCACCGCGATGGTCTGGGTGACCAGCCGGTCGAGGAAGTCGCGGTCGTGGCTCACCAGGATCAGCGTGCCGGCATAGTCCGACAGCGCCTCCTGCAGCACGTCCAGCGTCTCCATGTCGAGGTCGTTGGTCGGCTCGTCCAGCACCAGCAGGTCGGACGGGGCGGCGAGCTTGCGTGCGAGCAGCAGCCGCGCCCGCTCGCCCCCGGAGAGGGTCGAGACCCGCGCATGCGCCGCCCGTTCGTCGAACAGGTAGTCCTTCAGGTAGGAGACGACGTGCCGCGGCTTGCCGTCGACGAAGACGGTGTCGCCGCCGTCGGGGCACAGCACCTGCCACGGCGTCTTCGCCGGGTCGAGCTGCTCGCGGCGCTGGTCGAAATAGGCGATCGCCAGCCCCTGCGCCCGCTTCACCGTGCCCGCGTCCGGCTGTTCCTCGCCGATCAGCATCCGGATCAGCGTGGTCTTGCCGGCGCCGTTGGGGCCGATCACGCCCACCCGGTCGCCGCGCAGGATGCGGGTGGAGAAGCCGCTGGCGATCACCGTCTCGCCGAAGCGCTTCGCCAGCCCCTCCGCCTCGATCACCAGCTTCGGCCCGGGGCCGGCCGCGGTGGCGGCGATGGCGGTGCGGTCGCCGAGCCCGGTCCGCCGCGCCGCGACCTGCTGGCGCAGCTCGGCCAGCAGCGCCAGCCGCCGCTGGTTGCGCCGCCGCCGGGCGGTGACGCCGCGCAGCCGGTAGCGTTCCTCCGCCTTCAGGTGCTGGTCCACCCGCGCCGCCTCGGCCTCGCGCTCCGCCGCGATCTCCTCCTGCCAGTCCTCGAAGGCGGTGAAGCCGCGGGCGGTGACGAAAAGCTCGCGGCTGTCGATCCACACCATGCGGTTGGTGACGGCGCGCAGGAAGGCGCGGTCGTGGCTCACCACCAGCAGTGCGCCGCGGAAGGCGCGGAGCGTCCCCTCCAGCCACTCGATGGTCGGGATGTCCAGGTGGTTGGTCGGCTCGTCGAGCAGCAGCACGTCGCCGCCCTCGACCAGCGCGCGGGCCAGCGCCGCCCGGCGCAGCTCGCCGCCGGACAGCGTGGCGGCGCGGCGCTCCGGGTCCAGCCCCAGCCCGTGCAGCGCGGCCTCGACCTCGTGCGGCTCGGCGCTCCGGCCCGCGCCGGCATAGGCGGCGACGGTCCCGTCGCCTGGGGCCGGCGGCTCCTGGGCCAGCACGCCGATGCGGATCCCCGGCTGGGCGAAGCGGCTGCCGGCATCCGGCGCGATCTCGCCGGTCAGCAGCCGGAACAGCGTGGACTTGCCCGCGCCGTTGCGGCCGACGAGGGCCGCCCGGTCGCCGGCGGTGAGATGGAGATCGACATTGTCGAACAGGCGGCTGCCGCCGAGCGTCAGCGACACCTGCCGCAGCGACAGGAGGGGAGGTGCTGCCATCGGTCAGCTCAGTCCGCGTTCCTTGCGGATGCGATCGTGCGCGTCGTTGATCTTCGCCAGCGTCTCGTTGGCCAGCGCGATGAAGTCTTCGGGCATGCCCTGGGCGACCAGCGCATCCGGGTGGTTTTCGCGAACCAGACGGCGATAGGCCGCCTTCACCTCCTCGTTGGTCGCCGTCGGCCTGAGGCCGAGAACTGCATAGGGATCGTCGGGTTCCCGCTCCCCGCCCAGCCAGGCGGCGCGGATGCGTTCGAACCGCGCCCGGTCGAAGCCGAAGATGGTGGCGACCGAATAGAGGAAGATCAGCTCCTCGTCGCCCACCTTGCCGTCGGCCATGGCGATGTGGAACAGCGCGTTCAGCAGCTCTTCCAGCACCGCCGGATTGTCCTGGAACATCCGCGCGATCTGGCGGGCATAGGGCTCGTAGCCGCGCGCGTCGCGGCGGGCGAGGTTGAACAGCCGGCCGACGTTCTTCGCCTCGTGGGCCGGCACGTGGAAGATCTGCTTGAACGCCGCGACCTCGTCCCGGGTCACCAGCCCGTCGGCCTTGGCCAGCTTGGCGCCGAGTGCGATCACCGCGATGGTGAACGCCACCGGCTTCTGCGCTGTGCGCATGTCGTGGCCGACGCCGGGGTCGGGCGGGGTCTCGGTGTCGCCGAACCGGCTGTCGTTGCGCGCCGGCTCGCGCGGCGCGCGCTGGATCACGTCGGCGACGTGCCCGCCGATGCCGCCGATCAGGGCGCCCAGCGGCCCGCCGATGGCGAAGCCGGCGGCGGCGCCGAACAACTTCCCCCAGATTGACACGGATTCGCGATCTCTGGCCGTTCTGCCGGGGTATACCCCTCGGGGCTACAAATCATGCCCCCTTGGCCCTGTCAATGCGGCCGCCCGGTGCGCCGCAGTTCCGTGATCGCGATCCCCACCAGCAGCCAGAAGCCCCCGACCAGCAGTCCCGCGGCGACGTCGGAGGCGAAGTGGACGCTGAGGTACATCCGGCTCAGCGCGATCACCGCGATCAGGGCCGCGCTCCAGAACAGGATCTCGAAGCGGGTGCGCGCCCGCGACCGGTCGCGCGCCAGCAGATAGGCGATGAAGCCGTACACCGCCATCGCCCCGGTCGCGTGCCCGCTGGGGAAGGAGGCGGAGATCGCGGTCACCTCGGTCACGAACTCCGGCCGCGGCCGGTCGAAGGCGAACTTGCCGGCCCAGGTGGAGATGTTGGCCCCCAGCACCGTGACCCACAGCGGCAGCAGCAGCCGGGCGGCGTGGAAGGACAGCAGGAAGGCGCTGGTGACCGCGGCGACGGCGGTGAGCGATGCGCTGTCGGCAAGCCGGGTGATCCAGCCGACGATCTGCACCAGCGGCGCCACGCGGTAGGGGGTGAAGGCGTCGTTGACCGCCTCGTCCACCGCCACGATTTCCTCCGCCTCCAGCAGCTCCTCGACCAGCCCGCCCAGGAGCGCGGCAAGGTAGGCGGCGGCCGCGGCGACCAGCGTCAGCGGCAGCCCGGCGAAGCGGTCGGTGCGGAAGCGGTCGGCGACGAACGCCGCGGTGCGTGGAAAGCGCCGCGACAGGCCCTCGGCTACCCGCGCCACCAGCCGCTGGCGCGCCAGCCAGCGCAGCACCGGCGGCAGCCGCTGCACTGCGGTCAGCGACAGGCGGCGCAGCAGGTGCGCCGCTCCCCACGCCAGCAGCAGCGCCGCGGCGAGCAGGCCCAGCACCAGCAGCGTGAGCGGAATGTCGGTCACGGGCGATCTTCGCGGGGCATGGCTGGCACCGGGAACGCGCAGGGCGGCGGTTGGTTGCGGGCGGTGACGCACCGCGATGCCTGCTGATATACCCGGCCTTGCCGACGGCAGCGAGGGGAGGGGCAGGGCGCATGGGCGACACCGCAGCGGGCTGGCAGTTCTGGATCGACCGCGGCGGCACCTTCACCGACATCGTCGCCCGGCGGCCGGACGGGACGCTCGTCACGCACAAGCTGCTGTCGGAGAACCCGGGGCGCTACGCCGACGCGGCGCTGCACGGCATCCGCACCCTGCTCGGCCTTGCGCCCGACGCTCCCATCCCGGCGGCGGCGATCGAGGCGGTGAAGATGGGCACCACCGTCGCCACCAATGCGCTGCTGGAGCGCAAGGGCGAGCGGACGCTGCTGGTCACCACCCGCGGCTTCGGCGATGCGCTCCGCATCGGCTACCAGAACCGGCCGGACCTGTTCGCCCGCGCCATCGTGCTGCCGGAGCTGCTGCATGCGGCGGTGGTGGAGGTGGACGAGCGCGTGACCGCCGAGGGCAAGGTGCTGGTGCCCCTGGACGAGGCCGGCGCAGCCGAGGCGCTGCGCCGGGCCCATGCCGAGGGCTTCCACGCCGTCGCCATCCTGTTCATGCACGGCTGGCGCTGGCCGGACCACGAGCGCCGCGTGGCCGCCCTCGCCGCGGCGGCGGGTTTCACGCAGATCTCCGCCAGCCACCAGGTCAGCCCGCTGATGAAGCTGGTGTCGCGCGGCGATACCACGGTGGTGGACGCCTATCTGTCGCCGATCCTCCGCCGCTATGTGGACCGGGTCGCGGGTGCGCTCGGCGGCACCCGGCTCATGTTCATGCAGTCCAGCGGCGGCCTCACCGACGCCCGGCTGTTCCAGGGCAGGGATGCGATCCTCTCCGGCCCCGCGGGCGGCGTGGTCGGCATCGCCGAGACCGCGCGCCGCGCCGGCTTCCCCAAGGTGATCGGCTTCGACATGGGCGGCACCTCGACCGATGTCTCGCACTTCGACGGCGAATACGAGCGGGCGTTCGAGACGCTGGTTGCCGGGGTGCGGATGCGGGCGCCGATGATGCGCATCCACACGGTGGCCGCCGGCGGCGGCTCCATCCTCCACTTCGACGGCGCCCGCTACCGCGTGGGACCCGACAGCGCCGGCGCCGACCCCGGCCCGGCCTGCTACCGCCGCGGCGGCCCGCTCACCGTCACCGACGCCAACGTCATGCTCGGGCGGGTGCAGCCGGCCTTCTTCCCCGCCGTTTTCGGCCCCGACGGCGACCAGCCGCTGGACGCCGAGGTGGTGGCGCGCCGCTTCGCGGACCTCGCGGCGGAGATCCGCGCCGCCACCGGCGACACCCGCAGCCCGCACGCGGTCGCCGAGGGCTTCCTCCGGATCGCGGTCGAGAACATGGCCAACGCGATCAAGCAGATCTCGATCCAGCGCGGATACGACGTCGCCGACTATGCGCTGGGCTGCTTCGGCGGGGCGGGCGGCCAGCACGCCTGCCAGGTCGCCGACGCGCTCGGCATGACCACCGTGTTCATCCACCCCTTCGCCGGCGTGCTCTCCGCCTTCGGCATGGGGCTCGCCGACATCCGAGCCCTGCGCGAGGCGACGGTGGAGGCGCCGCTGGACGACGGCCGCGCCGCCGCGGCCGCCCGTATCGCCGATCTGGAGGCCGAGGCCGTCGCCGAGCTCGCGGCCCAGGGCTTCCCGCCGGACCGCATCCGGGTCGAGCGCCGGGTTCACCTCAAGTACGAGGGCACCGACACCGCGATCCCGGTGCCGTTCGACGGCGCGGAGGCCGAGGCCTTCGCCGCCGCCTACCGCCGGCAGTACGGCTTCGTCATGGCCGGGCGGCGGCTGGTCGTGGACGCGGTGTCGGTGGAGGCGGTCGGCGTCTCGGACGTTGCGCTGCCCGATGCGGGCGCGGCGGCCGCGCCGCACGCCGCGGCGCCGGAGATGGAGGTCGAGGTCTGGCGCGACGGCGCGCTGCGGCCGACTCCCGTGTTCCGCCGCGCAACCCTCGGGCCGGGGGCGACGGTGGACGGGCCGGCGATCGTCGCCGAGGACAACGCGACCACCGTGGTCGAGGACGGCTGGCGCGCGACCGTGGACGCCGCCGGCAACCTGGTCCTCCGCCGCGTCCGCCCGCTGGTGCGCGCCGCTGCCGTCGGCACCGCCGTCGATCCGGTGATGCTGGAGGTGTTCAACAACCTGTTCATGTCCATCGCCGAGCAGATGGGCGTCGCGCTGCAGAACACCGCCTATTCGGTGAACATCAAGGAGCGGCTGGATTTCTCCTGTGCGCTGTTCGCCGCCGACGGCGCGCTCATCGCCAATGCGCCGCACATACCGGTCCATCTCGGCTCGATGTCGGAGAGCGTTCAGGCCGTCATTGCGGCGCGGCGGGACACGATGAAGCCCGGCGACGTCTACGTGCTGAACGCGCCCTACAACGGCGGCACGCATCTGCCGGACATCACCGTGGTGACCCCCGTGTTCGACGAGAGCGACGGCACGCTGCTGTTCTTCGTCGGCAGCCGCGGCCACCACGCGGACGTCGGCGGCCTCACCCCCGGCTCGATGCCGCCGGACAGCCGCACCGTGGCGGACGAAGGCGTGCTGATCGACAACCACCTGCTGGTGGACGGCGGCCGGTTCCTCGAGGCGGAAATGCGCGCGCTGCTCGCCTCGGGCCCGCATCCGGCGCGCAACCCGGACCAGAACATCGCCGACCTGCGCGCCCAGATCGCCGCCTGCGAGAAGGGTGCGCAGGAGCTGCGCCGCATGGTGGCGCACTACGGGCTGGACGTGGTCCGCGCCTACATGGGGCACGTCCAGGACAATGCGGAGGAGCAGGTGCGCCGCGTGATCGACGTGCTCCGCGACGGCGCCTTCACCCTGCCGATGGACAACGGCGCCGTGATCCGGGTGGCCATCACCATCGACCGCGCCCGGCGCAGTGCCCGCGTGGACTTCACCGGCACCTCGCCCCAGCGCGACGACAACTTCAACGCGCCCCGCGCCGTGTGCCGCGCGGCGGTGCTCTACGTGTTCCGCACGCTGGTGGACGACGCCATCCCGCTGAACGAGGGGTGCCTCAAGCCGATCGAGATCGTGACACCGGAAGGCTCGATGCTGAACCCGCGCCATCCGGCGGCCGTCGTCGCCGGCAACGTGGAGACCAGCCAGTGCATCGTCGATGCGCTCTACGGCGCGCTCGGCGTGATGGCAGGCTCCCAGGGCACCATGAACAACCTGACATTCGGCAACGGGCGCTACCAGTACTATGAGACCCTGTGTGGCGGGGCAGGCGCCGGCGACGGATTCGACGGCGCATCGGCAGTGCACACGCACATGACCAACTCGCGGCTCACCGACCCGGAAGTGCTGGAATGGCGCTTCCCGGTGGTGCTGGAGCGGTTCGCGATCCGGCGCGGCAGCGGCGGAGCGGGCCGCTGGCGCGGCGGCGACGGCGTGGTGCGACGGATTCGCTTCTGCGAGCC
>CALKHQ010000082.1 GCA_937988735.1 uncultured Alphaproteobacteria bacterium
AGCAGGGAGAGCGCACGGCGCAGTGCCGTCTCGTCGGGCATCCCCAGCGCCGCCGCCGCGCGCGGCCCGGACGACCATGCGTGGACCTGGTCGAGGGAGGCCGCGAGCGCGGCGAAATCCGTCTCCGAGATGACCCGCACGCGGTCCGCGGCGACATAGAGCGCCACAGCCAGGTCGGCGTCGGTCAGCGACACCGGCGTGCCCTGGTCGTCCTCGACCCAGAATTGCAGGTTGATGTCGTCGATCGGCACGTCGAAGGTGCCGCGGTCGGTCTGGACCACCAGCGTGCGCGCCAGAGCCGGCGCCGCAGCTGCGGTCAGCAGCAGGGCCGCGCCCATGACAGCGCGGCGCCATTTCCTCGCGCTGGAGTTGTTCCCCCGGGCCACCCGACTCCACCTCTTCCCGCGACCAAGGTTAGGGAAAAGGCGGCGGCAGCGGAAGCCTCAACGGCCGGTCAGGGCGGCGATCAGCACCGGTCGGTAGTGCTCGAGGCCGGGGCAGGCCCAGTCGGGATCCTTGCCATCGTCGTCGCAGCGGCGGAGCAGGACGGCGGTCTCCGCATGCGGGCGGGCGCGGAACGTGCGCGCCTCGCTTTCGGACATCGGCCCGCCCTGCAGCGCAAGGCTGCGCACCGACGCGGGCGACAGGGAAGCCGCGTAGTCCGGATCGACCGCGCAGAGATAGCGCTTGGCGTCCACATGCAGCCGGACCGGCTCGACCACCTCCGGCCCGAACCACTGGGCCAGCCAGTCGGCGCCGCGGTGTTCGTGCCGCGTGTCGATGCCGCGCTCGGCCGCGTCCTCGCCGAGGTCGTGGAGCAGGTGGCCGATGTCGTGGAGCAGCGCCGCAGCGATGGCGGCGTTGTCGCCCGGCCGCCGGGCGGCGAGGCTCGCCGCCGTCTGCAGCATGTGCGTCGTCTGGGTGACGGCCTCGCCGAAATAGGCCTCGCCGCCCCGTTCCCGCAGGCGGTCGAGGATGCTGTCGGCGATCTGGTCAGGTGTCATGGGAGCGCCCCGGCAGGGTCAGGCGACGATAGGGGCGGGGGGCACGGTTGTCCAGACGAGTGCGACGGGCTGCCGGTCAGGGTCGCTCCAGCGCCCGCCAGCCGATGTCCTTGCGCCAGAAGCCGTCTGGAAAGTCGATGCGGGAGACCGCCTCGTAGGCGCGGTCCCTGGCCTCGGCCACGGTCAGCCCGCGGGCGGTGACGCCGAGGACGCGACCGCCGTCGGCGACCAGCTTGCCGTTGCTCCGCGCGGTCCCGGCGTGGAACACCATCACGTCGCGGCCGTTCGCCGCCGCCTCGATGTTGCGGATCTCGGTGCCGCGCCGGTAGTCGGAGGGATAGCCGTTGGCGGCCATCACCACGCACAGCGCCGCCTCGTCGCGCCAGCGCAGCGAGAACTGGTCAAGCATGCCGTCCACCGCAGCCAGCAGGGCGGGTGCGAGGTCCGACTTCAGGCGCATCATCAGCACCTGGGCTTCCGGGTCGCCGAAGCGGACGTTGAACTCCAGCACCTTCGGCCCGTCGGCCGTGATCATCAGCCCGACGAACAGCACGCCGACGAACGGCGTGCCGTCCTCGGCCATCGCCCGCACCACCGGCCGGACGACCCGCTCCATCACCTCTTCTTCCATGGCGGGGGTGAACACCGGCGCCGGCGAATAGGCGCCCATGCCGCCGGTGTTCGGGCCGGTGTCGCCGTCGAAGGCGGCCTTGTGGTCCTGGGCCGAGGCGAAGGCCTGGGCGGTGCGGCCGTCGCAGAGGGCGAAGAAGCTCACCTCCTCGCCCTCGAGATATTCCTCGATCACGATTTCCGCACCGGCCGCGCCGAAACTCTGCTCCTCGAGGATGGCGTCGATCGCCGTTTCCGCCTCCGGCACCGACATGGCGACGATCACGCCCTTGCCGCCGGCGAGCCCGTCGGCCTTGACCACGATCGGCGCCCCGCGTTCGGCGACGAAAGCCTTCGCCTTCGTGGCGTCGGTGAAACGGCCATAGGCGGCCGTCGGGGCGCCCACGCGCATGCAGATGTCCTTGGCGAAGCCCTTGGAGCTCTCCAGCCGTGCCGCCGCGCGGGTCGGTCCGAAGGCGCGGATCCCGGCTTCCTTCAGCCGGTCCACCAGGCCGGCGGCGAGCGGCGCCTCCGGCCCGACGACCACAAGGTCGATCTTCTCGTTCACCGCAAAGGCGGTCAGCTTGTCGACGTCGTCGACCCGGATCGGCACGCAGGTGGCGTGGTCGGCGATGCCCGGGTTGCCGGGTGCGCAGTAGAGGGCGCTCACCATCGGCGAGCCCGAGAGCGACCAGCACAGGGCATGCTCGCGACCACCCGAACCGACCACCAGGAACCGCATGCCGCCTCCGCCAAATACTTCGCCGTCGCCATGGGCTGAATGCCCATCGCGCTCTATGCTGTCCCGAGGGGCGGGCCTGAGTCGGGCCGCCCGATGTTCGCGGGAACCGCATAGCAGGATGCCGGAAACTTCGCCAGACGCGGGTTATTCCGCCGACGACCTCGTCTTCGCCACCGGCGACAACGTGCCGGTGATGCGGGTCGGCGAGCTGGCCCTCCGCATCCGCGGCACCATCGAGGACGCGTTTGGCTACGTGCGGGTCCGCGGCGAGATCTCCCGCCCCAGCTTTCCCAGCTCCGGCCACTGCTACCTGCGGCTCAAGGACGATCAGGCGGTCCTGGACGGCGTGATCTGGCGCAGCACCCTGCAGCGGCTGCGGCTCAGGCCGGAAGAGGGGCTGGAGGTGATCGCGACGGGCCGCATCACCACCTTCCCCGGCAAGTCGAGCTACCAGATCGTCATCGACCGCATCGAGCTCGCCGGCCAGGGCGCGCTGCTGAAGCTGCTGGAGGACCGCAAGCGCAAGCTGGAGGCGGAAGGGCTGTTTGCGGCGGAGCGCAAGCGCCCGCTGCCGTTCCTGCCGGAGGTGATCGGCGTCGTCACCTCGCCGACCGGCGCCGTGATCCGCGACATCCTGCACCGGCTCGCCGACCGCTTCCCGCGCAGGGTGCTGCTGTGGCCGGTGCAGGTGCAGGGTGAGACGGCGGCGGCGCAGGTGGCCGCTGCGATCGAGGGGTTCAACCGGCTGGAGCCGACCGGCTGGCCGCGGCGGCCGGACGTGCTGATCGTCGCCCGGGGCGGCGGTTCGCTGGAGGATCTGTGGGCGTTCAACGAGGAGGTGGTGGTGCGCGCCGCCGCCGCCTCGGAGATCCCGCTGATCTCGGCCGTCGGCCACGAGACCGACACCACGCTGGTCGACTTCGCCGCCGACCGGCGGGCGCCGACCCCGACCGCCGCCGCCGAGATGGCGGTCCCGGTGCGCGCCGACCTGCTGGCGCGGGTGGCGGAGGACGGCGTGCGCCTCGACGCGGGCATCCGCCGCCTCATCCTCGGCCGCCGGCGCGACCTTGGCGGGCTGGTGCGCGGGCTGCCGGAGCCGCGCCGGCTGCTGGAGATCGCCTGGCAGCGGCTGGACGACCGCGGCGAGCTCCTGCGCAAGGACATGGCTGCGGCGCTGCAGCGGCGACGCCACGCGCTCTCCGTCGTCGCCGGCCGGCTGAAGACTCCGCGCCAGCGGCTGGCGGAGCAGGCCGGCGCGCTGGGCCTCCTCGGCCAGCGGCTGACCGCGGCCCATCGGGCGCGGATGGCGGCGGCGCGGGCGCAGCTCGAGC
>CALKHQ010000083.1 GCA_937988735.1 uncultured Alphaproteobacteria bacterium
CAGCCGCTCCTGCAGCTTCTCGCGGTCATAGTCGGAGGTGGTCTCCTCGATCTGCTGGCGGATCTGGTTGCAGCGGCCAACGATCTCGGACTTCTTGCCGGCGCCGTCGACGATGGTGGTCTCTTCCTTCGTGATCGAGACCTTCTTCGCCCGGCCGAGCATGTCGAGCGTGACGTTCTCGAGCTTCACGCCCACGTCCTCGGAGACGACCTGGCCGCCGGTGAGGATCGCAATGTCCTCAAGCATGGCCTTGCGGCGATCGCCGAAGCCCGGCGCCTTCACGGCCGCAACCTTGAGGCCGCCGCGCAGCTTGTTGACGACCAGGGTGGCGAGCGCCTCGCCCTCGACGTCCTCGGCGATGATCAGCAGCGGCTTGCCGGCCTGCACCACCGACTCCAGGACCGGCAGCATGGACTGCAGGTTGGAGAGCTTCTTCTCGTGCAGGAGGATGTACGGATCCTCGAGCTCACAGACCATCTTCTCCGGGTTGGTGATGAAGTACGGGGAGAGATAGCCGCGGTCGAACTGCATGCCCTCGACCACCTCGAGCTCGGTGTCGAGCGACTTGGCCTCCTCGACCGTGATCACACCCTCGTTGCCGACCTTCTCCATCGCCTCGGCGATCATCCGGCCGACCTCGGAATCGCCGTTGGCGGAGATGGTGCCGACCTGGGCGATCTCGCTGTTGGTCTTGACCTTCTTCGAGCGCTTCTGGACGTCCTCGACGACCGCGGTGACCGCGAGGTCGATGCCGCGCTTCAGGTCCATGGGGTTCATGCCGGCGGCAACCGCCTTCGCGCCCTCGCGGACGATCGCCTGGGCCAGCACGGTCGCGGTGGTGGTGCCGTCACCGGCGAGGTCGTTGGTCTTGGACGCGACCTCGCGCACCATCTGCGCGCCCATGTTCTCGAACTTGTCGGCGAGCTCGATCTCCTTGGCGACGGTGACGCCGTCCTTCGAGATCCGCGGAGCGCCGAAGCTCTTCTCGATCACGACGTTGCGGCCCTTCGGACCCAGCGTGACCTTCACAGCGTCGGCAAGGATATCGACGCCGCGCAGCATGCGCGCCCGTGCGTCCGAGCCGAACCTCACTTCCTTAGCAGCCATACGTCAGTCTCCTCATCAGCATGAGCGCGCCTCCTGCCCGGCGGCGAAGGCCGCGGGCCCGCTGCGCTTCCTGCAGTGATCGTCTGTTGAGTGGGGGTCAGGCAGCCTTCTTGCCCTTGGAGGCGGACTTGCCCTCGAGGATGCCCATGATGTCCGACTCCTTCATGATCAGGAACTCTTCGCCGTCGATCTTGACCTCGGTGCCCGACCACTTGCCGAACAGGATCAGGTCGCCCTCCTTCACGTCCAGGGGAACGATCTGGCCGTTCTCGTTCCGGGCGCCGGGACCGACGGCGATCACTTCGCCCTGCATCGGCTTCTCCTTCGCGGTGTCCGGGATGATGATCCCGCCAGCGCTCCTCTCCTCGGCTTCGATGCGACGGACGACCACGCGGTCGTGCAGCGGCCGAAACTTCATTTCGATCCCTCCAAGCTCGTCTGAGTCACGCTTCACCGATCGGGAGGCCCGGCTGAGCCTTCCTGAGGCGCCACGGGGTGTTTGTTAGCACTCTCCCCTCTCGGCTGCCAGAGCAGGTAGGGAATGGGCTGGCCGGAGTCAAGGGGAAGTTCCTGAGTTTCCGGGACTTTCCGTCCCGCGGGCCCGGCCCTGCCGTCGCCTCTGGCAGCACTCGCCCAACTGTGCTGCTAAGTGCTTGATTTCACACCATTCTCACCCTTGCCTGCGGAACGTCGGCGAGCACATCATGTTGCTCATCACGAGCGCTACCCCGGCAGGAGGATCGTTGCCATGACCTGGGAACTGAAGACAGGCACAGTCGCCGAAGACGAAGGAGGCGACCTGCAGCGCCAGTTCAGGAACTGGCGGCTCACGACAGCAGAGATCACCTATCACATGCCCGATCACCCCGCAATGCTGCAGACCTTCCTGTGGCAGAAGCTGGACCTTCCGCCGCGCTTTCCGGAGCTGCGCAAGTTCCTCGAGTTCTGGGAAAAGAACATCGACGGCCCGCTGCATTCGGTGCGGATCGGCCACGTCGAAATCCTGTCGCCACCGAAGTGGCGGGCGCTGGAGAGCCGCGCGATCCTTCACTGATCGCGCGGCCGTACCGACCGGTCCCGATCGAGCCGGAATCCGGCCGCACTTCCCGGCTCAGTCGCTCGCCCGCGCCGGTGTCCCGGCCGCAGCGGCCGCGCTGGTCTGCGGAAGCGCAAAACCGTCGGGCCCCAGCGCCTCCCCCGGATGGGGCAGCCGAGCATCCTCGGGCCAGCGGGCGACGAGGTCCCGCGCGATCGCCCGCGCAATCGGCAGCGCCCGCTCGCGCTCCAGCCCGACCCGCAGCCGCGCGTCGTAGAGCATGCGGATGCCGGCGACATCGAGCGCGGTGAAGGTGCGCAGCCGCGGCGGCGCGCCCTGTTCCAGCACGCTCCGGTTCCCGTTGTCCTTGGGGTGCGCGTAGAAGCCGATCGCGTGCATCAGCTCGTGGGCCATGCAGTTGTCCAGCCAGACCGCGTGGCCGAGCGGAAGATAGATCTCGGCATGCTCGATCGCCCCGCTCGGCGGCTCGTACTGGGTGAGGCAGAGCGCATCGGCCGAGCCGGCCCGCGCCGTCACCTCCTCGACGGGAAGAAGGCTGACCCGCAGGTTGGCGTCCTCGCGGCGGGCGACGATCTCCAGATCCACCCCCGCCAGCAGCTGGAACCGCTCCAGGTGCCAGGCCAGGCGGTCGCGCACCACCGTCGTCTCCCAGCCGGAAAGATGGACGCGGATCGGCTGTTCCCAGCGCGAAACCGGCTTCGGCACCGTGCCGGCCGAGCCGAACATGCTGGTGTCGTCCTGCAGCGCCACGGAGTCGAAGAAGCCGACGAGCTGATCGACGGTGGGCGCCGTCTCCGCCGCAGCCGGGCGCTGCGGCGCGAGCGCGACCAGCGCCACGAGCGCCGCCCGGCGCACCGCCCGCGCGATCCTGCCGGCGGGCCGGCCCGAGTCCTCGCGCAATTCCGTCCTCCCTGGCTGCCGGTCCGTGACGATGGCGTGGCCCCGGCCGCCAGGGCCGTGCGTGACAGAAGCCTCAGCCCTTGCCGGGCGCGGGCGGCAGCGCCGACAGGGCGCCGGCCGAGTAGTAGCCGAACGGCGGCGGCACGTGCACGCCCGGCGACGGATAGACGTCGACGAACAGGTTGATCCGCGGGCGCCGGCTGACGTTGCGGACGGAATGCCGCTTGCGGTTGTTGAAGTCGTAGAAGCGGCCCTTCCGCATCTTGAACTTCTTGCCGTCCACCTTGTACTCGACGCCCTCCGAGTTCGAGAGCGGAACGTGGATGCGGTGTGCCTTGTAGGCCATCGGCTGGCCGTCGATGTGCGGCAGGATGTGCCCGCCCGGCTCCAGCCGGACCAGCGCCAGCCGGGTCACCACCGGATGGGAATAGGCCAGCACCGCAAGGATCCGGTCCACCACCGGCTGCACCACCGACGCGAAGCTGTTCCATTCGGGGAAGGTATAGACCGGGCCAATGTCGGTCTCCTCCGTCGCGATCGGCATGAACGGCCGCGGATCGCGCCCGGTGCTCTTCGCCCACTTCTCGATCAGCTCGCTGATCTCCACCATCCGCCACGGGTTCCGCCACCGGTCCCACTCGTGGCGGAACAGGATTGCCTTGGTGACCGAGTGGACCCCGTCGGCCAGCACCTCCTGGCGGAAGGCGTTCGCCGTCCACGCCGCCTCCGGCAGCGCCTCGACATGCGCGGCGAGCGCGGCAACGTCCACCTCGCCCAGCATCCTGAACGGAACCCCGATATCCATGGCCTCATCCCATCCGCATCACGGCATCCGCCGCGGGGAGCGCGTCGAGCGGATCGATGAAGAGTGCCGACGCGCTGTTCTGCTCTGCCTTGTCGCCTTCCACGAAATGCATCAACCGGATCCGCGAGCGTGCGACCAGCGTCTGCATCGCCTGCTGCCGCTCCGGGCTCTGGTCGCGCAGCAGCATCTCCGGCACCCGGCCCTGGGCGAAGATGTGCTCCAGGTTCTCAAGGAACTGGTAGGTCGGAAAGAAGGTGGCCGCCGAATCGAACACGATCAGGCTGGTGCGCGCCATGATCGGCAGATAGGTGGCGAGGATGCGCGACACGTTCTCCGGCCGGTGGTTGTAGTCCACGAACAGCAGCCCCAGCCTGTCCTTCGGCGCAGGGAACGGCGGCAGCTCCGAGCGGTGGTAGGTGAGATGACTCGCCACCCCCAGCCGGTTCGCACAGCCCGCGATATAGGCTGCCATCGACACGTTGCGGTCGAAACCGAGTTCGGCCAGCGGCAGCTTGGCCGCGACCTGCGGCCAGGCCTGTTCGTTGTCCACCGTGAGCAGCCGGCCGAAGTCGTTCTCGCGCAGCGCCGCGGCCATGCAGAACGCGGTCGCCCCGGTGCCGCAGCCCAGCTCGATGATGCTCTCCGGCCGCCGGATGCGGACCAGGCTGTAGAGCAGGATCGCGAGCTTTTCGGAGCCGAAGATGGGGCCGATGTGGCGAGCGTAGTCGAATACGCTGTGCAGCGCCCGTTCCATGCCCACTGCGCGCCGTCTCCTTCCGGTACCTGAGCCGCGCACGGCCCGCGCGATCGGGCCGCGGCACGGGCGCCGATCCTGGAGCCATCCCCCCGGGGCCGCAAGCGCGATCCGCCGCCCGGCGCAATCGGTCGCGGCGGATCGCCGGGCGGCGCCGTCAGCCGAGGTTGGCGGCGAGGAACTCCAGCGTCCGCTGCCATGCCAGCGCCGCGTCCTCGCTGTCGTAGACCGCGCTGGTCGGGTTGGCGAAGGCATGGGCGGCATCATACCAGTAGGTGGTATGGCTCTTGCCTGCCGCGTCCATGGCCTCCTCGAACGCATCGACCATGGCATGGTTGATCCACTCGTCCTGCTCCGCGAAGTGTCCCAGCACCGGGCCGGACAGCGCCGCCAGCTCCTCCGCGCTCTTGGCGACGTTGCCGTAGTAGACGACCGCCGCGTCCACCGGCCGCGCCAGCGCCGCGTTCAGCGCCCAGCCGCCGCCGAAGCACCAGCCGACGGTGCCGATCCGGCCGTTCACCGCCGCGTGCGCCTTCAGCCAGTCGAACCAGGCGGCGAGCGTCGCGGTCGCCTCCGCGCCGTCCACCCCGCTCATGTAGGTCTGGGCGTCCTCCGGCGTGGTCGCCACCTGGCCGCGGTAGAGATCCACCGCCAGGGCGACATATCCCTGGGCGGCGAACTCGGCCGCGACCGCCTTGATCTGGTCGTTGAGCCCCCACCATTCGTGGACGAGGATGACCGCCGGGGCCGGAGTCGCCTCCGGCAGGGCGAGGGCGGCGCTCGCCGAGCCGTAGCCGGGAACCTCGACCGAAACCGTTTCCAGGCCTTCCGCCGCCGCCCGCGCCAGACGCGGGTCGGCCAGAACCGCAGCCAGCGGAACGGTCGCCGAGCCGGCAACCATGCCGCGCAACAGGTCGCGTCTCTTGATCTCCATCCTCCGCTCCCTCCTATGTTCCTGCTTCCGCGCAGGCGCGGCGTCCGACCGCCGCGCCAGATCGCCGCGGACCAGATGACACCACCAGCCGGCAGTGGGCCATAGGGCTCGCGGCAATGTGACAGGGAGGGCTGTTCCTTGAGCCTGCAACGGATGCTGCCGCTCGCGTTGATCGTCGCCGGAATGGCGCCCGCGAGCGCCTGCGCCGACCTGCTGACCAACCCGCTGCTCGAGCCCGGCGCGGTGCCGCTGACGGCGACCCCGGTGCCGCTCTCGACCCTGGACCGGGACCGCAACGCCGTAGGCGAGCTCTCCTGGCTCGGCGGCCTCGAGCTCACCGGGCGGGGCGCCGGCTTCGGCGGGCTCTCCGGCCTCGAGATCGGCCCGGACGGCACCCGCTTCCTCGCCATCTCCGACATCGGCTTCTGGGTGACCGGGCGGCTGACGTTCGACACCGGCGGCCGGCTGGCCGGGGTCGACGACGTCGAGGCCGGACGGCTGCACGACGAGGCCGGCGCCCCCGTCGGCCGCACCTATCGCGACGCCGAGGGCCTTGCACTCGCTCCCGACGGCACCGCGGTCGTCGCCTTCGAGCGCGAGCACCGCCTGTGGCGCTACCGGCTCGACGCCGGCGGCGGCCTCACCGGCCTGCCGGCGCCGCTGACGACGCCGCCGGGGCTGGAAGCGGCGCCGCGCAACCTGGGAGTCGAGGCGGTCGCCCTGCTCGCGGACGGGCGGCTCGTCGCCCTCGCCGAAGGACTGGCCGACGATCGGGGCACCTGGGCCTGGATCGGATCCGGGCCGGACGATGCGATCGTCTGGCAGTCCCTGCGCTACGTCCCCGCGCCGGGCCATGCCGTTTCCGACGCGGCCGGCCTGCCCGGCGGCGGCCTCCTGGTGCTGGAACGCGCCTTCGGGCTGCTCGGGGGCCGGGCACGGCTGGTCCATGTCCCGGCGCACGCGATGGAGCCGGGGGCGGTGGTCGAGGGCGTGGAGATCGCCCGGCTGGCGCCGCCGCTGACCGTGGACAATTTCGAGGCGCTGGCCGTAGTCCCCGAGGACGACGGCGCAGTCAAACTGCTGATCGCCTCCGACGACAACTTCCGGCCATTTCAGCGCACGCTCCTATTGGCGTTCCGCTGGCGCCCCGATTAGCGCCTTTTTTGCCGGTCCACTTCCCGGACGATTGACAGCACAGCGCCACTCCCCGAGACTCCGCCGGATGCCCGGCAGCGGGGCACCAGTGTCGATACGGACCACAGGGAACGGAGGCTCCATGCGGGCCACAGCGTCGCCGCGTCCGCAGGCGCACGGCGGGGCGTGCGCCGCCTTCCTCGGCGTCGCGGCGCTTGCCGCCACCATCGCGCCGCGTGCGGCGGAAGCGATCGAGCCGGCGGAGTTTCTGCAGCTGCCGGCGATCGAGGCGTTCAAGGCCGGCCGGTTCGCGGAGGCGATCCAGGGCCTGCGGGCGCTGCCGGTGACGGGGCCGGAGGACGCCATCATCCTCCGCTACATCGCGCTCGCCCACCAGCAGCTCGGCGACCATGCCGCCGCCCTCGCGGCCCTGGACGAGGGCCTCGCGATCGCGCCCGACAACGCCGCACTCCACTATTTCCGGGCGGTCTCGCTGCTGGCGCTTGGCGACTCCGCCGCTGCTGCCGATTCGCTGCGCCGCGTGCAGGCGCTGGCGC
Organism: uncultured Alphaproteobacteria bacterium; assembly: GCA_937988735.1. GTDB lineage: Bacteria > Pseudomonadota > Alphaproteobacteria > CALKHQ01 > CALKHQ01 > CALKHQ01. Next base: position 7,249 of record CALKHQ010000083.1, read on the forward strand.
CCGACAGTCTCTATGCCCAGCAGGCGCACCAGCTGCTCGCCGGCGCCGCCGTACCCGCGGGCGCGGCCCCGGCCGGGGACGAGCGCCGCTGGACGGCCCGGCTCGAGGCCGGGGTGCAGTACGACAGCAACATCCCGGCCGCTACCGACGATTTCGCCGAGGAAACCGTCGGCTTCCGGACGTTCCAGCGGGCGGTGGGCTCGATCGAGCTGTGGCGGTCGGGGCCGTGGACGGCCAGCGCCGACGCCGACATCTACTACGGACAGCATCTTGACGCCGAATTCCGCGACTTCGACACCATCACCGCCGTCGCGGGGGGCGACCTGGCCCACCTGACCCGGCTGGGCGAGGTGCCCGTTTCCTTCGGCGCGGGCTATCACCTGGAGGGAAGCTGGGTCGGCTACGATCCCTACAGCCAGACCCACACCGCCGATCTCACCGCCATCGCCGCATTCACCGAGAACAGCCTGACCCAGGTCGAGCTCCGGCTGGACGTCGAGCGTTACGAGGACGACGGCGTGCTGCCGACGGTGACCTCGCGCGACGCGGTGGGCTATGGCGCCGGCGTCACCCAGTACCTGTTCCTCGATGGGCGCGACAGCTATCTCTTCGCCGGCTACGCCTTCGGCACCTTCGTCGCCGATGGCAGCAACTTCGACCGCAACACGCACACCGTCACGGTCGGCGGCTCAACCCGTGTGCTCGACGGGCTCCGCCTCGACGCGGGCGTCACCTACCTGCACGAAGACTACCCGGATTTCATCGGCCCGACGGAGCGGCGGACCGACCGGTTCGACGTCACCCTCGGCGCCGCCCAGCAGATCTTCGACAATGCGGAGATCGCCGCGTCTTGGACCTATATTGACGAGAACTCGTCGATCGACGTGCTCAGCTACGACCGGCACGTGGGCACGGTGTCACTGATCCTGTCCTTCTGAGGAGGTACGGCATGCCGCTTCGCCATCCTGCGCTCGCCGCCATGCTCGCCGTCCTCGCGCTTGCCGCCGCCGGCGGTCCGGCGGATGCGCAGGGCCCGGGCGCCACTCCGGCCGCCGTTGCGGGCCAGGACCAGCAGGTGGACCTGGAGCTGGGCATGATCGGCACGCCGCACCGGCTGTCGCTGGTGCCGCCCGCGCCGCCGCCGGGCACGCGCGGGCCGCTCCCCTTCAACCAGGAGCCGCCGGCCGCACAGAACGACTTCACCGAGGTCGGCGAGGTCACCGGCCGCTCCTGCCTGCGCCGCGGCAACTGCTGACGCCAGGCGGGCCGATTGAACCGAATGCCGTCCGGCCGCGACTGACGATGCGAGCGGGTTCGACATCGGGGTGGGGCAATGTGAGCGACACCGAGCCTTCTGATGCCGAGCTGCTCAGCCGGGTCGCCGCCCAGGATCGGCGGGCCATAGGTCCGCTTTACACGAGATACCAGCCGCGGCTGTACCGGTTCCTGTACCGCATGGTGAAGGACGGCGGAATGGCCGAAGAACTGGTCAACGAGGTCTTCCTCGACGTGTGGCGTGGCGCCGGCCGCTTCGAGGGCCGGTCGTCGCCGTCGTCATGGATGTTCTCGATCGCCCATAACAAGGCCGTAAGTGCGCTGCGCAAGCGGCGCGAGAAGCCGCTCGACGAGGAAGAGGCGACGGAGATCGCCGACCCGGCCGAGCTGCAGGATGACGTCGTCCAGCACGGGGACATGCGGCGCCTGATGAAGGGGTGCCTCGACCGGCTGAGCCCGGAGCATCGCGAGGTGATCGAGCTGACCTACTACCAGGAGCTTTCGGTCAGGGAGATCGCCGAGATCGTCGATGCGCCGGAGAATACGGTCAAGACCCGTATGTTCCACGCAAGAAGGCGCTTGCGCGAGATGCTCGAAGCCGACGCAAGCCGGGACGGGATGCAATGAACAGGACGACCGCTCTGGAGGACCGACGGGAGCTCGAGGCGCTGCTGCCCTGGTATCTCAACGGCACGCTGAGCGCGCGCGAGCGCGTCGCCGTGGAGAGCTGGCTGGCGGAGGACGAGGAGGCGCGGCGGCTGCTCGACGCGATGCGCGAGGAACAGGAGGTCACGGCGGCCGCCAATGCCGAAATCCGGGTTCCGGACGCGCAGGCGGGGCTGGCGGCGCTGATGGCCGGCATCGACGCCGAGGAGGCGGCGCCGCTCCGGGTCTCCGAGCGGCCGGCGCCGCCGGCAAGGGCCTGTTCGCGCGGCTCACGGGCTGGCTGCCCACGCCCGGCCTGCGGCTCGCCGCCGGCGTCGCCAGCGTGCTGATCGCGGTGCAGGCGGTCGCCATCGCATTCCTGGTCGCAACCGGCGGCGGCGAGGGCAGCCAGGAGGCGCCGGCGTTCCAGGTGGCGAGCGACAACGCCGCCGCGACGGTGACCGGCACCATGGGCCCGCGCTTCCTCCTGACCTTCAGCGGCGACATGACGATCGACGAGCTCGGCGCCTTCCTCGCCGAGCACCGGCTCCGGCTGGTCGACAGCCCGGCAGCCTCCATCTACGAGGTGGAGCTGACCGGCGCCGACGTGAACGCCGTCGACGTGGCGGCGCTGGAGGCCGTGCTGGAGACCGACGGACGGGTCACCTTCATCGGCCGGTCCGACTAGGGCGGAGCATCCGAAGGGGGCCCAGGCGATGGTCAGGCGGACACGGGGTGCAGCAGGCCTGCGGGCCTGGGCGGCGGCGCTTGCGGTCGGAATTGCGCTCGCCGCAGCGGCCGCCGACGCCCGGGCACAGTCCACGGCCCCGCTGCCGCCGACGACGACCACGCCGACCACACCGACCACGCCGCCGGTCACCACCACGCCGGAGACACGGATTCCCCTTGACCAGGGCCGCGATCCGGTGACCCTGCCGCAGCTCCCGTCCCTGCCGAGCCTGCCGGGGCAGGTGATGCCGGTGACGCCGGGCCTGTTCGTGGACAACCAGGTGCTGCTGCTGATCCCGACCGGCTCCCCGCCCGGCGCGCCGCAGCAGATCGCGTCGCCCCTCGGGCTGTCGGTGCTGCGCGAGTTCGACCTGCAGACGCTCGGCCTCCACGCCGCGGTGCTGGCGATCCCGCCGGGCCTCGACGTCATCACCGCGATCGAGTTCCTGACGCTGACGCCCAACGCGCTCGCCCAGCCGGTCTACCGCTACCAGCTTGCGGCGGGCCCGCAATATGCACTGGACCTGATGCAGGTCTCCGCCGCGCACCAGTACGCCACCGGCGCGCAGGTGACGGTGGCGGTGATCGACACCGCGGTGGACGTCGGCCACCCGGCGATCGCGCCGCGCATCGCCGGCATCCACGACTTCGTCGGCGCTAGCGCACCCGACCCCCACGGAACGGCGGTCGCCGGGCTGATCGCGGGCGGCGGGGCCGTCGCGGGCGTGGCACCGGGCGCGCGCATCCTCGCGCTCACCGCCTTCGGCAGCGCCGGCGGCACCAGCGACGGGATCGCCCAGGCGATCGACTACGCGATCGCCGCCGGAGCCCGGGTGCTGAACATGTCGTTCTCCGGCCCCAGCGACCCGGTCGTCACCCAGCTCACCCAGGCGGCGCTCGCCCGCGGCCGCGTGGTGGTCGCCGCCGCCGGCAACAACGGCCCCTCGGCACCGCCGAGCTGGCCCGCCGCGGTGCCGGGGGTGATCGCGGTGACGGCCACCGGCCCTGACGACAGCCTCTACCCCGGCGCCAACCGCGGCAGCTACATCACCGTCGCCGCGCCGGGCGTGGACGTGCTGTCGATCGCGCCCCAGGGCCGCGTCGGCGTGCTGACCGGCACCTCGATGGCCGCCGCCCACGTCAGCGGCGTGGTTGCCCTGCTGCTGGAGCGCCATGGCTCAGCCTCGCCCGCGCAGATCCGCGACCTGCTGGAGCGTACTGCCATCGACCTCGGTCCCGCCGGCCGCGACACCGACTACGGCGCCGGCCGCGTCAACACCCTCGCCGCGCTGCAGCAGGGGATGTAGGCCCTCCCTTGCCCGTCTCCCGCAGATGGGCGACAACACGCCTCCGCCAGTGCCGGCCGTGACCGGCGTGCGGAGGGAGTGACGATGAGCCAGAGCACCGGGATGTACGACGCGCCGTTCCTTGCCCGCGGGCGCGCCAATCACATGCCGCTGACCCCGCTCACCATGCTGCAGCGTTCGGCCGAGGTGTTTCCCGCGCGCACCGCGGTCATCGACGGCCGCCGCCGCTTCACCTGGGCCGAGACCTACGCCCGCTGCCGCCGGCTGGCGAGCGCACTGGCGCAGGCGGGCGTGGG
>CALKHQ010000084.1 GCA_937988735.1 uncultured Alphaproteobacteria bacterium
CGGCCGATGTCGGCGCTGGCGTTCTCTACCGAGAGGTCGAGCGTCCACGGCTCGTCGGGTCGGCGCAATTCGGCCAGGTTGCGGGCGAGAAACCGCGTCATCCAGCTCCCGGCGGAGACGCGGACGATGCGGCCGGGGGCGAGGCTTTCGCGCCAGCGGGCCACGCCGGCGGCGGCCTGCTCCATCGCTTCCGCCTGCTCGAACAGCGCCTGCCCGGCCGGGGTCAGCGTGTAGCCGTGGCGCCAGCGGCTGAACAGGCTCACCCCCGCCGACGCCTCCAGCGCCGCCATCCGGCGGCCGAGGGTGGCCGGGCTGAGGCCCGTCGCCTTCGCCGCGGCGCTGAGGCCGCCGTGACGGGCGACGGCGAGGAACAGGCGCAGGTCCTGCCAGTCGAGATCGCCCGTCATCGTCACGCCCTCGTCCCTGCCATCGGGCGGCAAGCCTAAGGCAGCGCGCGGCGGAAGGTGAGGTTGTAGCGGAAGCGGCCGGTCAGCGGGTGGTCGCCCTCCCGCAGCCGGCGGACGCCATGGTAGCCGCGGCGCGCCGGACCGCCGAACACGACCACGTCGCCGTCGCTGACCGGAACCAGCGTCGGCGTGCCGCCGCGGGTGGCGCCGAACCAGGCGAACACGGCGGGAAGCCCGATCGAGACCGAGACGATCGGATGCCGCCCGTCCGGCTCGTCGCAGTCCTGGTGGGAGCCCAGACTGGTGCCGGGGGCATAGCGGTTGACCAGGCAGGCGTCGGGATCGAACGCGCCGAAGCCGGCCGCCTCGCTCGCCGCGCGGGCCAGGGCACGGAAGCTTTCCGGCATCGCCGGCCACGGCCGGCCCGTCAGCGGGTCCTCGCGCGTGTAGCGGTAGCCGCGCCGGTCCGACACCCAGCCGGCCGCGCCGCAGTTGGTCATCGCCACCGACATGGTGCCGCCGCCGGGCGTGACGAGGTGGCGGAAGGGCGCCTGCGCCGCGATCCGCTCCACCGCGGCGACAAGCGGCGCGGTGGCTACGAAGCGTTCCAGCAGCACCACCCCGGGGCAGATGTCGCGGCGGGCCGGGGCAAGGGCGGCGAAGAGGTCGGTCATCCGGGCGTTCGATCCCCTCGGGGAGCATCCCCAGGCGCATTCGGATCTGATATTGGCAGGCGGCTGGTCGAATCCACCACCCATGCGCGGATAGCCCGCACCGGCATCGCCGGCGTGGCGGTGCACCGGCCCGCGGCTACGCCGGCCGGCGAAGAGGTCAGAACCGCGGCAGGTGCGGGTGCGGGACTTCGCCCCTGTGCACGTGCATGCGGCCCAGCTCCGCGCAGCGGTGGAGGGTGGGGAAGACCTTCCCCGGGTTGAGCAGGCCGTCCGGGTCGAAGGCGCACTTCACCCGCTGCTGCTGGTTCAGGTCGCCCTCGTCGAACTGCACCGGCATCAGGTCGCGCTTCTCCACGCCGACCCCGTGCTCGCCGGTCAGTACCCCGCCGACCTCCACACAGAGCTTCAGGATCTCCGCCCCGAACGCCTCGGCGGCCTCGAGCTCGCCGGGCTTGTTCGCGTCGTAAAGGATCAGCGGGTGCAGGTTGCCGTCGCCGGCGTGGAACACGTTGGCGACGCGGAGCCCGTACTGCTGCGACAGTTCGTCCATCCGCGCCAGCACCTCGGGCAGGCGGCGGCGCGGGATGGTGCCGTCCATGCAGTAGTAGTCGGGGCTGATCCGGCCGACCGCGGGGAAGGCCGCCTTGCGGCCGGCCCAGAACTGAAGCCGCTCGGCCTCGCTGGTGCTCACCTTGATCGAGGTGGCGCCGCGCTCGCGCGCCATCGCCTCGACCCGGGCGGTGAGCTCGTCGACCTCCGCCGGCGGGCCGTCCAGCTCGACGATCAGCAGCGCCTCCGCGTCGAGCGGATAGCCGGCGTGGACGAAGGCCTCGGCCGCGTGGATCGCCGGCCGGTCCATCATTTCCATGCCGCCGGGGATGATGCCGGCGGCGATCACCGCCGCCACCATGTCGCCGGCCGCCTGGCTGGAATCGAAGCCGATCAGCACCGCCTGCGCCACCGTGGGCTTGCGCAGGATGCGCACCGTCACCTCGGTGACCACGCCGAGCAGACCCTCGGACCCGATCATGATGCCGAGCAGGTCGTAGCCTCCGGCGTCCAGGTGCTTGCCGCCGATCCGCACCACCTCCCCGTCCATCATCACCATCTCGATGCCGAGGACATTGTTGGTGGTGAGGCCGTACTTCAGGCAATGCACCCCGCCTGAATTCTCGGCCACGTTGCCGCCGATGGTGCAGGCGATCTGGCTGGAGGGATCCGGCGCGTAGTAGAAGCCGTCGGCGGCGACGGCGTTGGAGATGCCGAGGTTGGTGACGCCCGGCTGGACCACCGCGCAGCGGTTCTCGTAGTCGATCTCGAGAATCCGGTTGAACTTGCCCATCCCGAGCAGGATGCCGTCGGCGAGCGGCAGCGCGCCGCCGGAAAGCGAGGTGCCGGCGCCGCGGGGCACCACCTTCAGCTTGTGCTCGTGACAGTATTTCAGGATCGCACTGACCTGCGCCGTCGTCTCCGGCAGCACGGTCAGCAGCGGTATCTGGCGATAGGCGGTGAGCCCATCCGACTCGTAGGCGCGAAGCTCGTCGATCGAGTCGATGACGCCCTCGCCGGGCACGATGCGGCGCAGGTCGGCCGCGATCTGGGCGCGCCGGGCGATCACCGCCTCGTCCGGCTTGGGCATCAGCATGGCAACGGCTCCGCTTCTCGCGGGGAATTCCGCGGTCAGGCAGAGCTAATCGGGCGGGAAGACGAGGTCAAGCCGGCCCGGAGGCCGGCGGCGCCTCAGCCCTGGCGGGCCTTGTAGCGCGGGTTGGTCTTGTTGATGACGTAGATCCGACCCTTGCGGCGCACCACGCGGCAGTTCTTGTGGCGCGACTTCATCGTCTTCAGCGAGCTGACGACTTTCATGGTTTCATTCCTGCAGGCGTGGCGGCAAACGAGGCGCGGTTGATACAGGCGCCGGCGCCGCGAGTCAAGGCGACGGCCCGCGCCGCGGCCGGCTACCGCAGCTCCCGCGGCTTCTTGTACGCGTGGATGCGGACCACGCGCAGCGCCCCGCTCTCGATGGCGGCCAGCCGGCGGGTCCAGCGTTCCAGCTCGTTCAGCATCATCGCCACCACCTTCGGCGGCTGGACGCCCGGCCGGAACTGCTCCACCGCATCCCCCCAGCCGTGCAGCGCGGCGCTGCGGTAGTCGTCGCTGAAATCGTCGCAGATGCGCAGGTCGAGCTTCGCGTCCTCGCACATCTCGCGATACTCGCGCAGCGTCCACAGGTCGGAGACCTCGGGCTCGATCTCCCGCCACGCCGCGATCTCCGGCGGCTGGTCGCCGCGGCTCTTCAGCGCGAACTCGGTGAACATGATCTGCCCGGGCTCCTTCAGCGCCTGGACGATGCGCTCGAACAGGCTGTTCTTGTCGCGGATGTGGCTGAACAGCTCGAAGGCGATGGCGGCGTCGTAACGGTTGGGCTTCAGCTCCAGCGTGGCCGGGTCATAGGCCTGGATCGGCGCCTTGCGCGCCATGCCGCCGTAGATCGAGCGTTCGTGGCCGGCCACCGCCAGTGCCTCGACCGGCTCGTAGCCGGCGATCCACAGCCCGAAGGTATCGACCAGCGCCCGGGCCGGGCCGCCAAGCCCGGCGCGCATGTCGATGATCGACATCGCCGGGGTGAGGCCCATCGGGCGGACGAAGTTGAGGGTGAAGGTGTCGCCGCCGGGCCGGACGTGGCCGTGGCCCCACAGCGCCTCGACCGCCGCGATGCGATCCTCGTTCCACACCTCCTTCGAGGCGGGCTCGGGGGGCGCTGCGTGTTCCGGGGGCGCGCCCGCCGCGGCCGCTTCCGGCGCCGGCGCAGGCTCGGCACTCTGCGGCTCCAGCAGGTCCTCCACGTCGACGCCATGCCACCACGCGCGAAAACGGAGCATGCGCGAGACATTGCGCGGGTGCGTTTCGGCCGATGCCGCCGCAGACACGTTTGCCCTCCTGGCACCAGGATGCCGCCTCAGGTACGCGGCACGATAGGAGGGTGTGCCCTAAAAGACACTTAAGGGAAGACGGCCGGAAGGAGGCCCCGAAGTCGGTCCACTGGCCCTTCCGAAGGGGGCGCGGCGTGGTGGGCGGTACTGGGATTGAACCAGTGACCCCTACGATGTCAACGTAGTGCTCTCCCGCTGAGCTAACCGCCCGAATGCCACGGCAGGACGGGTGATATAACGCCGGCCCTCCGGAGGCGCAAGGGTGGAATCCCGGTGGGCAAACCCCCGGGGCCCGCCTCCGGTCACGCCGCCATGATCAGGTCGACCTGGCGGACGAGGTCGCGCAGGTGGAAGGGCTTGGACAGCGCCGACGCCTCGCTCAGCTCCGGCGGGCGGTCGCGCAGCGCCACTGCGGCAAAGCCGGTGATGAACAGCACGCGGATGTTCGGCACCTCGCGCGTCGCGTGCCGCGCGAGCTGGATGCCGTCCATCTCCGGCATAACGATGTCCGTGATCAGCAGATTGAAATGATGTGCGTCCAGCAGGCGCTTCGCCACCGCGCCGTTCTCGGCCGTCACCACCTGGTGCCCGGCCTGCACCAGCGCCTTGGCCAGGAAGCGGCGCAGGCCATCGTCGTCTTCGGCTAGCAGTATGTCGGCCATGGCCCTTCCGTTTTCACGTGCGGCGACGTTAGGACGGGGAAGTTAACAACAAACTTAGCGCGCTTTACAATCAACCGGGTGCCGGCCGTCCGGCACGTCCCCGCGCAGGGATTCCAGCCCGTTGAGTTTAGCAGGACCGCCCTCTAAAACATCCTCATGAACGTCCTCAGCCGCGAATACGGCACAGCCCCCGCGCCCTATGCGCTGGCCCTGCCCCGGCAGCAGACCGCGCCGGTCGTGCTGGCCTCGCCGCACAGCGGCCAGTGGTATCCGCCGTCCTTCCTCTCCGCGACGCGGCTGGACCCGCTGAGCCTGCGCCGGTCGGAGGACAGCTTCGTCGACGAGCTGTTCGCGCGCGGCCCGGAGCTGGGCGTGCCGCTGATCAGCGCGCTCTACGCCCGCGCCTTCGTCGACGCCAACCGCGAGCCGTTCGAGCTCGACCCCGAGATGTACGACGACGAGCTGCCGGGCTACGCCAACGCGCGATCGCCGCGGGTCGCCGCGGGGCTCGGCACCATCGCCCGCACCGTCGCCAACGGCCAGCCGATCTATCGCCACCGGCTGAAGGTGGCGGAGGCGCTGCACCGGATCGAGACCTACTACCGCCCCTATCACGACGCGCTGCGCCAGCTGGTGGAGGAAACCCACACGCGGTTCGGGATGTGCCTGCTGGTGGACTGCCACTCGATGCCGTCGAACTCGATGGACGCGGTGCGCCGCGGCGGCCGGCCGGTGCCCAGCGTCGACATCGTCCTCGGCGACGCCCACGGCACCTCGTGCAGCCCCGACCTGGTCGCCTGCGCCGAACAGGCGCTGAGCGAGATGGGCTACCGCATCTACCGCAACATCCCCTACGCCGGCGGCTTCACCACCCGGCATTACGGCCGACCGACCGAGGGGCTGCATGCGCTGCAGATCGAGATCAACCGCGCGCTGTACATGGACGAGGCCCGGATCGTGCGCACCAGCCGGTTCAAGGCGGTGGCCGCCGACATGGGCCGCCTGATCGCGGCGCTGGCGCGCAACACCCGGCAGCTCGCGCCCAGGCGCTAGCCCATGCCCATCGTCCGGCCCGCCGAGACGCGGGATCTCCCAGCCATCACGGCGATCTACGCCGATGCGGTGCTGCATGGCCTCGGCTCGTTCGAGGAGGTGCCGCCGGACCTGGCGGAGATGACCGACCGCTACCAGACGCTGGTCGCCGCCGGCCTGCCCTATCTGGTCGCGGAGGAGAACGGCACCATTCTCGGCTTCACCTATGCCGGGCCGTTCCGCCCGCGCAGCGCCTATCGCCACACGGTGGAGGACAGCATCTACGTCGCGGCGGACCGCCGCGGCCAGGGCGTCGGCCGCCAGCTGCTCGGCACGCTGATCGACGCCTGCACCGCCATCGGCAAGCGCCAGATGATCGCGGTGGTCGGCGACAGCAGCAACACGCCGTCGGTGATGCTGCACCGCCGGCTCAACTTCCGGCTGTCGGGCCTGCTCTATGCCGTCGGCTTCAAGGCCGGCCGCTGGGTGGACTGCGTCATGATGCAGCGGCCGCTGGGCGCCGGCGAGGACAGCCCGCCCAACGGCTGATCCGTTTTCGGTTTCGAAGCCAAACGCGCCGGGGTGGCGACGCACCTCCCCGAAGGCGCCGACCTATCGGCGCGCGAAAAAAAAAGGGCCGCTGCAAGCGGCCCGAGTCTAGGGAGGAAACGCCCAAAGGGTAGAAGCGATATGTTGGGCGCCTGACCGAAGTCAGCATACCGCGATGCACAATATGATGCGTCCCGCCGCGGGATTCAATAGCTTTTGCGATCTTTTTTATAACCCATTGATAGGAAAATATTTTTCCAAAACGGCCGCGCGAAGTGGAAGCAGGATGCTGCAGCGCACAAGGCTGGAGCGCTCCTCGTTGTGGCCTTGTCGCCACAGTCGTGCGTCGCGAACCCCGGCCCCCGACGGGCCGTGCCCGCATCGGCTGGCATGTGTCGTGCACCGGCGGGCACATGACCGATACCCGAACACCGACCCGCCTTCGATCGAACCCGCGTCCCCGCCCGTCCGTTGCCGTGGCCGCCACGTTCGCCGCCCTCGTCGTGCAGACGTCCGTGGCCGGCGCATCCGGCGGCGGAATCGGCGGCAGCGGGGCGCTTTCGCTCGCCTCTGCTCCGGCCGCCGGCCCCGAGACCTGCGCCATCGCCACCCGCACGGCGGAGATCACCTACGGCCTGCCGCCCGGACTGATGACGGCCATCTCGACGGTCGAGAGCGGCCGGTATGACCCGGTGCTGCAGGCAAATCTTGCCTGGCCGTGGACAATCAATGCCGAGGGGGCCGGCGCGCATTTCGAGACCAAGGCGGAAGCGATCGCCGAGGTCGAGGCGCTGCTCGCGAGCGGGGTCGAAAGCATCGACGTCGGCTGCATGCAGGTCAACCTGCGCTGGCACCCGAACGCGTTCGCCAGCCTGGAGGACGCCTTCGACCCGGCGATCAACGCCGACTATGCGGCCCGCCTGCTGCTGCAGCTGTTCCAGCAGCACGGCGACTGGCCGACCGCGATCGGCCACTACCACTCGCCCACCGACTGGCGGCAGCAGGCCTATCAGGCCAAGGTGGCGGAGGCCTGGGCCGCGATC
>CALKHQ010000085.1 GCA_937988735.1 uncultured Alphaproteobacteria bacterium
CGGAAGCCGCGCGCCTGGCGGTGCCGGTTTCGCACCAGCGGTGCCCGTTGCCCGACGCCCGGCGTGCGGCCGCGGTCGCGTGGGCGTGTTTCGACAGCGAAAAAATCTGGTGGAACGCGCCGGCGGCTCCCCTTTAGCGTCATGGATCGCGCCCCGGCGGCGGGGCGTGAGGGAGCGAACGACGCCCGGGCGGAATCCGGGCGCGACGAAGAACGAGAACGGGGGACCGAGCGGACCGATGACCGATGCCAAGACCATCGCCTTCTTTCCCGAGGCGGCCTACGGGCCGGCGCTGAACTCGGTGGGCATCGCCCAGGCCTGCGAACGGCGGGGCCACAGGCCGGTGTTCCTGACCGATCCCGGCATGGCCGGCGTCTATGCCGGCTACGGCTTCCCGGAGCACATGGTCCCGATGTCGGAGCCGATGGCGCCGGAGGAGATGGCGAAATACTGGTCGGATTTCATCAACGGCCACATCCCGAACTTCGGCAAGTCGCCCTACGACCAGATCCCGAACTACGTGAAGGACTGCTGGGCCGCGATCGTCGAGACGGCGAAATGGGCGGAGAAAACGCTGCCGGACGTGCTGGAGCAGGTGGCGCCGGACGTGGTGTGCGTGGACAACGTGATCCTGTTCCCGGCGATCAAGCGCCACTGCCAGCAGCACGGCAAGCCGTGGGTGCGGATCATCTCCTGCTCCGAGAACGAGATCGAGGATCCGGACATCCCGCCCCATCTCTCCGGCTGCGGCGAGAGGGACCGGGCCTGCCACGCGGCCTATCGCGCGCGGTTCCTCGAGGAGATCCGGCCGATCCACGACGACTTCAACGCCTTCCTCGCCGCCTGCGGCGAGGAGCCCTACCCGCCCGGCCAGTTCTTCGAGACCTCGCCCTTCCTCAACCTGCTGCTCTATCCGGAGCCGGTGAAGTTCAGACGCCGCCACCCGCTGGACCCGAAACGCTTCGTCTACCTGGAAGGCTGCGTGCGCAGGGAGCAGCCCTACCAGGTGCCGACGTTCGCGGCCCACAACGACGGGCCGCTGATCTACGTGAGCTTCGGCAGCCTGGGATCCGGAGACACCGCGCTGCTGCAGCGCATCATCGACGTGATCGCGGAACGGCCGTACCGGGCGCTGGTCAACATCGGCACCTACGCCGACGCCTACGGCCCGCCGCCGCCCAACGTGCACCTGGCGGAGTGGTTCCCGCAGCCGTCGGTGATCCCGCAGGTGGACTGCGTCATCCACCACGGCGGCAACAACAGCTTCACCGAGTGCCTCTACTTCGGAAAGCCCGCGATCATCATGCCCTATGTCTGGGACGGCCACGACAACGCGACGCGGGTGCAGGAAACCGGCCACGGCCTGAAGCTGCACCGCTACGACTGGACGCCGGACCAGCTCGTCGCCGCGATCGAGCGGTGCCTGACCGACACGGCGATGCGGGCGAAGCTCGCCGCCACCAGCGCCCACATGCAGGCCCGGTCCGGCACCGAGACGGCGGCGGACGCGATCACCGCGCTGCTGCAGGAGCCTTCCCGATGACCACGCCCGTCTTCCGCAACCCGCGGAGCCTCACCGACCTCGCCGACTGGGGCCCCGTGCCCACCATGATCGACGGCCAGTCGCACACATCGGGCCGGCTGCTGCACAAGGGGCCGGACGGGCGGTCCGAATGCGGGCTGTGGGTGTGCACGCCGGGCACCTGGCGCTGCACGGTCACCCGCGACGAGTTCTGCCACTTCCTCGAGGGGCGCTGCACCTACACCGCCGACGACGGCGAAGTGATCGAGATCGGCCCCGACACCACCGCCTTCTTCCGCGAGGGCTGGACCGGCACCTGCGCCGTCCACGAGACGGTGAAGAAGGTCTACATGATCCGGTAGCGCCGGCTCCGGGCCCCGTGATCCCGCCACGACCCGAGAGGAAAGGGCCGACCGGAAGCGCAGGGCTCCGCGCCGCCCGGTGCGCGGAGCTGCTGCGTGCCCGGGCAACGCCCCGTTCCGGAGCCCCCTGCCGCATAAGGAGAGCTTGCGGCGGGCGAAGGATCGGGCGCACTCTCAACCTCAAAACATGACCGTTCCGCAATGGCGTCATTCGGGGGGTTGATGATGGCACGCCGACCGATCGTGCTGGCCACGACTGCGCTCTGTCTCTTCGGCATCCAGGCCTGCAGCTCCAGCCGCGACCTCGACGTCCTGCAGCAGACGCCCCGGGTGGGCCTCCGCCACAACGTCGCGCTGATGGACGAATACCAGGCGCTGGCCCTCCACGAGGCGCAGCAGCGGGTGGACTACACCGATGCCGACTACTTCGCGGCCAAGGGCCTGGCGGCCGCAGCCGGCCAGGAGGTGCTGCCGGACGAGGTGGCGAGCCGCGCGGTGCCGCCGGACATGGTGGACGAGCTCACGGCCGCGCGGGCCGAACTGGTGGCGGTGATCTTCAGCGGCGGCCGCGAGTTCCAGCCGGAGCTGACGGCGCGCTGCCAGGCGCTGTTCGACTGCTGGATCGTTCAGGCGGAGGAGGCTGGCGGCCGGGACCGGCTCGCCGAATGCCGTGATGGCTTCCGCCGGTGCATGACCGAGCTGGCCGCCCGGCCCGCGCCGCCGGTGGGCAGCGGCCAGGAATACGAGGTGCTGTTCGGGCCGGGGTCGGCGACGCTGAACGCCGCCGCGCGGGCGACCGTGGAGGAAGTGGCGGCGCTCGCCGCCCAGAACCTGCGCCTCGCGATCACGGTGGTGGGGCATACCGACAGCCAGGGCTCGGCGGAGGCGAACCAGCGGCTGTCGCTGCGCCGCGCGGAAGCGGTGCGCGACGCCCTGGTGTCCGCCGGCATCGATCCTGAGCGGATCCGGACGCTGGGCGCGGGCGAGACCGAGGCGGCAGCGAGGCTCGGCGACGGGGTCGCCGATCCGCAGAGCCGGCGCGTCGTCGTCACGACGATGTAGCCCGGGGCACCACGCCGGCGCCCGCCGCCGCGCCGGCTCAGCCCTTGTTCTGGCCGAGCAGGGCGTGGTCGGCGGTGAGCGTGTACAGCATGCGGCGCAGGCGGGCGTTCTCGCGCTCCAGCTGCTTCATCTTCTGTGCCTGGTCGATGCGCAGGCCGCCGTACTGCCGTCGCCATCTGTAGTAGCTCTGTTCCGAGATGCCGAAGCTGCGACAGATCCCGGCGACGCGTTCGCCATGGGTCAGCCGCACGTCCGCCTCGCGCAGCATGGCTATGATCTGCTCCGGTGAGAAGCGCTTCTGCTGGCCCAACTTTCCCTCCTTCTTGAGCTCCCCTGCCGCTTCCCTATGGCGGCCGGGCAAAATGGCTGACCCTCGGCACTGTTCCGGGGACCCGCTGCTGTCGCGCATGATGACCTCACCGGACGATGGCGTGAGCCGGGCGCACCTGCGGCGCCGGCGCCGTCCGCGCGGATGCGATCGCGACCCCGTCCGTCGCCGGCTGCCGCGCATCCGGATCGGCAGCGACGCGGATGACCCGTCCGTCGCGGACGGTGAGAAGGTGCTCCTCGTTGGGCGGCATCGCGGCCAGCGCCCAGGCCGCACGCCGCGTCGGCTCGTAGTCCTGGCAGATGTCCTCGCCCTGGACGATGTGGAAGAAGCTGCAGTCCTGCTGCATCGCGAGAGAGAGCGCATGGTCCTTGCTGGTCTTGCCGGTCGCGACGAGCAGGGCGCCATCGACGGCGTAGGAAGCGATCGCCACCGCCGGCGGAAGGCCGCAGCCGCCCAGCAACGCGGCGGCTGCCATGACCGTGAGATGACGCATGTCCCCCTCCCCTTGTTCTTCCTGCCTTCTGTCGCTCCGGTCCGACCACAGGCCGGCTGCCGCCGGGCGCATGTCGCGCTTGGTCCTCGCCGATCCGCGCGCGTCCCCCGGGCGCTCCGTCGGCGGCAGCCTGCCTCTGCGCCCGCTGCGGGCGCGGGCGTGGCCGGTTACTGCAGGTCACCGCCGTCCAGGATGTCCTGGATCTGGTCGGCCGCCGTGTTCGTGTTCGCGTCCGATGTCTGGTTGCCGTTCGAATCCTGGTTGCTGCCGACAATGACGCGGGCGCCGTCGCCGGCGAGCACGCACATGATGTTGCCGGCGCTGGTGGCCGAGGTCGTGCCGGTGCCGGCACAGACGAGGGTCTCGCCCAGGTCGGTCGAGCCGGCAGACGCGAAGCTGTTCGCGGCCGACCGCGCATCCTCGCGCTGGCGCATGAACACGGCCATGCCGGCGGGATTGCGGGGGCCGAACGAGAACGGCTCCCGGAACATCTGCGCCTGGGCCGGAATGGCCCACAGGCAGCCGGCGAAGGTTGCCGCCAGGGCAGAGGCCGCGACCACGGATCGATAGCTGCGGACCGGCATTTCATCACCTCCTTCATGTCTGTCCCGCAGCACGGCCGGAGCCGGAGGCACGCGAGATCGGCTGGCTTTGCCGCGGGGGCAGAGGGGCGGCATTGCTGCCGCCCCTCCCCGGGTTGCGATCAGTCCTGATCGGGGAACGGAATGGCGCCGCGCACCACCGTGACCGAGACCAGGTTGCCGGCCGCGATCGCGGAGTTGGTGACCGACACGTCGCCGCCCACGTTCTGGACGTTGACGTCGTCGAGCTTGGCGTAGGCGTAGCCGTCCATCCGGGCGCTCTGCTCGACGTTCACGACCGCGAACAGCTCGTCGACGTCGACCCGGCCGCAGTTGTCGCTGCACAGCGGATCCTCGGTCAGCGACACGTAGTTGCCGATCGCCTGCGCGGTGTTGGAGACGTCGACATCGCCAGAGATGTGCCTGATCGTGACATCGTCCAGCCAGGCCCGGGCGCTGAGTTCCGCCGGCCCGCGCTCGCCTGTCAGCGACTGGTCGATGTCGAGCATGGCCGCAGTCTCGGTGGTGACGATCACCGCATTGGCCAGCGCGGCAGCCGTGTTCGACACCGTCACGGCGCCCCCGTCGCCCTTGATCTTGATGTCGTCGGCGTCGGCATCGGCGTGGAGGTCACCCTTGAAGTCCTGCTCGACCTCGACGATGGTGACGCCCTTCGGATCGACCTCCAGGTCGATGCGCTCGTTGATGTCGAGATCGACGTCGATCTTCAGGTCCCAGTCCCAGTCGACGTGGTCGAACGCCATCGCCGGCGAGGCGGCCAGGCCGGTGGCGAGCGCGATCGCGCTGGCCGCGGACAGGATGTAACTTCTGCGCATCTTCCCTCACTCCTGTGCTTGCAATGTGTACGGATATTCGAGGCTGACGAGCTCGCACTCCGGCGAGGACGGCAGCCCAAAGCCGTCGGTCAACATGCCGTACACGAACATCTCGACGACGGACCTGACGCCGATCTGCAGGGGCTCGTTCCTGACAGAGCCGGCATCGAACTCGACCAGCGTGTCGCCGAAGAACCGGAACACGTTGGCCTCCACTTCAAAGCCGTAGATCTGCTTTTGAAGGGACTTTGCGTAGACCACGGCGAAGTTGCGCGAGTTCACCACCCGCGCATCCAGCGCCACGTTGATCACGACTGTTCGCATGCCAGCGCCGATGCCGGTGACCCACAGTCCGGCACCGTCGCTGGTGATGTTGTAGTTGAGCTCGGTGAGCGCCCCGAGGATGATGTAGTCGGTGCCCGGGATCTGCCCGCGGTAGCTGTCGAACGACCGGTCGAGCAGCCCGCGCTCCGCCATCGCGATCTCCGCCAGCGGCACCCGCAGGTCGAAGCGCTCGACCATCCGCGCCACCCCGGTCTCGAACAGGGCGCTCATCATCATCTCGGCCACGCCCTGGGAGAGCGCGTTGCCGTTTTCCTCGTAGTTGATCTGGCCGGTCTTGTCGGCGATCTCGCCGACCGCGATGATCGGCTTGTTCTGCGGCGCCAGCGCCGCCAGCTGGCGCAGGCACGCCGTATACGGCGTGTTGTTGTTCGTCACAGGAAAGCTGTACTGCGGCGTCACACCCCCCTCCCCGTAGATCGCCCGCGGCGCACAGCCGGCCGCCGCCAGTCCGATGCCGAGCAGTCCGACGACACACAGCTTCGCTTGCATCTGAACACCCCCTGGTTTCGGCCACCTGGTTGTCTCTTCAAGAGACGGAACAGGACGACACAGGCGATCGTCGAAGAAAGTTTCCGGCTTTTTACTTGGGCGAAACCGCTAACGCCCTCCATGGTAACGATTGATTAGCAATTCTCAACGCACACTATGGGCGAACCAGTTTTGCTATCTACTTTTGGCGTATTCCTCCCCCCTATTTTTCTATTTCCTCCAATGGGGGCGAACTCATGCTTTGGGATGGCTCTCCCCATACCCTTCGAAAGAGACGGTCCGGGTGCGACTGGTCTCTCACGGGGCGCCAAGACGGAACGGCGCCGGCTGCGCGTGCAGCCGACGCCGTCGGAGCAGAGCCGGGACGGATCGAATGTCGTCAGGGGGAGCGCCGGGGCTCCAGCCCGAGGGCGTCGACTACCGGGCCCTCCCGCGGGGGCAGCGCGAAGCCGGTCAGCGGGAGCTGCCCCAGCCCGGGCAGAACGGAAGCGTGCGTCTCCTGCCACAGCGGCACACGCCGCTCCGGCCGCTCCCTGAGCACCGGAATCTCGGACTTCGCCGACCGGCGGCGGATCTCGAGATTGGCGAGCCGGCGCTCCTGCGGGCCGAACATGTACTTGTATGGCTCGTTGCCGCGCAGGAAGTCGTAAGTCACATAGCCATTCCGGATGGCGTGGCGGATGGCGTAGGCGTGCAAAAGCACGCCGGGCGCCGGGTTGTTCCGGCTGGTATCAAGCCCGCTGACCAGGAACAGCATCGCGCGCTTCTGCTCGTCGAGCAGGATGCCCAGAGCACCGAGCGGCGTCTCCCCGTCCCAGAGCACCGGCATGAACAGCGCGCCCTCCCGGTGGCAGAACCGCAGCACCTTCTGCAGAACCCTGATGATCGGTCCGGTACGATGGCCCTTGCGGGGACCCCACTTGTCCCGCCACAGATCGCCCAGGATGCCGAGGTCGCGTTCCAGTGTCTCGTCCGTGGCGTGTGTAATCCGGAAACGGCCGTCCGGCTCCTCCAGCTTGCGCAGGAAGCGCCGCACCTTCTGCCTGGTGCTGGGCCCGAGCTGCTCGTCGAGATAGCGGTCGAAGCTGTCAGGAAGCGTCACACGGGGACAGATGCTGTTGTCCACCCCGTCGGAGTTCACCGCCCGCTGCGCGACGATGTCGAAGTCACGCTTCGGAAACAGCGAGAGGAACAGGTTCAGCCGAGACTCCGAAAGTCCGACGCTGTCCAGCACCAGGCGCGACCAGGACATCGCCTTGAGCTGGCGGGCAAAGGCCGAGGTGACCTCCGACGCATGCTCCGGCAGGCAGATGTAGCCGGTGTAGTCGGCAATGCGGCTCCCGGCCGTCGCGAACTCGCGAAAGACCGAGCCGTCCTTGTTCATGCGTGTCCGCATCCGCAGCGGAAAGAAGGCCACGTAGCGATCCGCCCCTGCATCGGACTTCGCCGCCAGGATGAGCCACCGGATCCGGGGCGAGGCGAGCCAGTTCGACAGCCACGTCCAGGACAGATAGTACTCCGCCTCGGGATCGGCAGCGTAAACGGCGTCCCAGTCGGCACGGAGCCGGGTGAATTCTTCCCGGCTGCTGATGATTTCGACATGCATGGAGAGACCCTCGAATGCCGGCGTTACTGGCCGGAGAGAATGGCTTCGACGATTTCGGCGGCGGTCGGCGTCTGCGGTGGATCCTCCGGGTCGCTGCCCTGCGCCGCTACGGCGGCAGGCCTGGCGGTCGTGCTCCCCCCGATGATGCACATGATGCCGGCGGCAACGCCGTTCGGGCTTTCCGCCATCCCGGCCTCGCTCTCCGCGCAGGCCAGGGGATCTGCACCAGACCCGGCGAGCGCCGCGCTGGTCGCGCTGTTCGACGGCAGTTCCATCGCCCACGGATCGGCCGGTGACTGCGCCAGGGCGGTGCCGATCGTGAGCCCGCCGGCCAATGCGGCGATCGCGGCCAACGACGCCGTCCAGTTGCGGAGCATGCACATGCCTCACAGCCTCGTCCGACGATGAAGATGAAGAATGGCGGGGGCGGCATTGCTGCCGCCCCTCCCCGGGTTGCGATCAGTCCTGATCGGGGAACGGAATGGCGCCGCGCACCACCGTGACCGAGACCAGGTTGCCGGCCGCGATCGCGGAGTTGGTGACCGACACGTCGCCGCCCACGTTCTGGACGTTGACGTCGTCGAGCTTGGCGTAGGCGTAGCCGTCCATCCGGGCGCTCTGCTCGACGTTCACGACCGCGAACAGCTCGTCGACGTCGACCCGGCCGCAGTTGTCGCTGCACAGCGGATCCTCGGTCAGCGACACGTAGTTGCCGATCGCCTGCGCGGTGTTGGAGACGTCGACATCGCCAGAGATGTGCCTGATCGTGACATCGTCCAGCCAGGCCCGGGCGCTGAGTTCCGCCGGCCCGCGCTCGCCTGTCAGCGACTGGTCGATGTCGAGCATGGCCGCAGTCTCGGTGGTGACGATCACCGCATTGGCCAGCGCGGCAGCCGTGTTCGACACCGTCACGGCGCCCCCGTCGCCCTTGATCTTGATGTCGTCGGCGTCGGCATCGGCGTGGAGGTCACCCTTGAAGTCCTGCTCGACCTCGACGATGGTGACGCCCTTCGGATCGACCTCCAGGTCGATGCGCTCGTTGATGTCGAGATCGACGTCGATCTTCAGGTCCCAGTCCCAGTCGACGTGGTCGAACGCCATCGCCGGCGAGGCGGCCAGGCCGGTGGCGAGCGCGATCGCGCTGGCCGCGGACAGGATGTAACTTCTGCGCATCTTCCCTCACTCCTGTGCTTGCAATGTGTACGGATATTCGAGGCTGACGAGCTCGCACTCCGGCGAGGACGGCAGCCCAAAGCCGTCGGTCAACATGCCGTACACGAACATCTCGACGACGGACCTGACGCCGATCTGCAGGGGCTCGTTCCTGACAGAGCCGGCATCGAACTCGACCAGCGTGTCGCCGAAGAACCGGAACACGTTGGCCTCCACTTCAAAGCCGTAGATCTGCTTTTGAAGGGACTTTGCGTAGACCACGGCGAAGTTGCGCGAGTTCACCACCCGCGCATCCAGCGCCACGTTGATCACGACTGTTCGCATGCCAGCGCCGATGCCGGTGACCCACAGTCCGGCACCGTCGCTGGTGATGTTGTAGTTGAGCTCGGTGAGCGCCCCGAGGATGATGTAGTCGGTGCCCGGGATCTGCCCGCGGTAGCTGTCGAACGACCGGTCGAGCAGCCCGCGCTCCGCCATCGCGATCTCCGCCAGCGGCACCCGCAGGTCGAAGCGCTCGACCATCCGCGCCACCCCGGTCTCGAACAGGGCGCTCATCATCATCTCGGCCACGCCCTGGGAGAGCGCGTTGCCGTTTTCCTCGTAGTTGATCTGGCCGGTCTTGTCGGCGATCTCGCCGACCGCGATGATCGGCTTGTTCTGCGGCGCCAGCGCCGCCAGCTGGCGCAGGCACGCCGTATACGGCGTGTTGTTGTTCGTCACAGGAAAGCTGTACTGCGGCGTCACACCCCCCTCCCCGTAGATCGCCCGCGGCGCACAGCCGGCGAGGGCAGCCAGACCGACAAGAGACGAGGCAATGCTCAGGGAAAAGCGCATCAATGTCCTCCGATTACGTTCTCTTGCGGCCTCGCGGACTGTAGAGATCTGACGGTTCGTCGTTCCTGACCGCAGGACAGTGTCGCCGATACGGGCCGAGAAGATTTTTCGCTTTCTATCGTAAGCGTAATGTTCGACTTCTCAACGGAGTAATCGGATTACCTATTGCGTGACGCTTCCTTTCTCCTTCCGAGTTACCCACTTGTTCGAGCCGGTTACTGCAAAGGGAGCAGAAACATCCTGTTCGAAGGTGGGAGAGGAGTCCGGGGCGCCAGAGGCGCGTCGCAACGCGGCACGCGCCCGCGCCGGTTCGTTACAATCCTGCCCGGGAAATGCCCGCACGAGCGGCCGGCCCGGTCGGGAGAACGCCTGGACTGCGGCAGCCCGGCCCGGGAAATCGCCTGACGATCCTGTCATTCAGGGTGAGAGAATCCTGACCCTTTGACGGGTTCTTCTTTTCATCAATTGGGGGAGTGCCCCTTGTTTCCCGCGCCGCATGCCAATAAATCGGAGGACATCCGGCAGGAGGAACCGGATTTCCTTCGATAGGAGTACCCCCATGATCAAGAGTCTCGCTCTGGGACTGGCGCTCGCCATCGGCGGCGTCGCCGGCAGCGCGCAGGCGCAGCTGTTCTCGGAGCCCTACCAGTTCGGCCGCGGCGGCGGGCACGGGCCGGGCATGAGCATCGGCTACCGCGAGGCGATCCTGGACGAGCAGCTGACGGGCAACAGGCCGGAGTTCTTCGTCCGCGACGGCTTCGGGCAGCTCCTCGACGTGGAGCGGGGGCCGGAGGGACTCGCCGTCGTCCGGTCGCGCCCCTCCACCATCTACCCCGGTGCCACCGCCGGCGGTGGCGGCATCTCGCTCGGACTCGCAATCCGCATCGGTTCGACGTCGGGCGGCTACGGCTTCATCCCGGACCCGGCGGCCTCGATCAACAGCTGGACGGCGATGGCGGCCGGCCTGCCGGTGCCGCCGCAGCGGTGGATCCTGCGCGGCCACCAGCCGGCGCCGATCGATGCCTGGATCGCGCAGGCAGCCGC
>CALKHQ010000086.1 GCA_937988735.1 uncultured Alphaproteobacteria bacterium
CGACGTGCGCATCATCGCCGCCACCCACCGCGACCTGCGCCAGCTCGTGGCGCAGGGCCAGTTCCGCGAGGACCTGTACTACCGCCTGAACGTGGTGCCGATCCGGGTGCCGCCGCTGCGCGAGCGCCGCGAGGACATTCCCGCGCTCGCCCGCCACTTCCTCGAGCAGGCAGTCGCGATCGGTCTGCCGCGCAAGGGCCTGCACGAGAGCGCCGTCGCGCGCCTGAAGGCCCACGACTGGCCGGGCAACGTGCGCGAGCTGGAGAACCTGGTGCGCCGTCTGGCCGCCCTCTACTCGGAGGACGTGATCACGGGCGACATCATCGCCGCGGAGCTGTCGGACGGGAAGACGGAGAGCCCGGCGCCGCGGCAGCAGGCAGAGAGCCTCGCCGCCTGCGTGCAGCAGCATCTGGAGGCCTATTTCGCCGCCCACGGCGGCGCGCTGCCTGCGAGCGGGCTCTATCACCGCGTGCTCCACGAGATCGAGCGGCCGCTGCTCAGGCTCACGCTGGGCGCCACCAACGGCAACCAGATCAAGGCCGCCGCGGTGCTGGGCCTCAACCGCAACACCCTGCGCAAGAAGATTCGCGAATTGGACATTCCCGTGGGCCGCGGCATAAATTAGTCGGTAACGGGCGCCGTCGGCGCCAGCGGACGTGCGGGCGGCCGGGGCTGCCGCCACCCGCCGGTTCAATCTTTCGCGGCCCGCTCGGCCCGCGCCCTGCGCGCCGGGCCCGCGTTGCCGCGTACGGTGAGGGTCCATGACCAGCGAAGCCGTCGCGCCGCCAGCCTCAGCGCGACGCAGCGTGGGCGCATGGCTGCGCCGGATCGCCACAAGCCGAAGCCTGACCATCGTGCTGCTGGTCATCGCGGTCGGCTGCGCGGTCGCCACCTACATGGCCTTCGCGGGCATTCCGCCGTTCCGCGAGGACCCGACCGCGACGGTGGTCCTGATCAACATCGACCTGCTGGTCCTGGTCGCGCTGGGCAGCATCATCGCGGTCAACCTGGTCCAGGTCTGGGCCGCACGCCGGCGCGGCTCCGCCGGCTCGCGGCTGCACATCCGGCTGGTGGTCCGCTTCGGCGTCCTCGCCGTCGCGCCGACAATCGTGGTCGCGATCTTCTCCATGCTGTTCTTCACCTTCGGCCTGCAGGCCTGGTTCTCGGACCGGGTGCGGACCGCGGTGGACACCTCGCTCGCGGTCGCCCAGGCCTATCTGGAGGAGCATCGCCGGGGCATCCAGGCGCAGGTGCTGGCGATGGCGGCGGACCTCAACCGCGCCGCGCCGGCGGCAGTCGAGGAGCCGCAGCGCTTCGCGGAGTTCCTGGTGGCCCAGGGCCATGTGCGCGGGCTGCCCGAGGCGGTGGTGTTCACCACCGACGGCAGCATCCTGTCCAGCGTGGACTTCGCCTCCCGCGCCGACCTCGATCCCAGCCGGCTGCCGAAGGAGGCGATCGAGGCTGCCGCCCGCGGCGAGATCGTGCTGATGACGACGGAAGACGAGGACCGGGTGCGCGCCCTCGTCCGGCTGGAGGCGCTGCACAACGCCTTCCTCTACGTCGGCCGCGAGATCGACCCGCAGGTGATCAACTACATCGAGCAGACCAGCGGCGCGGTCAGCGAATATGCGATGCTGGAGGAGCGGCTGTCGGACCTCCAGGTCACCTTCGCCATCATCTTCGTCATGCTGGCGCTGCTGCTGCTGTTCACGGCGGTGATGCTGGGGCTGCAGTTCGCCAACAACCTGGCCCGTCCGATCAGCGCCCTGATCGGCGCCGCCGACCGGGTGCGCGAGGGCGACCTCAACGTCCATGTCGACACCGACCGCAGCGAGAACGAGCTCGCCACGCTCAGCCGCGCCTTCAACCGGATGACCGAGCAGCTGCGGGCCCAGCGCACGGAGCTGATCCAGGCCAACGAGCAGATCGACCGCCGGCGGCGCTTCAACGAGGCCGTGGTCGCCGGCGTGTCCGCGGGCGTGATCGGGCTGGACGCCAACGGCTCGGTCCACCTCGCCAACGACACCGCCGCCCGGCTGCTCGACACGACGCCGGATGCGCTGCGGGGGGCCGACCTGGCGGTGGTGGCGCCGGACATGGCGCCGATCCTGCGGCTGGCGCGGCGGCGGCCGAGCGGCTTCATCGAGACCCAGGTCACGGTTGAGCGCAACGGTGACCTCCGGAACCTGATCGTGCGTGTGGCGACCGAGCGGGTCGATTCGGAGGTGAAGGGCTATGTGGTCACCTTCGACGACATCACCGAGCTGGGAGCGGCCCAGCGCAAGGCGGCGTGGGCGGACGTGGCGCGGCGGATCGCGCACGAGATCAAGAACCCGCTGACTCCCATCCAGCTTTCGGCCGAGCGCCTGAAACGGCGCTATCTCAAGCAGATAACGGACGATCCCGAGACGTTCCAGCTGTGCACCGACACCATCGTCCGCCATGTCGACCACATGCGGCGCATGGTGGACGAGTTCTCGGCCTTCGCCCGGATGCCGTCGCCGAAGATGGAGCAGGTGGACCTGCGGGTGGTGTGCGCCCAGGCGGTGGTGCTGCAACGAACCGCCCATGGCAACATCCGCTTTGTGTACGATCTGCCGGAGGCGCCGATTCGGATCTCCTGCGATCCCCAGCAGGTGGGGCAGGCACTGACCAACCTGCTCCAGAATGCGATCGACGCCATCGAGGGCAGGGAAGGCCCGCCCGAGGAGCTTCCGCAGGGTGAGATCGTGATCGCCATCGAGTCCGACCAGCACGCTGCGCGAATCACGGTGAGCGACAATGGCCGCGGGCTGCCGACCCACGAGCGCCACCGGCTGACCGAGCCCTATGTCACCACCCGCACCAAGGGCACCGGGCTCGGCCTCGCCATCGTCAAGCGGATCGTGGAGGACCATCGCGGCGAGCTGCTGCTCGCCGACCGGCCGGGCGGCGGCGCCAGCGTGACCCTGGTGCTGCCGATGGACCGGTCGGCCGCGGCCACGCTCAAGACCGAGGCGCGCCAGCAGGGGCAGGCGGAGGACGACGGGAATCCCGTTGACGACGCGGCCGGGCTGGGGCACGAGGCGGCCTCTCGACGCCCGCGGGCGAACATCGCGGAGTGATGTGTTCCGGCCATGGCGCGTGATGTACTGGTTGTCGACGACGAAGCCGACATTCGGCTGCTGATCGCCGGCACGCTGCAGGACGAGGGCTACACCACCCGCGAGGCCGCCAACAGCGACCAGGCGCTGGCGGCGGTCCGCGAACGTCAGCCCAACCTGGTGATCCTCGACATCTGGCTCGAGGGCAGCCAGCTCGACGGCATGCAGGTGCTCGAGATCCTCCTGCGCGACCATCCGAACATGCCGATCGTGATGATCTCCGGCCACGGCTCCATCGAAACCGCGGTGGCCGCGATCAAGCTCGGTGCTTACGACTTCATCGAGAAGCCGTTCAAGTCCGACCGCCTGCTGCTGGTGGTCGAGCGGGCGGTGGAACAGGCGCGGCTGCGGGCCGAGAACACGGAGCTCCGGCTGCGCGCCGGCACGGAGACCGAGCTCCTCGGCAGTTCGCCCGCGGTCAACCAGCTCCGCCAGGCGATCCAGCGGGTGGCGCCGACGGGCAGCCGCGTGCTGCTGTTCGGTGCGCCCGGCAGCGGCAAGGAGGTTGTCGCCCGTCTGCTGCACCGCAAGTCGCGACGGATGGACGGTCCCTTCGTCGTGCTCAACTGCGCCACCCTCAACCCGGACCGGCTGGAGATCGAGCTGTTTGGCGAGGAATCGGCCGGGGACGGCCGGCGCAAGATCGGCACCTTCGAGCACGCCCACGGCGGCACCCTGCTGCTGGACGAGGTTGCGGACATGCCGCTGGAGACCCAGGGCAAGATCGTCCGCGTCCTGCAGGAACAGACGTTCGAGCGCGTCGGCGGCTCGACCCGGGTGCACGTCGATGTCCGCGTCATCGCCTCGACCAACCGCAACCTCGCCGAGCTGATGGCGGCGGGCCAGTTCCGCGAGGACCTCTATTACCGCCTGAACGTGGTGCCGCTGACAGTGCCGTCGCTGGCCGACCGGCGCGAGGACATCCCGGTGCTGGCGCGGCATTTCATGAAGCTCGCCGCGCAGTCCGCCGGCCTCGCCCCGCGCGAGCTCAGCGAGGACGCCATCGCGGCGCTGCAGGCCTATGACTGGCCGGGCAACGTCCGCCAGCTCCGCAACGTCATGGACTGGCTGCTGATCATGGCACCGGGCGGCGGCCGCGAACCGATCCGCGCCGACATGCTGCCGCCGGAAATCTCGGCCGCGACCCCGCCGGCGCTGCGGTGGGAGCAGTCGGGCGAGATCATGGGGCTGCCGCTGCGCGAGGCGCGCGAAACCTTCGAGCGGCAGTATCTGACGGCGCAGGTCAATCGCTTCGGCGGCAACATCTCGCGGACCGCTTCCTTCGTCGGCATGGAGCGGTCGGCTCTCCATCGCAAGCTGAAGGCGCTCGGCGTCGCGGCCCCTGGCAAGGCCAACGGCGACTGACGGCGCGGCCGCGCCGTCCCCGCGCACGGGGGTTCGATGAAGGTCATCATCTGCGGAGCCGGCCAGGTCGGGTTCAACATCGCGCGCTATCTCGCGCCCGAGAACGACGTCACCGTCATCGACCGGCGGCCGGAGCTGGTGGCGAAGATCAGCGACCAGCTCGACGTCCAGGGCATCACCGGCCACGCCGCGCACCCGCCTGTGCTGGAGCAGGCCGGCGCGGGCGACTGCGAGATGCTGATCGCCGTCACCCAGTCGGACGAGGTGAACATGGTTGCGTGCCAGGTGGCGCACAGCCTGTTCAACGTGCCGCGGAAGATCGCGCGCATCCGCCACCAGAGCTACCTCGACCCGATCTACGGCGACCTGTTCAGCCGCGACCACCTGCCGATCGACGTGATCATCTCGCCGGAGGTGGAGGTCGCCCGCGCGATCGCCCGTCGGCTGCACGTTCCCGGTGCCTTCGACGTGATCCCGCTGGCCGACGACAAGGTGCGGGCTGCCGGCGTGCGGCTGACCAGGGAATGTCCGGTCATCAACACGCCGCTCCGCCAGCTCACCACGCTGTTTCCCGACCTCCACATCGTGGTGTTCGGGATCCTGCGCGGCGAGCGCGCGATCGTGCCGACGAGCAACGACCAGATGCTGCCCGGCGACGAGGTCTACTTCATGGCCGAGACCAGCCACCTCGCCCGCGCGCTGGCGATCTTCGGCCATTCGGAGCAGGAGGCCCGCCGGGTCATCATCATCGGCGGCGGCAACATCGGCCTGAGCCTTGCCGAGATGATTGAGGACCAGTTCGAGGGCGTCTCGGCCAAGCTGATCGAGATGGACCGGGAGCGTGCCCGCCATGTCGCCGAGCGGCTGAGCCGGGTGCGGGTGCTGCACGGCGACGGACTGGACCCGGAGGTGCTGGAGGAGGCGAACGTCGCCGCGACCGAAACGGTGGTCACGGTGACCGACGGCGACGAGGTCAACATCCTCGCCGGCCTGCTGGCCAAGCGCTACGGCTGCCAGCGGGCGGTGGTGCTGATCAACGCCTCCACCTACACGCCGCTGATCGGCTCGCTCGGCATCGACGTGGTGGTCAGTCCGCGGGCGATCACCGTCTCGACCATCCTGCAGCACATCCGCCGCGGCCGGATCCTCTCGGTCAACTCGGTACGCGAGGGCTTCGGAGAGGTGATCGTGGCCGAGGCGCTGGAGACGTCGCCCCTGGTCGGCAAGACGCTGCGCGAGGCGAAGCTGCCCGATGGCGTCATCGTCGGCTGCGTCGTCCGCGGCGAGGAGGTGATCATCGCCCGGCCGAACACGGTGATCCAGGCGCGCGACCGGGTGGTGCTCTTTGCCGCAACCGGCACCATCCGCCGGGTGGAGAAGCTCTTTGCCGTCCGGTTCGAGTATTTCTAGAGCCGCACGCGCCCTGAGCCGGAGTCGACGATGCCCCGCTACGCCTATGTGAATGGCCGCTACGTGCCCCACCAGTACGCCCGGGTCCACATCGAGGACCGGGGCTACCAGCTTGCCGACGGCGTCTACGAAGTGCTGCCGGTCGTGGACGGGGTTCCGCTGGACGAGAAGCTCCACCTCGACCGGCTCGACCGCTCGATGCGCGAGATCGCGATCCGCTGGCCGATGGCGCGCAGGGCGATGGAGCTGGTCGCGCGCGAGCTCCTGCGGCGCAACCGGCTGCAGCACGGCCTGCTCTACATCCAGGTCACCCGCGGGGTGGCGCCCCGCGACCATCCGTTCCCGCCGGCGAGCGTCCGCCCCTCTCTGGTGATGACGACCATGCGCCGGCCGGCCGCGAAGCGGGCAGGGGAGGTGACCGGCATTACGGTCATCACGACCCCGGATCTGCGCTGGAAGCGCTGTGACATCAAGGCGATCGGCCTTCTTCCTAACGTTTTGGCCAAGCAGCGGGCGATCGAGGCCGGCGCCGACGAGGCGTGGATGGTGGACGAGGCGGGCATGGTGACCGAGGGCTCCTCCACCAACGCCTGGATCGTGACGAAGGATGGCGCGCTGGTGACGCGCCAGGCCGACAGCAGCATCCTCAACGGCATCACCCGGCAGGTGATCCTCGACCTGGTCCGGCGCGAGGGCCTGCGGTTCGAGGAGCGGCCGTTCTCCCTCGACGAGGCGCGGGAGGCGCGCGAGGCCTTCATCACCTCGAGCTCGAACTACGCCCTGCCCGTGATCGCGATCGACGGCCGGCCGGTCGGCAACGGTGCCCCGGGGCTGCTGACGACGCGATTGCGCGACCTCAGCCTCGACCTGGCGGCAGCGGCAGTCGCCGCCGCGAAGCGATGACCGCCCCGCTCCCGGCGCCGCGCGCCGTCCTGTTCGACTGGGACGACACTCTCGTCGACAACTGGGGCGCCATCGCCCATGCGCTCAACGCCGCCTACGCGGCCTTCGGCATGCCGCGGCTGAGCGTCGCAGAGGTGAAGCGGCGCGCGACCCGATCGATGCGCGACAGCTTCCCCGAGATCTTCGGGCTCGACTGGATGCGTGCGCGCGACCTTTTCCTCGCCACCTTTGCCGAGCACCACATTGCCCAGCTCGAGGTGAAGCCGGGCGCGGCCGCGCTGCTGGATGCGCTGCGCGAGGCTGGCGTCGTCACCGCGGTCGTCAGCAACAAGAACGGGCCGTTCCTGCGCGAGGAAGCGGAGCACCTGGGCTGGACCGAACGGTTCCTCGCCCTGGTCGGCGCGGGCGACGCGCCCGCGGACAAGCCGGACCCGGCCGCCGTGGCCCTGGCTCTCTCCGGCGCGGGACTTTCGCCGGGGCCCGATGTGTGGCTGGTCGGCGATTCCACCATCGACATGGCCTGTGCTGCGGCAACAGGTTGCACCGGAATCCGTGTTGAGTGGGCCGAACAACGCGGAAATGTGGTAGATGGCCAGAAGCGCAGCGTGAGCTCCTTGGAGGAAGTGCAGGCGCTTGTTTCGGCGCTGCACGGCTCCATATGAGACACTTGACCCAACGACAAGGCGCGACGGGGTGTGAAACCGAGGGGAGAGTAGGGCGTTCTCCGCAAAAACGGCTAAAAAATGAGGGTCCCCAAATGCCAAACGATACGCACAACGTGCAGGACGTCTTTCTGAACCATATCCGCAAGCAGAAGACCCCGGTCACCATCTTCCTGGTCAACGGCGTCAAGTTGCAGGGGGTAATCACCTGGTTCGACAACTATTCGGTGCTGCTGCGCCGTGACGGGCACTCGCAGCTCGTGTACAAGCACGCCATCTCGACCGTGATGCCCGCCACGGCCATCAACCTGTTCGAGGGCGAGAAGGAGACAGAACGGGACGATGTCCGCAGCTGAGCCGCGGGGCCACGGACCGACCGCCGGAGAGACCGGCGAGCAGCCCACGATCGCACTCGTTGTCTGCCCCGAGGTCAGGGGGCGGACGGGTGACAGCGGCCGCAGCCTGGAAGACCGGCTGGCGGAGGCGGTGGGGCTCGCCCGGTCGATCGGGCTGGAGGTCGCCGGCGCGGAAGCCGTCCGCATCACCAGGGTGCGGGCGGCGACGCTGCTTGGCACCGGCACCATCGAACGGCTCAGGGAGCAGATCGAGCAGACCCGTGCGGGGCTCGTCATCGTGGACACGGCGCTGGGCCCCATCCAGCAGCGCAACCTGGAGCGCGAGCTCAAGGTCAAGGTGATCGACCGCACCGGGCTGATCCTCGAGATCTTTGGCGCCCGGGCGCGGACGCACGAAGGCCGGCTGCAGGTCGAGCTCGCGGCGCTGACCTACCAGCGTTCGCGCCTGGTCCGGAGCTGGACCCACCTAGAGCGCCAGCGCGGCGCCCTCGGGTTCATCGGCGGCCCCGGCGAATCCCAGCTCGAGATCGACCGCCGGCTGACCGACGAGCGGATCATGCGGCTGCGGCGCGAGCTGGAGCAGGTGAAGCGGACGCGGAGCCTGCACCGGGCCGCGCGGGAGAAGGTTCCGTACCCGATCGTCGCGCTGGTCGGCTACACCAACGCGGGCAAATCCACCCTGTTCAACCGGCTGACCAGCGCCGAGGTGCTGGCCGAGGACAAGCTGTTCGCGACCCTTGACCCCACCATGCGCCGGCTGCCGCTGCCGGGCGGGCGCGACGTGATCCTGTCCGACACCGTCGGCTTCATCTCCAACCTGCCGACCCAGCTCGTCGCGGCCTTCCGCGCGACGCTGGAGGAGGTGCAGGCGGCCGACCTGATCGTCCATGTCCGTGACGCAGCCTCCGCCGACAGCGAGGCGCAGCGCCGCGACGTCGAGTCCGTGCTCAGGGATCTGGGCGTCGAGCAGACGCCACAGCTGGTGGCGATGAACAAGGCGGACCTGCTGCCGCCAGAGGAGCGGGCGCTTCTGGAAAGCCAGGCGGCCCGTACCGACACGCTCGCGGTGATCTCGGCGCTGACCGGGGAGGGTATCGAGACGCTGCTGGAGAAGATCGCCGCCTGCCTCGCCAGCCGGCAGTCGCGCGTCGCCTTCACCGTGCCGGCGGGGCAGGGCGATGCGCTGGCCTGGCTGCACCGCCACGCGCAGGTCGAGCGCATCGACCAGCAGGGCGACCTGCTGGAATGCACCGTCCGCATCGCCGAGGCGGACTCGATGCGTTTCGCCAGCCGGTTCTCCATTCCGCCGCACGAAGCGGCTGCCGGGGCGTGATCCGCGCCCGGTCTTCAGAGGCAATCCATGCGCACGCCTGAGCCGGAAAGGGTCGGCGCCGTCGTCCGCGACGTCGCGCAGACCGTGGTCATGCCGCGGTTCCGCACCCTCGAGCGCCACGAGATCAGCGAGAAGGCGCCGGGCGACCTGGTCACGGTCGCGGACGCACTGAGCGAGGCGGAGCTGACCCGGCGGCTGCCGGACCTGCTGCCGGGCTCGGTCGTCGTCGGCGAGGAGGCCTGCGCGGCCGATCCGCTGGTCATCGGCCGGCTGAGCGAGGAGAACCCGGTGTGGGTCGTCGATCCGGTGGACGGCACCCACAACTTCGCCCATGGCGACCCGACCTTCGCGCTGATGGTGGCGCTGGTCGCCGGCGGCGAGACCCGCGCCGGCTGGATCTACCTGCCGGTCGAGGACCGCATGGCGGTCGCCGAGCGAGACGGCGGCGCATGGCTGGACGGGACGCGGATGCAGGTCGCGGCGCCGGAGCGGCTGGAGGACCTGGTCGGCGGGGTCAGCTTCGCGCTGTTCGACAAGAGCGACCGCGGGCGGGTGCACAGCCGCTGCCGGACGTTCCGCGAATGCCGCACGCTGCGCTGCGCGGGCCGCGAGTATCTCGACATGAGCCGCGGCGTCCGCCATTTCGCCTACTACCGCCAGCTCAAGCCCTGGGACCATGCCGCGGGCGTGCTGCTGCACGCGGAGGCCGGCGGCTACGCCCGCCGCGCCTCGGACGAGACCCCCTACGACCTGATCGACCCGGGCACCGGCCTGCTGGTTGCGCCCAGCCGCGAGCTGTGGCATCGCATCCTCGACCACCTTCACGGGGGCTGACGGCCCGGCCTGCAGCCTCCGGCTCCGTTCCACCGACACAGCAGGAGGCCAGCGCCATGGCGAATGTCGCATTTCTCGGGCTTGGGGTCATGGGCTACCCGATGGCGGGGCACCTCGCGGCCAAGGGTCATTCCGTCACGGTGTACAACCGCACCCGGTCCAAGGCCGAGCAGTGGGTGACGGAGCACGGCGGCAAGAGCGCGCCGACCCCGGCCGCGGCGGCCGAGGGCAAGGAGATCGTCTTCGCCTGCGTCGGCAACGACGACGACCTGCGCAGCGTGGTGCTGGGCGAGGAGGGGGCCTTCGCCGGCATGGCGGCGGGCGCCTGCTTCGTCGATCACACCACCGCTTCCGCCGACGTGGCGCGCGAGCTCTACGAGACGGCGAAGGGCAAGGGGATCAGCTTCCTCGATGCGCCGGTCTCGGGCGGGCAGGCCGGGGCCGTCAACGGCCAGCTGACGGTGATGGTCGGCGGCGACGAGGAGCCGTTCGCGAAGGTGAAGCCGGTGATCGACTGCTACGCCCGGGCGTGCACGCTGATGGGCCCGGTCGGCTCCGGCCAGCTCACCAAGATGGTCAACCAGATATGCATCGCGGGCCTGGTCCAGGGGCTGGCGGAAGGCATAAACTTCGGCATGAAGGCCGGCCTGGACATGGAGAAGGTGATCGCGGTGATCTCCAAGGGCGCCGCCCAGTCCTGGCAGATGGACAACCGCGCGGCGACCATGGTCCAGGGCAAGTTCGACTTCGGCTTCGCGGTCGACTGGATGCGCAAGGACCTGTCGATCTGCCTCGCCGAGGCCCGGCGCAACCAGGCCCGCCTGCCGGTGACGGCGCTGGTGGACCAGTTCTACGCCCAGGTCCAGGCCCGCGGCGGCCGGCGGTGGGACACCTCCAGCCTGATCCACCTGCTGGCCAACGACTGAGCGGAAACACGATGCCCCGGCAGCCGGGCTGCCGGGGCACCGCGCAGGCAGGGGGAGGGGGACCTGCCGGGATCTGTCCCTCCCCCTACATCAGCAGGTCGCTCGCCTCGATGTGGGTGATGTTGGCGACGAAGCCGTAGCCGCCCGGGAACTCGATCAGGATCCCCTTGTAGACGCCGGCGCCCGTGTTGACGGTCGCGACCGAGAACAGCGGCGGCGTGTCGTGGAAGCTGGTGATCCCGCGCAGGTCGATCTTGTCGCCCTCGGCGCGGTTGAAGTCCATGATGTGCGTCTTGGCGTAGAGCTCGACCTCGAAGGTGTCCTTGCCGGCGCCGCCGTAGAGCCGGTCGAAGCCCGCATAGCCGCCGTTCAGGTGGTCGTTGCCGTCGCCGCCGTAGATGACGTCGTTGCCTTCCTGGCCGTTGATGAAGTCGTCGCCCTGGCCGCCGTAGAGCAGGTCGTTGCCGTAGCCGCCCCGGATCTGGTCGTGGCCTTCGCCGCCGTGCAGCGTGTCCGCACCGTCCGCGCCGTACAGGATGTCGTTGCCCGCGCCGCCGTCGGCATACTCTCCGTCGGCCTTGCCGCCGACGTAGATGATGTCGTCGCCGTTGCCGCCGAACAGCGTGTCGCGGCCCTCGCCGCCGTCGATGATGTCGTTGCCGGCGTCGCCCCAGATGATGTCGTTGTCGGCGCCGCCGAGGAGACGGTCGTGGCCGTCGCCGCCCATGATCCTGTCGGCCCCGGCGCCGCCGTGGATGTAGTCGTCGCCGAAGCCGCCATCCAGCGTGTCGTCGCCGATGCCGCCGTCGATCCGGTCGTTGCCCGAGCCGCCGAGGAGTGCGTCGTTGCCGGCCCCGCCCAGGATCTCGTCGTCGCCGTCGCCGCCGAAGGCGGTGTCGTTGCCGGCGCCGCCGTCGATCCAGTCGTTGCCGGAACCGCCGTCCAGCCAGTCGTTGTCGTTCTCCCCGTAGAGCCGGTCGTTGCCCGCACCGCCGCGCAGCGTGTCGTTGCCGGCGCCGCCCCACAGCTCGTCGTCGCCGGCCTCGCCCTCGAGGTTGTCCTTGCCGGCACCGCCCTTGAGCGTGTCGCGGCCGGCGCCGCCGTAGAGCATGTCGTCGTCGTCGCCGCCGTCGAGGAAGTCGTCGCCGTCCTCGCCGTAGAGCGTGTCCTTGCCCTTGCCGCCGTGCAGCCGGTCGTTGCCGAGGCCGCCGAACAGCTGGTCGTTGCCGAGCTCGCCGAACAGCTGGTCGTCGCCGCTCAGCCCGTAGATGTAGTCGTCGTCGCCGGTGCCGAAGATGATGTCGTTCACCGAACGGCCGAAACGCAGGATAGCCATGCGAAGCCTCCGTCAAGCATGGGATCGGACCCGATGTCCTTGTCGGGTAATCTCGGCATCGCGCGTTTCAGCCGGATTTCACGGCTGGCGGGAGAAATGTTTCAGTTGTTTCGGCCGCGCTCGGCCTCTTTCGCCGCCACCCAGCGGCGCTCGAGCTCGTCGAGATCGACGTCGAAGCCGAGCCCGTCGGCTGCGAGGCCGGCCTCGATCGCCCGGAAGCGGCGGGCGAACTTGTCGTTGGTGCGCCGGAGTGCCACCTCCGGGTCCACCTTGAGGAAGCGGGCGAGGTTGGCGACGGTGAACAGCACGTCGCCGAGCTCGTCCTCCAGCCGGTCGCGGTCGGCGCCGGCCTCGAACTCCGCCCGCAGCTCGGCGACCTCCTCGAGGATCTTGGCGAACACCGGCTCCGGTTCGGTCCAGTCGAAGCCGACCCGCGCCGCGCGTTTCTGCAGCTTCTCGGCGCGCATCAGGGCAGGGAGGGCGAGGGCGACGCCGTCCAGCACCGACGCCCGGCTTCCCTGCCGCGCCGCCCGTTCCGCCCGCTCCTCGGCCTTCTGCGCCTCCCAGGAGCGGGTCTGGGTGTCGGCGTCGCGCCGGTCCGCGTCGCCGAACACGTGCGGGTGGCGCTTCACCATCTTGTCGGCGATGGCCGCGGCGACGTCGTCGAAATCGAACAGGCCGGCTTCCTCGGCCATGCGGGCATGGAACACGACCTGCAGCAGCAGGTCGCCGAGCTCCCCCTTCAGCTCCTCCATGTCGTCGCGGGCGATGGCATCGGCGACCTCGTAGGCCTCCTCGATGGTGTAGGGAGCGATGGTGGCGAAGGTCTGCTCGACATCCCACGGGCAGCCGCTCTGCGGGTCACGCAGCCGGGCCATGATCGCGAGCAGCCGTTCCAGGTTTGCCGACACGGCTAGCCGCCCAGCTCTTCCTGATGCGCCTTCACGAGATCGGCCATGCTGTTGAACTGAAAATCATATCGGGGCATGGCCTCCGGCTGCATCGTGGCGCCGAACCCGCTCTGGCCGTGCCGGCGGTAGATCCAGCACGAGGCGAGCCCGCAGGCGTTTGCCGGCACGTGATCGTGGAACAGGCTTTCGGCCGTGTGCAGGATCTCCTCCTTGCGGACGCCGAGTCCGGCCAGGTTTTCGATCATGTACTCGAAGTTCCGCGGTGACGGCTTGTACGAGCCGATGTCCTCCGCGGTGTAGACGGCGTCGAAGGTGACGCCGAGCCTCTTGTTGCTGGCGGCGAAGCTGTCGTTGTCCACGTTGGACAGGATCACCAGCTTGTAGTGCCGCTTCAGATAGGCCAGCGCGCCGGCGCTGTCGGGGAAGGGCGGCCATTCCGGGATCGACCGGCCATAGGCGCGGCATTCCTCCCAGTCCGCCGGCACGCCCCATTCCTCGGCGATGCGCCGGTAGACCACCGCGAGCAGGTCGCTGTACCGCTTGCCGGGCGTCTGGCGCTGGGCTGCGGACTCGTGGCGGGCATGCGTCTCCAGCACCTGGTCGCGCGTCGGCGGCTGCGGCAAGCGGTCGATCAGGCGGCGCATGGCGGCCATGATGCCGCTTTCCCAGTCGATCAGCGTGCCGTAGCAGTCGAAGGTCAGAACCTTGAAGTCGGTCAGGCGTGGCATTGGGCAGAGTCTCCCCGGAGCGCCATGCTGATGGCGGAAGGAGGGCGGCCTGTCCAGCCCGATGACGCAGCGCGACCGGCGCCCGCTTCCGGCTCGTGGCGTCAGTCGCATAATTTATATTATGGAAAATGAGAGATGGGTGGACCCGCAGTGGCGCTCTAGCCGGCCAGTGCGATCGGCTCCTCCTGCACCACCATGCGCGCCACCCGGCTCACATGCCGTGCCACGTCGGCATTGATAGCCTCCATCCCGGGCGCCGCCTGCGCCGCGTCGAAATCCGCGGCACTGTCGAACCACTGCTCGGCGCAGCCGTCCCAGTCGAGATCGTGCTCCGGCCTGCCGGCCAGCCGGTCCTCCGGCTGACGCAGGTTCACCACATAGCGCCGCAGACGGCCGCGTTGCGCCTCTGCGATCTCCGGCGCATGGACATGCGCCCACCAGTGCTGGAACTCGGCGAGCTCCACACCTTCCGCTCTCTTGAGAAACCAGACGACCTTGATCACGCGCGCCTCCCCGGACCTGATCCGGGAAACTTTACCGGCTGGCGCGGACGAACGCGATGCCGAGCTGCGCGGCGCGGTCAGGCGGCCGCGCGTCGCGGCTCCTCGGCCGGCTGTTCGGACCCGGGCTGCTGGGCCGGCCGGCGGCGCTCCCGCGCCTCGACGACGAGGCCGTCGTAGCCCGGCTCGATGCCCGGCGGGCACAGTGCGGCCAGGAAATCGTAGTCCAGCGTCTGGTTCATGTGGGTCAGAATGGCGCGCCGCGGCCTCACCCGCTCGATCCACGCCAGCGTCTGGGCGAAGTGCGAATGGGTGCCGTGCGGCTCGATGCGCAGGCAGTCCACGATCCACACGTCCACGCCTTCGAGCACGGCGAAGGCTTCTTCATCCAGCGCATTAACATCGGTGGAATATGCAATCGGACCAAAGCGATAGCCGAGAGAGGTGCGATCGCCGTGAAGCTGGCGGAAGCCGCGGACCTCGATGTCGCCGATGCAGAACGGGCCGGCGATCTCGGCGCCGCTGAGCCGGGGCCCGTAGGCGTCGAGACCGGAGACCTCGATGAAGCCGTAGCCGAAGCGGTGGCGGAGGATGCGCAGCGTTTCCGCGTCTCCCATCGCCGCCAGCGGCGCGCCGCCGGCGGTCAGCGCGCGCAGGTCGTCGATGCCGTGGCAGTGGTCCGCGTGCGCATGGGTGAACAGCACGGCGTCGAGCCGCGGCACGCCGCCGACCGACAGCAGCTGCTCGCGCAGGTCCGGCGACGCATCGACCAGGATCCGGGTTCCTCCGGGCGATTCGACGAGGATGGAGGCGCGGCGGCGGCGGTTGCGCGGATTGGCCGGGTTGCAGGCGCCCCAGTCGCCGGTGGCCAGCGGCACGCCGCTCGAGCCGCCGCAGCCGAGGATCGTCACCCGCATCAGGCTGCCCCCGCTTCCGCGAACGGCGCGCGGCGGAACAGCGCTGCGGCGTTTCGTGAAGTCATGTCCATAACTTCCTCGACTGAAATGCCTTTCAGCTCGGCAATGGCGGTAGCCGTGTGCTGCACGAAGGCGGGCTCGTTGCGCTTGCCGCGATGCGGCACCGGCGCGAGATAGGGCGCGTCGGTCTCGACCAGCATCCGCTCCATCGGAACGCAGTCGCGCACCACCGCGCGCAGCTCCTCCGCCTTGCGGAAGGTCACGATGCCGGAGATCGAGATGAAGAACCCGATTTCCAGTGCGGATTCAGCAAGCTGGTGACCGCTGCTGAAGCAGTGGATGACGCCGGTGAACGGCGCGTCCGCGTGGTGCTCGGTCAGGATCCGGGCAGTATCGTCGTCCGCGTCGCGGGTGTGGACCACCAGCGGCAGCCCCGTGCGCTGGGCGGCGGCGATGTGGGCGCGGAACGCGGCCTCCTGGTCGGCGCGCGGACTGTGGTCGTAGTAGTAGTCGAGCCCGGTCTCGCCGATACCGACCACCTTCGGGTGCGCGGCCAGTTCGGCCAGGCGGTCGACCGTCGCCTCGGCCCCCTCCTCGCCCGCCTCGTGCGGGTGAACGCCGACGGTGCAGACGACGTCGGGATGCCGCGCCGCGATCTCGCGGACCCTGGCGAACTCCCGCAGCCGGGTGCCGATGGTCACCATCCCGCCGACGCCGGCCGCGCGCGCCCGCGCGACCACGTCGTCCGCCTCGTCGCCGAAGTAGTCGAGATGGCAGTGGCTGTCGATCAGCATCCTCGGTCCGTCTCTACTGCGCCGCGTCCTCCACGACATGGCGCGGGAAGACGGGCGTCGGCGCCGGCAGGGCGACGCCGGGCTTCAGCCGTCCGGCCTGGCCGTAGCGGCTGAAGTCGCGATCCTCGGGTGATATGGTTAGCAAATCGAGAATCTTCCCGGCCGAACCCGGCATCACCGGCTGGCACAGCAGCGCGATGTTGCGGATCGCCTCGGCGCAGACGTAGAGCACGGTCGCCATTCGGTGGGGGTCCGTCTTGCGCAGGGCCCAGGGCGCCTGGGCATCGACGTAGCGGTTGGCCTCGCCCACCACCTCGAACACCTGCTCCAGCGCGCGGTGGAACGCCTGCACCTCGAACGCGGCCCGCACCTTCGGCAGCAGCGCCTCGCAGCTTCCGAGCAGCGCCTCGTCGTCCGCGGTGAACGGGCCGTGGGCCGGAACCGCGCCACCGCAGTTCTTCGCGATCATCGACAGCACCCGCTGGACGAGGTTGCCGAGGTCGTTGGCAAGATCGCTGTTCAGCCGCCCGATCATCGCCCGGCGCGAGAAGTCGCCATCGTTGCCGAACGGTACTTCGCGCAGCAGGAAGTAGCGCACCGGGTCGAGGCCGAACTCCTCGACCAGCGCAACCGGGTCGATGACGTTGCCCAGCGACTTGGAGATCTTCTGGCCTTCGTTGGTCCACCAGCCGTGGGCGAAGACGCGCCGCGGCGGCTCCAGCCCCGCCGCCATCAGGAACGCGGGCCAGTAGACGGTGTGGAAGCGCAGGATGTCCTTGCCCACCATGTGCAGGTCGGCGGGCCAGAAGCGGCGGTAGCTGTCGGACCGGGTATCGGGGTAGCCGACGGCGGTGATGTAGTT
>CALKHQ010000087.1 GCA_937988735.1 uncultured Alphaproteobacteria bacterium
CATACGAGATATTGGCGTGACTGGAGTTCAGACGTGTGCTCTTCCGATCTTGTGCATCGGCTGCGCGCCGCCGGGCGACAGGTCGATGATGGCGAGGCGGCGGTGGCCGAAGCCGACCCGCCCGTCGGCGCTGATCCATTCACCCGCCCCGTCCGGCCCGCGCGCCGCCATCGCGTCGCGCACCCGCACCAGCTCATCGCGGTCCACGGGCGGCCCGTCGCGATAGGCGAAAATCAGGTTGATGCCGCACATGGCTGCGTGTCTCGGCTGCGGAGCCGCTGGTGAACCGGAAAGCGGCCCGGGTCGCGGGTCGCCGGGATCATGCGATCGGAATCAGATGCTGCGGGCCAAAGGGAAAGACTTTCTTATCGCCGATCAGCAGCACCGCGAATGCCCGGGCGAGCAGCCCGCGGATCGCCGGGTCGAGCACGTCGAGCCCGCCGGCATAGGCGCCGAACGCCGGCAGGATCAGCCGCCGCCCGTCGACGACGAAGCAGCGTCCCCTGCGGCAGCCCCCGCGCACGCGCACCCGCGCCTTCGGATGGAAATGGCCGCTGACCTCCCCCGGCACGATGACCCCGGGCTCTGCCTCGTGGCGGAAGCGCAGCGGGCCGACGTCGAGCCGGTCCGCTATCCGGCCGCCCCAGGTCACCGGTGGCGCCGGATCATGATTGCCGGCAATCCACACCCAGTCGGCTGCCTGCGTCAGCGCCGCGATCCGCCGCGCGTCGGCGGCATCCAGCCGCATCGCGGCCTGGCGGTCGTGGAAGCTGTCGCCGACGCAGACCACCTGCCGCGGCCGCCAGTCCGCCACCAGCCGCTCCAGCCGGCCCAGGGTGGCGGCAGTGTCGTAGGGCGGCAGCAGCGCGCCCCGGGCCGCGAAGCCGGAGCCCTTCTCCAGGTGCAGGTCGGCGACGGCGATCAGGCCGGCCTGCGGCCAGATGACGGCGCCGCTGGCATCGGCCAGCAGGTCGGCACCGCAGAAGCGGAAGGGGAGCGCCCCGTCCGGCTGCAGCCCCGGCTGCGCCGCCCGTGCCGCCGCAGCCGTCACCACGCCACCTGCCAGTCGGCCAGCACGCGGGTGCGCACCTGCTTGCCGCCGGCGTCGAAGGTCAGCTCCCACAGCTTGTACACGCTCTCGGGCAGCATGCCCGACGGCTCGCGCACCCATGCCGTCACCACCGCCCCGCCCGCGTCGTCGGCCACCGCAGCCGGCGCCACGAACTCGGGCGCATCGGCGGCCGCGAAATCCTCTCCCGGCTCCTCGATGACGGTGTGGAACGGGAAGATGGCGAAGCGCATCCAGGCCATCGCCAGCGCAGCCCGCGCCTCGGCATCCAGATCCTGCCAGCCGCGCGCCAGCAGCGCCGGCGACGACGCCGCGGTGGGCGGCAGCCATGAGTCCTCCACCAGCACCAGCTCGACCGCGCAGCCGCGGTCGTGGGCAAGGGTGCCGACGACGGCCACG
Source organism: uncultured Alphaproteobacteria bacterium (assembly GCA_937988735.1). Lineage (GTDB taxonomy): Bacteria > Pseudomonadota > Alphaproteobacteria > CALKHQ01 > CALKHQ01 > CALKHQ01. The sequence continues at coordinate 1,469 of CALKHQ010000087.1, forward strand.
TCCGGAAACGCGGGGTCGGTGACGATGCACAGGTCGTCCGCCGTCGCCTGCCAGCCGCTCTGCGCGTTGTAGGCGGCGAGCACCGCCTCGCGGTCGGTGACGTCGACGGCGCCGGCGGATCCGCCGGCCAGGACGCCGGCAGCAGCGATGAGGATGAATGCCTTGCGCATGGGGAAGCCTGCTCCCTGCCCGACCTCGCGCGGCGCCGCGATCCGCGGCCCGGGCACGGGCGCCGGGGCCTGCATTGCCGTGGCGCCCCGCGCCTTCGCAACAACGCCGGACGCGACCGAATCGCCGCGTTCCGGCATCCTCGCCATGCTAGTCTGCCGATTCGGCCCCGCCAACTCACGACCCGGACGGATGCGCGATATCCTCGATTATCTGCTCGGCATCTATCCGATCGTTCTGATCCTCGCCTTCGTGGCCTGGCTGGCGCTGCCGCGGCGCAGTCCGCGGCTGGCGCGGTGGCCGCTGTTCGCGATCTGGGCCGGGCTGCTCGTGCTCGGCCTGCCGTGGACCGCGACCGGGCTCAACACGCTGCTGGCCCGTGCCGCCCCGCCGCCGGACCGGACCGCGCCGCCGGAGCTGATCGTCGTGCCGACCGGCGGCGCGATCAGCCTGTCCGACGGCAGCCGGTTCCCCAGCGAACCGACGGTGCAGCGGCTGATGGCGGGCCTGAGCGCCCAGCAGCAGTGGATGGTGCCGGTCCTGCTCACGGGCGGCAGCCCCGATGGCGGCCCGCCGGAGAGCGAGGTGGCCGTGACCGCGCTGGGTCTCGTGGTCGACGACGCGCTGATGATCGAGACGGGCTCCACCGACACCGCGGAGAATGCGCTCGCTTCGGCCGCAATTGCCGACCAGCTCGACGCCGAGCGGGTGCTGCTGGTCACCTCCGGCCGGCACGTGATGCGTGCCGCCGCCGCATTGCGGCATCACGGGGTGACGGTGAGCGCTCTGACGGCCGACGTGGTCTACGACCCGAGCGGGCTGTGGGCGTGGCTGCCGTCCCACCGCAGCCTCGCCGTCACCATGGCGTCGCTGCGCGAGCTGATCGGGATCGGCTGGTACCTCGCCAGCGGAACCCTGGACCTCTCCGACCTCTAGCCTATTCGGCCGGCGGATCCTGATCCGGGTCCGGCCCGCCGACGGCGCCGAAATCGGTCACCGGCTGCAGCCCGTCGCTGCCGTCGTCGAGAACGGCGCCGGCAATGGCCGCCGCCGGCGGCTCCGCCGCCTCCGCCTCGAGACTGGCGATCGCCGCGTTGAGCGGCGCGAGATCGACCAGGGCCCGCACGGCGACGTCGCGCTCGCACTCGCCCTGCTCCTTCCACCACGCGAGCTGCACTGCCAGCGACGCCGGGTTCAGCCGGCCGTCGCGGGCGATGTAGGGCAGCGCCGCCGCAACCTCCGCCGCCGGCCGGCGGGCGCCGCCCGCGATCACCTGCAGCAGCGCCGCACGCTCCGCTCCCTCCAGCCCGCCTTCCTCGGCCGCCACTTCCAGCACCATCTGGTGATAGGCGCGGACGCCGCGGACATAGGCCCGGAGGAAGCGGGTGACGACGTCGGTGCGCAGCCGGCTCTGGGCCGCGGTGGTCATCAGCACCGACAGGCTGACCGGGCCTTCCGCGGCGCCCGCCCAGCCCGACACCACCGCCGA
>CALKHQ010000088.1 GCA_937988735.1 uncultured Alphaproteobacteria bacterium
CGCCGGTCGATCTCGCCGCCGGTGAACTGCTCCGGAGACATGTAGCTCGGCGTGCCGACGACCGAGCCGTGGGCGGTCATGCTGGTGGAATCGATGCGGGCAATGCCGAAGTCGGTCACCTTCACGGTGCCGTCCTTCAGGATGATGATGTTGCCCGGCTTGATGTCGCGATGGACGATGCCGTTGGCGTGGGCGTACTGCAGCGCGTCGAGCACCTGGGAGATGATGTCCACCGCCTGCCCCCGGTCCGGCCGCTCCGGCCCGCGGATGATGTCGCCGAGCTCGCGGCCCTCGACATACTCCATGACGATGTACGGCATGCCGTCCTGCTCGCCGAACTCGAACACCGTCACGATGTTCTGGTGCAGGCAGCGGCCGGCGGCGCGCGCCTCGCGGCGGAAACGCTGCAGCCAGTCGGCGCCCTCGTCGCCGGAAAGCAGGTTGCGGTGGACGGTCTTGATGGCGACGTAGCGGTCGATGCCCTCGTCGTAGCCCTTGTAGACCACGCCCATGGCACCGCGGCCGAGCACGGACTCGATCCGGTACCGGCCAATCGACTCGATCGTGCTGCCGCCAGAGTTGCTCACCATCAGGTCCTCTTGCCTAGTCCGGTGCCGTCACTCGTCCAGTAGCTTCATGGCGTTCTCCAGGCTACGCCGCATCCGGTTGAATGACGCTGAAAGCGAGGCGATTTCGTCCTTGCCCGCGCGCACGTACTCCGGCACGCCGCTCTCGCCCATGCTCACGCGCCCCGCGATGTCCGACATCCGCAGGACGGGCTTGATGACGACATATTGCAGGATGAGGTTGATGACGATCAACACCACGATGAAGACGCTGCCCAGGGCCATCATGAACACGGTGAAGACGTCCTCGGCCCGTTCCAGCGGCACCGACATCGGCACCCGCACCACCTGGGCGGCGACGGTCTCGTTCAGCTCCCAGCCGAAGCCGTTCTCGGTGCCGTAGATGTCGATCATCGGCTGCGGCGCCGCCGCGGGCGTGCTGTGGCAGCGCAGGCAGCTCTCGGTATAGACGCGGATCGGGCGCGCGAGCACCAGATAGCGCTCGCCGTCCTCCTCGTGGTCCAGCACCTGCTCGGCGAGGTTGGCGTCGGCGCGGAAGCGGTTGATGATCTCCGCCTCGAACGGGTCGGCGAGGTCGTCCGGGTTGGTCGGGTTCAGCGCCGGCTCGCGGTAGCTGTAGTCCGGGAACTGCTGCCGGACGGTGGCGAAGTTGCGCTGGGCGGCGAAGGACGGGACCGAGTGCGGCAGGAAGGTCCCGTACTCCTCCATCTGCACCGAGAGGAGCGGGCTGATCTCGGTCGAGGTGTACTGGCGGATGGCGCTCGCCGCCTCGATCATGATCTCGGCGTTCTGCACCACCTCGTGGCGCGCGTTGCGCTCGACGATCTGGAACGACAACAGGCCTGCGAGCCCGAGGCCGACGACGAAGGCGGCCACGAGGACCAGGTTGAACTTGGTGCGCAGTCCCATCTCTCGGTCGATCCCCTCCCGCCACCGCTCTCGCCTGCGTGTGTACCGTCAGGCCGGGTCGCCGTCGACCCAGGATGCCGGCTGGACGTCGATGACCAGAGCCGTCACGTTGTCGCGCGCGCCGGACTGCAGCGCGCGCTCGATCAGGATCTCCGGCGCTTCCTCGCAGGTGACCGTGGCGAGGACCGAGGCTATATCCGCATCACTGACCTGACGGTTAAGCCCGTCGCTGCACAGCAGGAACCGGTCGTTCGGCGCAAGCTCGCCGGTAACGAGGTCGAGGTCGAGCCCGTGCTCGGTGCCGACTGCGCGCGTCACCACGTTGGCGTAGGGGTGGGTCGCCGCCCGCTCCGGCTGCAGCAGGCCCTGGTCGATCAGGGTCTGCACGTAGCTGTGGTCCTTGGTGAGCAGCTGCAGCGTGCGGCCGCGGCAGCGGTACGCGCGGCTGTCGCCGGCCCACACGCAGGCGAAATGCTGGCCGTGCGCCATCAGGACGACCACCGTGCTCGCGATCACCGCGCCCTCGCCGCGCGACGCCGCCACGCTCTGGAGTGCCAGATGGACCTGGTCCAGCCGGTGCTTCACGTCGTGCAGCAGCGCGCTTGCCGATTCCGGCGGCTTGGTCGCCGCCAGCGTGTCGACGATGAGCTGGCTGGCGTAGTCGCCGGATTCGTGGCCGCCCATGCCGTCGGCGACGGCCCACAGCCCGATCGCGCCGCTGTCGAGGAAGGCGTCCTCGTTGTGCTTGCGGACGAGCCCGGTGTGGGTGAGGCCGCGCGAGCGGAAGCGGAACCGGGTGGAGGGCACGGCCGCCCGGTCGCCCACGGTCTGGTCGCCGGCTGCCATCGACGTCTCAGCGCCCGCCGACGACGAAGCCGGCACCGCCTGGCCGCGCCCGCCCCAGGTCGTTCCAGCCCCAGCGGTCCCACGCGCCGTCGAGGAAGGCGGCGTACTGGTCCGGCGGCGGCAGCCCGCGGCAGGCGATCAGCACCGGATCGACGTCCTCCGACCCCAGCGTCCACCACAGGCTGTAGGGGTGAAGGCTGCGCCCGAGAAGCCGGTCGAGCAGGTCGGGATAGACGAGGTGCAGGTCGTCGCCGCCGAGTTCGACCCGGAGCGAATCCCAGCCCTGGTGCGTCGGCCCGTCGCCGTGCGCCGCGCCGGCCCGGTCGCGCCCGCCGTACGTCGCGCTGCCGCCCGCCGGCAGGCCGATGTCGCGCACGGCGGCGTCCAGCACCCTGATCTCGAACCCGTCCTCCAGCGAGGCGCGGACGGTGCATTCGGCCTTCCAGAACCACTCGCTCTCGGTCGCGGCCAGCACGGCGACCCGCGCGTCGCGCGGCAGGATGGCGGCGAGGCAAAGCGGGAAGTAGCGGCCGACCTGGTCGACGCTGGGCATGACCACGCCCACCGCCGGCCGGTCGCCGCAGATGCCGGCGCTGAGCGCGAAGCGCCACACGGGGCTGGTGAGGTAGTAGCGCAGCCACTGCTCGCCGAGATCGGCGCGGCTGCGCTCGATCGCCGTCTGCAGCCAGAGATCCCAGGGCCGGAGGAAGGAATCGGGCAGGGTGTGGCGGATGAAGTCGCCGGTGAGCGGAACCTTCCCGAAATAGCCGCAGGCCGGCCGGTCGGTCAGCTTCAGAGCGTGGTCGGACACCGGAACTCCCTCAGCTCTGGCATGACGAACGGGTTGGTCACGCCTTCGGCCCCGACTTCGATGGTCAGAGACCGCTCGCCCGCAGCTATCGTTACATCCAGTTTATCAGAGGTTGTACCGGGTTGAACATCGGCCGCGTCAAGCATGCGGAACCAGCCCCACGGCCCCTGATAGGTGGCGGAATTGGGCTGGCCGGCAATGGGCGGCGTGAAGGCGATGCTGGCCCCCGGCGGCCCGTCCGGCCCCGGCCACACCATGCGCACCGGCGTGTTCGGCCCGAAGGAATAGCGCATCACCTGCCCGTCCACCGTCAGTACCGCCCGGTTGATGGTTTCCGACATCACGTCGGGCGTCACCGTGAACTGCACCGAGGGCGTCGCCCCCGCCGCGAAGAACACCTTTCGGATCGCATCGGCGCGCTCGAACTGCTGCAGCGCGGCGTTGGACAGGTTGAGGCTCACCGCCTCCGGCTTCCATTCCCACGGCTTCTTCGACACGTCCACGAGCTGGGCCAGGTTCTGCTGGAAGAAGCTGTCGAGCAGCCCGCCGGGGCCGAGCACCTGGGCGAAGGCGACCAGGCTCACCTCGTTTGCGCTCAGGGGATCGAAGGGATAGCGATTGGCGAGCGCCTGCTCGCACGCCGGCAGCACGGTGGTCTCGTAGCTCTGGCGGAGCTGGCTGCGCGCCCCGCCGGCGCTGACGGTGGCGGTGGCGGCCATCACCTCGGCGACCACGCCGCCCAGCGGCTCGGGCAGGGTGCCCGACGCCTCGTTCACCTTCTGCAGCGCCGCGGCCAGCTCCTGCGGCATCGTCCCGCCGCTGGTCTGCAGCGCGTTGAGGCCGCGGTAGAGGTCACGGAAGTCGGAGAGCAGCCCGTCGAGCGCCGGCGGCTGGCCGTCGGCGCCGTAGACCAGCGCGTGCAGGTCGGCGAACTGGTCGTTGACATACTGCCCCGGCTGCGGCGCCGGCGTGGTCGCCGCGGCATCGCCGGTGCCGAGCAGGCCGCCGCCGTCCGTCGCGGGCGGGGCGGCGGCCGCATCCCCGCCGCCCTGGGCAGCCGCGTCCGTCGCGGCCGGGTCGGCAGCCGGCGGCGCCGGCTGCGGCCGCGCCAGCGTCGTTTCCTGCGCCGCGTCGGTGAGAAAGGTCTTCAGCGGCGAGTTTGGGCTGGAGAGGATGTTCAGCACCGCCCGCGCATCGTCCAGCGATTCCACCGGGCGCACGGTCACGTCGTTGAGCAGCCGGTCCCACTGCTCGACGTAGTCGTTGAGGTAGGACTGGGTGACGCCCTCGCGGAAGCGCGCCAGGGCCGCCTGCTGGTCGGCGGCGGTCGCGTCCCCGCTCAGCACCCAGTTCTGGCTCGCGACCCGGTTGGAGATCGCGTCCAGCGACGGCAGGAACACCTCGGTGAAGCCGCGATAGGTGTAGAGGCCGGGCACGCCGGCGGTGAGTGGCGTGCCTTCCGAGCGGCGGATGATGACGCGGTCGCCCTGCGGGCCGATGTGGTCGATGACCCGCCAGGTCGGCAGGCTGCGCGCGGCGTCGCTGCCCTTGATCGCCTCGTAGGCCTCCCCCTCCAGCGGGATCGAGACCAGCGCCTGGCGCGCCTGCTGGACGAGGCCGTTGTCCAGCGCAAAGTTGTAGTCGCGGTTGGCGAGCAGCACGTCGAGGTGGCCGGCGAGCCGGCTGCGCAGGGCGGCGTTGTCGTCGCCGGGGTAGAGCGCCTCCCAGTCGGCGACGATGACCCGCCGCACCAGCGAGGCATCCATCTCGCCGACCTCGCCCAGCATCAGATAGGCGCGCAGATAGTCGTAGAGCCGGTCCTGGTCGGCGAGGTTGTCGCGCAGCTTGTCCTCGAGGTGCAGGAACAGCCGCGGCCCCAGCATCCGGTTCAGGCCGCGCACATAGGCATCTGAGGCCTGGCCGTGCAGCTTCTCGCCCTGGTAGAGGCCGAAGGTGAGCTCCAGCGGCGGGTCGCTGACGTCGACGTCATAGCCGACGGGAAGCGCGCGCAGGCGGTCGAGAAGCCCGCTCACCGTGGCGAAGTCGGTGTCGTCGACCGGGTTCACCGTGATGCCGGCGAGGGCCGTCTCGTAGTCGCGGATGGCCTGGTCGGTGTCAGCGATCAGGTCGCGGTTGCCGACGAAGCTGAGGCCGAAGCCGACCAGCACCGCGGCCAGCAGCAGGCCGATCACCGCATAGCCGACGCGGCGGATCCAGATCCGCCGCCGTTCCCGTGGCGAGCGGGCGACCGCGATGTAGGCTTCGGGGAACGCCACCTCGCGCAGCACGCGGGTGAGGAAGTAGGAGCGCCCGCCGCCGCTGAACGCCGGAAGGGTGCTGCGGCTGACGCCGAAGCGGGCGGCGAGCGCGCCCATCAGCCGGTCGATCGGCGTGCCTTCCTGGGTGCCGCTGGTGAAGTAGACGCCGCGCAGCATCGGCCGTTCCTCGAACTGGCTCGGCCGGAACACGGCATCGAGGAACTCCTGCAGCAGGTCGCGCAGCGAGGCCATCTGGGCCGGGAAGCCGTAGACGAGAGCGCGGCGCTCGATATCGACCTCGCGGTGCATGCGGTCGACCAGCCGCTGGTTCAGGCGATCGACCAGCAGGTCGAACTCGCGGCTGAACGCGGCGGCGGTGCCCTCGACGTTGCGGCCGTCGTCGAGGGCGAAGGTCATGCCCCAGACCTGCTGCCGCTCCTCGCCGCCCAGCTCGTCGAAGAACTCGGTGAAGCCGGCGACCAGGTCGCACTTGGTCAGCAGCACGTAGATCGGGAACCGCTGGCGCAGCCGCTGGTGCAGCTCGTTGATCCGGGTGCGGATGATGCGGGCGTGCTCGGCGCGCGCGGTCTCGTCCATCGCCATCACCTCGTTGATGGCGATGACGATGAAGACGCCGTTGATCGGCTGCCGCGGCCGGTTGCGCCGCAGCAGGTCGAGGAAACCGAGCCAGGCCCCGGTATCGACCGCCGATCGCGTGTCCTGGGTGGTGTAGCGGCCGGCGGTGTCGATCAGCACCGCCTCGTCGGTGAACCACCAGTCGCAGTTGCGGGTGCCGCCGACGCCGCGCACCGCCTCGGTGCCCAGCTTGTCGGCGAGCACGAAGCGGAGGCCGGACTTGACCAGCGCCGTCGTCTTGCCGGAGCCCGGCGGGCCGATCAGCATGTACCACGGCAGCTGGTAGAGATAGCGCCGGCCGAAGCCGCGGCCGAACTTCGCGCTGCGCAGCAGCCGCATTGCCTCGCGCATCCGCTCGCGCAGCGTCGCGAGCTCCTGCGCGGTCATCTCCGCGTCCTCGTCGGCCACCGCGGCGGCGCCGGCCGCGTCCAGCTCCTCCACCATCCGCTTGTTGGCGCGAAGCGAGCGCAGCATCGAGAAGATGACGACGGCGAAGTAGATGATGACGACGACGAGGATCGCCACCAGCCGCCACAGCGGATCCTCGAACGGGTAGACGCCGCCAAAGCCGATCGCCCCGAACAGGAACCAGATCGTCAGGCACAGCAGGACGATGCCGACCAGCGACCAGAACCAGGGGGACTTGATGACGCGGGCGAGGAGGGAGAGCATCGGCGTCTACCGCGGCGCCACGACTTCGATGTCCACCCGGCGGTTCTTCGCCAGGTCGGCCACCGTCTGCGCGTTGGGCACCACCGGATCCGCGTCGGCGAGGCCCACCGCCTCCAGCTCCGTCCCGTCCATGTAGCGGGACAGCACCTCGACCACCGCCTCGGCGCGCGCCTCCGACAGCTCGACGTTGGAGGGGAAGCGTGCGGTCGAGATCCGCACGCTGTCCGTGTGGCCGATGACGCGGATGGTGCCGGTCACCTGACGCAGCCCGCCGGCGACCTCGGCGAGGATCGGGATGAACTCCTCCTCCACCGTCGCGCTGCCGCTGCGGAACATGCCGTCGGTGCCGAGGCGGATGATGACGCGGCTGTTGTCGCCGAGAAGCTCGATCGGCCCGCCCGGCACCGGCTGCAGATAGTCGTCGAGGATGTCGTAGTTGCCGGGCGGCGGCGGGACGGCGGCCGCGGCGGCGGCGGGGTCGGGCGCGGGCTCCGTCAGCTGCGGCCGGACCAGCGTGATCTCGCCCTGTGGCGGCATGCGGAACAGGTCGCGGAAGGTGACGTCGCTGTCGGTCGCGAGCAGGAAGCGCAGCACGAGGAAGACGGCGCCGGCGATGGCGACGCCGATGATCGCGGCGACCCACAGCGGCACCACCGCCCTGGCGCCGCGACGGGCGGTGACGACGCCCCGCCAGTGCGGCGAGAGCTCGCGCTCGTAGTCGCCGCGGCGGCGGCGGATCAGGCGATGCAGCGCGTCGCGGATGCGGGCGAGCTCGGACGCGCCGTTGGGCAGCACCCGGAGGCGGCCCTCGAAGCCGAGCGCGAGGCACAGGTACATCAGCTCCAGTGCCTGCTGGTTCCGCTCCGCATCGCGCTGCATGTAGTCGAGCAGCGTGTAGAAGCGATCGCCGCCCCAGGCCTCGCGGTGGAAGGTGGTGACCATGCCCCGCTTCGACCAGCTCGAGGCGCTGCCCCAGGGCGTGTTCTGCACCACGTCGTCGACGGTGGCGCACAGCGCATACTGGCCGGCGCCGACGACCTTCGGCTCGATGCCGGCGGAGATGGCGCGGCGGGTGAACTGCTTGATCTCGTCGATGACCTGGCTGCGGAGCTGGTCGACGTTGTCGTGGCGGGCGGTGTTGCGGATGCGGTTGATGAGGCTGAGCAGCGGCGAGGCCTCGGTCACCAGCGGGTTGATCCCCGGCTGGCGCGCCAGCGTCGCGGCCGCCGGCTGGGCCGCGCGCAGCCGCTCGGCCGCGCGCCGGCCACCCGGACTGGGCCGGATGATCGTCGCCTCGGTCTCGCCGTAGTCGGCGAAGGGATCCGCGTCGCTCATCCGCTAGCTCCGGATCGCCCAGAGCTCCATCTCCGCCTTCGGAAAGTCGCCGGCGAGATGGATCGCAAGCCCGCCCGACTGGGCAAGCTGCTTCCAGAACTGCCCGCGCTGCTCCAGCTCGAAATAGGTGACGCCGGCATGGTACGGGATCTGGCGGGGCGCGACCGGCAGCGGCCGCACGGTGATGCCGGGCAGCGCGGCGTTGACCAGGTTGCGGATCTGCTCCACCGGCCCGATCTTGACCTGCGCCGGGAAGTGGCGGCGGATGTGCTCCGCCGGTGCCTCCGCCCGCACCGCGAGCACGAAGCTCGCGGAGGTGAGCAGGCTGCGGTCCTGGATCTGGCCGACGCGGATGCCGTACTTGCGCTCCTGCAGCGGGATGGGAATCGCCGTCTGCTCCAGCACTGCCGACAGCGACCGCCGCAGGCTCGCCATCACCGGCTGGAACGTCCCTTCCAGGTCCTCGTGGTTGTAGGCCGGGAACTCGGGCGGCCGCTTGTCCGCCTCGGTGAAGGTGGCCATCTCGCCGGCCAGCGCCACCAGCACCTGGTAGAGCGTCTCCGGGTGCAGGTCGGCGCAGGTCGCCAGGTGGCTGATCAGCGGCAGGTTGCGGTTGAGCGTCATCAGGAACAGGAAGTCGGCGATCTCGGCGACGCCCTTGGTGCCGCCCTCGCTGACCCGCCCGGCGAGCGCGGTCACCCGCTGGTGCAGCAGCCCCTGCAGCTCGGTGATGTAGCCGGCGAGCGCAGGCGAGGCGGCGCAGTCGAGGCAGGGCGGGATGTAGCGCTCGTCGAGCTTGATCTTGCGGTCGCCGCCGACCTCCTGGATGCGGGCGATGCCGACGCGGACGTAACCCGCAGTTTCGCTGCCGTGCAGCGCGTAGCTCAGGTCCAGCTTGCCGATCTCGATCTCGGCGACCGTCTCCGAGCCCACCACGGCGTCCGTCGCCTGGAACGGCGAGGTGCGGTAGCGGGTGATCGCGTCCTCGTTGCTGCGGGCGGCGAAGTCGTAGCCGCCGGGCTGGCGGACCGGCAGGCAGAGATAGACGACGCGGTCGCGGACGTTCTCCGACGGCTCCAGCGGCACCGGATGATCGCAGTCCTCCGGGATGCTGAACGGCGTGCCGTCGGGCAGGATGCCGCGGCAGGACGTGACGGCGAAGGCGCCGGTCTCCAGCAGGGACCGGTTGATGGCGAGCTCGGAGATGCCCCAGCGGTAGGGCGCAATCCCCTCGCTGCGGCCACGGACCAGCCGCTCGACATAGCGGTCGTACTGCTGGAAATGCTGCGGCCGCAGGAACATGCCCTCCGACCAGACAACCTTGTTGTCCCACGACATCCGTGAATCCTAGTTCATTCTCCGGCGGACTGGAAAGCGGAGCCGCGGCCGCGCCGGCGGTTCAGGCGCCATCGGAGGACCCCCCGTCCTCGGTCACCACCGGCTGCTCCGGCCCCACCAGCACGATGGTGTTGCTCTGCAGCTTGATCTGCACGGACAGCGGCTGGCCGGGCGTGATCGGCATGATCGCGTTGAACCGTGCGCTGTCGATGTCGCGGAAGGCGGCGAGCACGGCGAGGAAGGTCGCGGCCGCGTCGACCTCGAGGTCGAGCTCGCGGATGTCGCCCGGCGCGATGATGAACTCCTGCCGGCTCTTGATCGCGTCGCCCAGCGTCGCCTGCTCCTGCTCGTAGAGCTCGAAGAAGCCGGAGTCCTTGAACTTGGCGTCGTCCGACAGGCCGTAGACGATCACCACCACCGGCGACGGCCGGTTGTTGCGGTCCGGATTGAGGAAGGGCGACGCCTCGACGCTGGCGGTCACCGGCGTCGGCGGCGGGCCGGCCGGCGGCTCGTCCGCGCAGGCGGCGAGCGCCAGCGGCAGCGCGAGACGGACGGCGGTGAGGAAACGCCGCACCGGGCCTCGCCCTCTTCCGGCCGGCCAGCGGGCGATGCGATCTGCGATGCCGAAGTCCACGGGCGCCAAATCTTTCAGTCGTTACTTGAGTTTGCGCGCCTGCTCTTCATAGGCTTTGGAAAACTCCCTTGTAAAGAACTCGTGAAACTCGGATTCCGCATCGCCTGCGATCGACGCATAGAAGTCGCAGTAAACCTCCCAGTATTTCGACTTGCGCGCACCCGGCATCAGCGCGCTGATCAGCGACGTCTGGTCCAGCCGGCGCGCGAGCGACTCCGGATCGAACTTCTCCAGCAGCCGGCGCAGGGCGAGGTGCATCGCCGCCATCGTCGCCATCTGGTGGGCCTGGATGTCGCGGAAGCCCTGCTCGATCGCCTCCACCGGCGGCAGGAAGCCGGGCCCCGGGTGGCGCAGCATCGCGACCACCGCCTCGTCCACCGAGAGCTCGAGCTTGAGCGCGTTGTTGCTGGTGGGGCCGATCATCGTCCGCGAAAGGTCGAGCTCCTCCTTGATCTCGGCGCGGGTGGCGAGCGCCTCCTGCAGCCCGGCGACCAGCGCGCGGAAGGCGCGGCCGGCGTCGGTGAGCAGCCGGATCGCCTCGCTGTCGGAGAGCCGCATGGTGCCGAGGCCGGCGCCGGCGAGGAACGCGCGCATCGCCGCCGCGTCGGCCACGCCGACCGCCGAGTCCTGCGCCGGCGCGGCCGGAACAGGGGCCGCGGGCGCCGGCGGGGGCGCCGGCTGCGCGGATGCGGGCGGCGGCTCCATGAACGGCGACCCGCCGGCAGCGGGCGCGAAGTCCTCGTCTTCCTCCAGGTCCCAGTCGTCGGGGATGAGCGTGCCGCCGGGGGCGGCCGGCTGCTCCGGCGGCGTGCTCCGCACCGGCGGCGGCGTGAAGTGGACCTGCTCCACCGGCGCGCTGTCCGGCATCGGCGGCTGGTCCCAGTCGAGCGTTTTTTTCAAGCAGAAGACGGCATACGAGGTCACTGTGTGACTGGAGTTCAGACGTGTGCTCTTCCGATCTAAGGTCAGGGCTAACGCGCGTTAGCCCTGACCTTAATAAAATTCGTTGGTTTGGGCAAGAGATCGGAAGAGCGTCGTGTAGGGAAAGAGTGTAGATCTCGGTGGTCGCCG
>CALKHQ010000089.1 GCA_937988735.1 uncultured Alphaproteobacteria bacterium
GGCGGGCCGCCGATGTGCGGGGCGAGACGGCAGAGGTGGCGCCATGACCGACCGCACCCCCGGCGAGACCCGCCCCGATCCCGCCGACACCGCGGCGGAGCGCGGCAAGGTGATCAACTTCGTCAACGCCGTCCGCCAGAAGGCGCAGCGGCCGTCGCCGCCGCAGCCCGACGAGCCCGATCCGGGACCGGCAGCCGCCTGAACCCGATCCCGACCTCCTGAGCCAGGGGATCCGCCAGCGCGGATCCCCGTTCTGCAACATGACTGGCCGAGCCACCTCCGACGCACCTTCCGTGCGGCCGGCGACCGGTCGCGTCCGGCCGCATTCGTATGGAGAATCCCAATGCGCGCACGCAACAACACGGCGACGATCGCCCGCGCGCCGGCGGAGCCGCCGGTGGTGCTGGATGCCGCCTACGCAGACCGCCTGCAGGGGCTGGCGTTCGCGTCCGCCGCGCACATGCCCGAGGTCGCGGACCGCCTGCTCCACGAGATCGACCGCGCCATCGTGCTGCCGTCGCGCTCGGTGCCGCCCGACGTGGTCAACATCGGCTCGCAGGTGACTTTCCTGCACGAGCCGGACGACCAGGTGCAGACAGTGGTGCTGGTGCTGCCGCAGGACGCGGACATCGCCCGCCGGCGCGTGTCGGTGCTGACCCCGGTGGGCGCGGCCCTGATCGGCCTCGCCGAAGGCGCGTCCATCACCTGGGACACCCGCACCGGCGAAACCCGCCGCCTCACCGTGCTGCGGGTCGAACCCGCCCCGGCCGGCCGCTGACGGACCGCTGGCCGGCGCGTCCGCGCGCCGGCCAGCGCCGACAGGCCCATCCCTGCCGCCGTGGGCAGCGGCAGTGCGCGGCCAACGCACGAGGGCCGGAACCGCCGGTCTGACGATGAAGCTTGAGCTGGTGCAATGGCTGGGGGACCTGGATTCGAACCAGGACTAAGCGGGTCAGAGCCGCTCGTTCTACCGTTAAACTATCCCCCAGCAAGGGGCGCGGCCCGTCGTGCGGGCCGGGCGGGGTGTTAGCACGCAGGCCACGCCGGGGCAATCCCCCTTTGCCGCCCCCGGGCGCGGCGCATTGCCCGTGCTGCGCTGCAGTACATTTTGGCTGGCGGAGCAGCCGCCGTTGCAGGCATGCTAGGTTGCGGCGGAGGATGAGCATGGCAGGCAACGACCTGGCATTGGAAGGGCCGATCGGGAAGGCAGCAGAAGGTACCGGTCCGGCCTTCCGGCTGCGCCTGCCCCGGCGGGAGAGCTATGCCGCCATCGACCTCGGCACCAACAACTGCCGGCTGCTGGTCGCCGAGCCGACCCTGGGGCGCCCGGGCGGCCAGCGCTTCCGCGTGATCGACGCCTTCTCCCGCATCGTCCGTCTCGGCGAGGGCCTGGCGCAGAACGGCGTGCTGTCGCAGCCGGCAATGGACCGCGCCATCCGCGCCCTCGCCGTCTGCGCCCGCAAGGTCAGCCAGCACAACGTGGCCGCCCTGCAGGCGGTGGCGACCGAGGCCTGCCGCCGCGCCGCCAACTGCGACGCCTTCCTCGCCCGCGCCCAGGCCGAGACCGGCCTCGACCTCACCATCATCGACGTCGAGGAGGAGGCCGAACTCGCGGTCGCCGGCTGCTCCGAGCTCCTCGACCGCACCATCCCCTCGGCGGTGATCTTCGACATCGGCGGCGGCTCCACCGAGGTGATCTGGGTGGAGGTGCCGCCGTCGCCGGAGGCCGAACCGCACATCATCGATTCGGTGTCCATCCCCATCGGCGTCGTCTCGCTGTCGGAGACCTTCGGTGGCGACCGCGTGCCGCGCCACGTGTTCGAGGCGATGATCGGCGAGGTGTCGGTCGCGCTCGACCGGTTCGAGGCCGAGAACCGCATCCGCCCGCGCATCGCCCGCGGCGACGTGCAGATGATCGGCACCTCCGGCACCGTCACTACCCTCGCCGGTCTGCGCCAGGGGCTGCGCCGCTATGACCGGCGCCGGGTGGACGGCACGCATCTGAGCTTCGGCGATGCCCGGGCGGTGACCGACCGGCTGCTGGAGCTGGACTGCGCCGGCCGCGCCGCCCAGCCCTGCATTGGGCACGACCGCGCCGATCTGGTCGTCGCCGGCTGCGCGATCCTCGAAGCCATCTGCCGGAGCTGGCCCGTGGGCTCGCTGCGGGTGGCGGACCGCGGATTGCGCGAAGGTATCTTGCACCGGCTGATGCCGGCCGCATAAGAGTCGGCCGCAACCGCCAACGGAACTCCCATGGCCCGCAGCGTCAACCGCCGCGACCTCGCCGTCCGCGTCAAGTCCGCCCGCGGGCGCAAGACGTCGTCGATCCGCTGGCTCCAGCGCCAGCTCAACGACCCGTATGTGGCCGAGGCGAAGCGGCGCGGCTACCGCTCGCGGGCGGCGTTCAAGCTGATCGAGCTGGACGACCGCTTCCACCTCCTGAAGCCCGGCCTGCGGGTGCTCGACCTCGGCGCAGCGCCGGGCGGCTGGTCGCAGATCGCCCGCGAGCGGGTCGGTCCCTCGGGCCGCGTGGTCGCGGTCGACATCCGGCCGATCGAGCCCTTGCCCGACGTGGTGACCATCGAGGCGGATATCGCCCTCCCCGAAACCGATGCGCGCATCCGCGAGGCGCTGGGCGGCATGGCCGACGTGGTGCTGAGCGACATGGCGGCGAGCGCCACCGGCCATGCCCAGACGGACCACCTGCGGACGCTGGCGCTGGTCGAGGCGGCGGTGGACTGTGCCCGCGGCCTGCTCGCCCCCGGCGGCAGCTTCGTCGCCAAGGTGCTGCAGGGCGGCACCGAAGCCGCGCTGCTCGCCGCGATGAAGCGGGAGTTCGAGCGGGTGAAGCACGCCAAGCCGCCGGCCAGCCGCTCGGACTCGGCCGAGATGTATGTCGTCGCAACCGGCTTCCGCGGCGGCCATGGCGGCTGACAGGGCGGCAACCGCCCGGCTGGATCCTGCCCTCGTCGCCCGCCTCAACGCCCGCTTTGCCGGCGAGGCCGCGCTGGTCGCCCAGGTGGATGCGCCGCCCGTCCCCCGCGACCTCGGTCCGCGCCCGCTGGAGCCGGAGATCGAGGCGGCGCGCGAGAGGTGGCTCGCGCGGCTGGCGGAGGAGCAGCGGCCGAATGAGCCTCACGCTCTGCTGCTCAGCCCCGTCGGCGCCTTCGCCGACTACACGGTCGTCGATTTCGCCACCATCTGCGCGCTGCGCGAGGCCGGGCGGCGACCGCCGCTGCTTAGCGCCGGCGGGCTCGCGGTCAGCAGTGACCGCGGCCTCGTCCTGCTGCAGCGCCGCAGCCAGTGGGTGTCCACCTACCGCGGCTGCCTCGACATCATCGGCGGCGCCTTCCAGCCCCCCGCCGACGGCTACGCCGGCGACGCCGACCTTCCGTCTACCATCGCACGCGAGTTCCGCGAGGAGACTGGAATCGCGCTTCATTCCTGCCGCACGGCCCCCGGCGTCATCGCCGGCCAGCTCCGCTCCGGCTTCTCCGGCTACGTCGAGCTCGGCCTCGACATTCCCGGCGACCGCGTTGCGGCGGTGCCGGTGCACCGCGAGGGCGCGCTCGTCCCCCTCGACGCGGACGGACTTGCCCGCGCGCTCACCGACCCGGAGGAGCGCTGGGTGCCGACCGCACGGCTCCACATCCTCGCCTGGCTCGCCCTGGGCGCCCGCGCGCATCGCGCCGACGCCGACCGCGGCCCGGTGATCGCCCAGCCCGAACTCCTCCTCGCCATGGTCCTCGCCGAAAACCCGACGGAGGCGCGATGACAGACCACCGGATCGCCGTGGAGTGCCAGACCCTGCTCGGCGAATGCCCGCTGTGGCACCCGGAGGAGCAGGCCCTGTACTGGGTGGATGTCGAGGGGCGGACGCTGTGGCGCCACCACCCGGAGTCGGAAAAGACGCAGAGGTGGTCGACGCCCGACCGCGCCGGCAGCTTCGCCTTCATCCGCGGCGGCGGCTTCCTGCTCGCCCTTCCCGACCGGATCGTCCGCTGGCGCCCCGACGGCCCGGCGGAGGTGGTGGTCGCCGCCCTGCCCGGCCAGGCGCCGGGTACGCGGCTCAACGACGGCCGCTGCGACCGCCAGGGGCGCTTCGTCGTCGGCGCCTTCGACGAGACCACGCGCCAGCCCATCGGCGGCCTGTGGCGCCTGGAGCTGGACGGCAGCGTCACCACCCTGCTCGAGACGGGCATCACCTGCGCCAACGCGACCTGCTTCTCGCCCGACGGCCGCACCATGTACTTCGCCGACACGCCCGCCGGCAGCATCTGGGCCTTTGCCTACGACCCGACGCCGGGTGCGCCGCTGGGCGAGCGCCGGTTGCTGACCGACGGTGCCGGCCAGCCCGGCAAGCCCGACGGCGCCGCGGTTGATGCGGAAGGGTACATCTGGAACGCGCAGGTGTTCGGCGGGAGGCTCGTCCGCTATGCGCCCGACGGGCGGCTGGACCGGGCGATCGACCTGCCCGTCGCCAACCCGACATGTCCCTGCTTCGGCGGGCCCGGATTCGACACACTCTACCTCACCAGCCTCCGCCGCACCCGCGCCCGGTCGGACTGGCAGCCCCAGCCCATCGACGGAACCGTCCTGGCCCTCGCACCGGGGGTGAAGGGGCTGCCGGAGACCATGTTCGGGGGCTGAAGCCCCGCCCGGCGATCGGCCCGGGCCCGCATGTTTAAGCGTCCATTGACCATGTGGCCCCAGCATGGGGCGGCGCACGTCAGCCGCAGGAGATGCCGATGACAGCTCGGGTCCTGTTTGCCCGCACCGCGCGCAGGCGCCGACGCGGGCGGTCCGTGGTCACGGGAGCGACGCTGTTCGCCGCCGGACTCGTTGCGGCGGGCCTCGCCCTGCCGTTCGACGACCGCAGCGCGCCCATGTCCATTGTTCATGGGGAGCGCGCCGGCACGCCTGAGGTCACGGTCTTCCGCGGCGGCAACGCCCGGGGCACAGGCGCGACCACCGTACCGACAGCGGCGTCGCTGCGCCCTGCCTTCCCGGCCGCCACCATCGTCGATGCACGCTTCACCCGCTGCCAGTGGCCCCCGTATGAGATCTGCGTCGTCGATGGCGACACGTTCTACCTGAACGGCACACCCGTCCGCGTCGCCGACATCGATGCGCCGGAGATCGGCTCGCCCGCCTGCCCCGCCGAGGCCCACGCCGGCGATCTGGCCGCGCAGCGGCTGCTCGCGCTGCTGAACGAGGGGCCGTTCGCAGTCGCCCCCTCCGAAGGCGCCACCCACGACCGTCACGGCCGGGCCCTGCGCATCCTGCGGCGCGACGGCGTCTCGCTGGGCGCGGTCCTGGTCGGCGAGGGCCTGGCCCGTCGCTGGGACGGCCCCGACATCGACTGGTGCCGCTGACCGGGAACCCGCCGCACCGGCCTGCGGCGAACCCGCCCGCGCTGCCGTGACCGGCCTCGTGAAACGTGGCAGTTGCGGACAATTTCCATGAACCGCCCTACCTGAGGTGGGACGCGCCCGCGGCCCTTGTGTCCGCTTGTCGCCGCGGGGCCGCTGTGATAGTCCCGGCCACCTTTCCCAGAAAGCGCGAGGCGGCGATGCACATTCGTGAAGCACTCACCTTCGACGACGTGCTGCTGGAACCGGGCGCGTCTCGGGTGCTTCCGAGCGAGGCCGACACCACCACCCGGGTCTCGCGCGAGATCTCGCTCAACATTCCGCTGGTGTCCGCAGCGATGGACACGGTGACGGAAAGCGCGCTGGCCGTCGCCATGGCCCAGTCGGGAGGCATGGGCATCATCCACAAGAACCTCGACATCGAGGCCCAGGCCGAGGAAGTCCGCAGGGTGAAGCGGTTCGAGGCGGGCATGGTAGTGAACCCGATCACCATCCTGCCGACCCAGCCGCTTTCGGATGCGCTGGATCTGATGGAGCGCCACCACATCTCCGGCATCCCGGTGGTCGAGCCGAACGGCAAGCTGGTCGGCATCCTCACCAACCGCGACGTGCGCTTCGCCAGCAACGCCGGCCAGCCGGTCAGCGAGCTGATGACCCGGGACCTCGTCACCGTGCGCGAAGGCGTCACCACCGAGGAGGCGAAGCGCCTGCTGCACCGCCACCGCATCGAGAAGCTGCTGGTGGTCGACGACGCCTATCGCTGCATCGGCCTGATGACGGTGAAGGACATCGAAAAGGCGCAGCGCTTCCCCAACGCCGCCAAGGACGAACACGGCCGGCTGCGTGTGGGCGCGGCGACCGGCGTCGGCGAGGCCGGCATCGCCCGCGCCCGCGCGCTGATCGAGGCCGGCGTGGACCTGATCGTCGTCGATACCGCCCACGGCCACAGCGAGGCCGTGCTGCGGACGATCGAACAGGTGAAGAAGCTCTCCAACTACACGCAGATCGTCGGAGGCAACGTCGCCACCGCTGCCGGTGCCCAAGCGCTGATCGACGCGGGCGCCGATGCGGTCAAGGTCGGCATCGGCCCCGGCTCGATCTGCACCACCCGGATCGTCGCCGGCGTCGGTGTGCCGCAGCTGACGGCGATCGCCGATGCCCGAGAGCCCTGCGCCAAGGCCGGCGTGCCGGTGATCGGCGACGGCGGCATCAAGTCGTCCGGCGACATCGCCAAGGCGATCGCGGCCGGCGCCGACGTGGTGATGATGGGCTCGATGTTCGCCGGCACCGACGAGGCGCCGGGCGAGGTGTTCCACTACCAGGGCCGGTCCTACAAGTCATACCGCGGCATGGGATCGGTCGGCGCCATGGCGCGCGGCTCCGCCGACCGCTATTTCCAGCAGGAAGTGAGCAGCCACCTGAAGCTGGTGCCGGAGGGCATCGAGGGCCGCGTTCCCTACCGCGGCCCGATCGCCGCCATTATCCACCAGCTCGTCGGCGGTCTGCGCGCGGCGATGGGCTATACCGGCAACGCCACCATTGCGGAGATGCAGCGGAACTGCCGGTTCCTGCGCATCACCAGCGCGGGCCTGCGCGAGAGCCACGTCCACGACGTCTCCATCACCCGCGCCGCGCCGAACTACCAGCAGGAGCTGTGACCCCCGGCGCCCGAATCGCCGCCGTCATCGCGCTGCTGGAGGAGATCGCGCGCGGGCGGACCCCGGCCGACCGGGCGCTCGCCGGCTATGTCCGCACCCGGCGCTACATCGGCGCCAAGGACCGGCGGGCGATCGGCGACACGCTGTTCGCCGTCCTCCGCCGCGTCGTCCCGATCGACCACGCGCTCGCCCCTGCCACCCCGACCGCCCGCCTGCGCGCGGCCCGCTACCTAGCCGAACAGGGCGAGGATCCCGATCGCATCTTCAGCGGCGAAGGCCACGCCCCCGCGCCGCTCGCCCCGGACGAGCGGGCGGCGCTCGCCGCCGCGCAGGACTGCCCGATCCCGGACTGGGCCGCGGCGAACCTGCCGCAGTGGCTGCAGCCCCGTTTCGCCCGTCGCTTCGGCGACCGGTGGCGCGAGCACGCCGAGGCGCTGAACCGGTCTGCGCCGGTGGACCTGCGCGTGAACCGGCTGAAAGCGGACCGGGAGGCGGCAAGGGCGGCCCTGGAGGCCGCGGGCCATGCCGCGATGCCCACGCCGTGGTCGCCGGACGGGCTGCGGCTGGACGCCCGCTTCGTCCCCGGCGCGCTCGCGCCCTTCACCGAAGGCTGGGTCGAGCCCCAGGACGAGGCGTCCCAGCTCGTCGCACTGCTGACCGATGCGCGTCCGGGGATGACGGTTGTCGACCTCTGCGCCGGCGCCGGCGGCAAGACGCTGGCGCTGGCGGCGACAATGGAGAACCGCGGCCGGCTCGTCGCCTGCGACAGCGATCCCCGCCGCCTGGCCCGTCTGGCGCCGCGCACGGCGCGCGCCGGCGTCACCATTGTCGATCAAATTGTCGTGAAGACGGATGGCGAGCCGCTGCCCCCTCCCCTCGCCGGCCTTGCCGGGCGGGCGGACCGGGTACTGGTAGACGCGCCGTGCTCCGGCACCGGCACCTGGCGCCGCCAGCCGGACGCCCGGCTGCGGCTCGGGGAGGGCGACCTCGACCGCCTGGTTGCTTTACAGGACCGCCTGCTGGCGCAGGCCGCCGAGCTGGTCCGGCCCGGCGGACGGATCGTCTATGCGGTGTGTTCGGTGCTGGCGGAAGAAGGGCCGGAGTGCATTGCCGCCACGGCCGGGCGTTCCCCCGCGCTGCATCCGATCGCGCCGTCGATACTGATGGAAAAGGCCGGTCTTCCGCCGCTTCCTGGCGCGTGCATGGCAGATCCACGGGGTCTGACCCTGACCCCGCTGGACTGCGGCACCGACGGCTTCTTCATCGGCGCGCTCGAACGACACGCAGGCTGAAGCGCCGGTTGCGGCCGGAGCGAAAAAAGGGGCCGCCGATGAGGGCGGCCCGAGGTCGAGGGAGGAAACGCCGATAAGGCAATAACACCAATAGGGCGAAACTGTGAATGAAGGGTTAACCACTTTCAATTTTGGCCGGGCCAAATCGACCGGCATCTTCACTCACCGGCCATTTGGCCGGGACGCCCCGTTAACTGTCCTGACAGGCAAAATCCTGCCGCTGTTCACCAAGGTAAACGCGCGAGCCGCACCCGGGTTCCGCACAGCAGGGCGCCACCCGCAGGCAGAGCGGACCTCCCTGGGTTGAAGTCATGTACCGGATGGACCCGGTCAGAGACTGCTAGTCCCTGAGCTCCACCCAGACCGGCGCGTGGTCGCTGGCATTCTCCTCGCCACGGACGTGCCGGTCGACCCCGGCGTCGATCAGCCGGCGCGCGAGCTTCCTGCTCAGCAGGACATGGTCGAGGCGCAGTCCTGCATCGCGCGGCCAGCGGTTCCGCATGTAATCCCAGAAGGTATAGACGGTCGCGTCCGGATGGCGGCGCCGCACGGCGTCCACCCACCCCTGGTCGAGCAGGCGGCGGTACTGGGCGCGCGGCTCCGGCTGGACCAGCGCGTTCTCGGTGTAGGACGTGGTCTGGTAGATGTCCCGCGGCTCCGGCACGATGTTGTAGTCGCCGGCGAGAACCACCGGCAGCCCGGTTTCCCACAGCCCGGCCGCATGGGCGATCAGCCGCTCGTTCCAGGCGAGCTTGTAGTCGTACTTCGGTCCCGGCCGCGGATTGCCGTTGGGTGCGTAGAGCGACGCGACGATGATGCCGAAAACCGCCGCCTCGACATAGCGCGCCTGACGGTCCTCCGGGTCGCCGGGCAGCGCGCTGCGGGTGAGGATCGGCGTCACGCCGCGGGCTAGTATGGCGACGCCGTTCCACGCCCGCTGGCCGCACCAGACGGCGTGATAGCCGGCCGCTTCCAGCGCCGCCTGCGGAAAGTCCGCCTGCGACGCCTTCAGCTCCTGCAGGCAGACCACGTCCGGCTCGGCCTCGTCCAGCCAGGCGAGCAGGTTCGGCAGCCGCTTGTTGACGTTGTTGACGTTGAAGGTGGCGAGCTTCATGCGGCCGGCAACGCCCGCGCCCAGGCGGCGACGGCCGACGCCATCGTGCGCATGTGGTCGGCCGCGGTGAAGCCGGAGACGGCCTTGCGTGGCTTCAGGTCGTGGTCGCCGTCCTCGAGCCAGAGCAGGCGGATCGCGGGCGACAGCGCATAGCCCTCCACCTCCGCCCGGGTCCCGAACGGGTCGCGCGTGCCCTGGCAGATCAGCGCCGGCGTCTGCAGCGTCGCCAGGTGGGCGGTGCGGAGCTGCTCCGGCCGGCCCGGCGGGTGGAACGGATAGCCCAGGCACAGCAGCCCCGCGGCCCTGCCCGCGCGATGGAGCGTATCCGTCACCATGCTCGCGACGCGGCCGCCCATCGACTTGCCGCCG
>CALKHQ010000090.1 GCA_937988735.1 uncultured Alphaproteobacteria bacterium
TTCCGACCGTCCGCGAGTTCGCCGACGCCGGCGTCCGCTAGGCCGCCGTCCGACATCATCGCGGCCCGCGCGGGAGACTGCGCGGGCCGCCGCCGGGGCATGTACGCCCCGGTCCGGCTTATTCCAAAGGCGCATTCCTGATGAGCGTGAGTAGCACCAACAAGTCCATCGGCCGGCCAGCGCCGTCCGGTTTCAAGGCGACGGTCAAAGCCCTCCTGTCGCGCCCCGAGCTGAGCGCACTGCTGATGGCGATCGTCATCGTCATCGCCTTCCAGATCTGGACCGGCGGCAACTTCATCACCGCCGACAACATGAAGGTGGTGCTGCCGCTCCTGCCCGAGCTCGGGATCGTCGCACTCGGCGTCGTGATCCTGATGATCGCCGGCGAATTCGACCTGTCGGTCGGGTCCGTCTTCGCCCTGATCCCGATGTTCGGCCACATCCTGATGACCCGCTGGGGCCTTGACCCGGTGTTGGGCCTGATCATCAGCCTCGCCGCCGGCATCCTGGTCGGGTGGGTCAACGGGATGATCACCCTGAAGTTCGGCATCCCGTCGTTCATCGCGACCCTCGGCATGTTCTACCTGGCGCGCAGCCTGGCGGTCGTGCTGGTCGGCGGCTTCCCTCCGCCGATGCCGGAGATGCAGTTCCAGCTCGACCTGTTCGTCTACAACTTCGGGTCGTTCCGGGCGTCGCTGATCTGGTACGCGGGCATCGCCATCATCCTCGGCTTCGTCCTGCACAAGTCGAACTTCGGCAACTGGATCTTCGCCACCGGTGGCCAGCGGATCGCGGCGCAGGACATGGGCATCAACGTGAAGCGGGTGAAGATGCTCTGCTTCATGCTCTGCTCGTTCCTCGCGGGCTTCGCCGGCACGCTGCAGACCTACCGGCTGAAGTCGCCGCTGCCGAACATCGGCACCGGCCTCGAGCTGGAGGCGATCGCGGCGGCGGTGATCGGCGGCGCTCTGCTGACCGGCGGCGTGGGCTCGATCCTGGGGGCAATCATCGGCGCCTTCCTGATCCGCGCCATCGACAACGGTCTGGCCATGTCGCGGGTGAACGGCGAGTGGTTCCGGGCCTTCCTCGGTGTCCTCCTGGTGCTGGCGGTGATCATCAACATCGACATCCGCCGTCGCGCCAGCAACATGAAGATCACCTCGAAATGAGCATGACCCAGACTGCGGGCGCGCCGGCCGCCGCGCCCACCCCCGCCACCCGCGAGCCGCTGATGCGCGCTGTCGGCCTCGACAAGTGGTACAAGGGCGTCCACGCACTGAAGAACGTCGATCTCGACGTCGGCTATTCGGAGGTGATCGGCCTGGTCGGCGACAACGGCGCCGGCAAGTCCACGCTGATCAAGATCCTCTCCGGCAGCCACGCCCCGGACCGCGGCGAGATCTGGTTCCAGGGCAGGAAGGTGAAGCTCACCTCCACCCGCGTGGCGATGGAGCTCGGCATCGAGACCATCTACCAGCACACGGCGATGGTCCCGCAGATGTCGATCGCCCGGAACATCTTCATCGGCCGCGAGCCGGTGAAGTTCCGCATCGGGCGCTTCGGGCTGCTCGACACGGCGAAGATGGATCACGAGGCGATGGAGGCGCTGGAAGGGGTGGATCTGCACCTGCGCTCGCCGCACACGCCGGTTGACGAGCTCTCCGGCGGCGAGCGCCAGGGTGTCGCCATCGCCCGCGCCATGTACTTCAAGACCAAGCTCCTCATCCTCGACGAGCCGACCAACCACCTGTCGGTCAAGGAGACCGACAAGGTGCTGCGCTTCGTCCAGAGCCTGAAGGAGCAGGGCATCACCTCGATCTTCATCACCCACAACCTGCATCACGTCTATCCGATCGCGGACAGGCTGGTGGTGATGGCCCGCGGCGAGAAGATCGCGGACCTGAGGCGCGAGGAGACGTCGGTCGAGGCGTTGACCGACATGATCATCTGAGGACGGCGGGCGGCCGCAGGGCCGCCCGTGTTCAGACGCGGCCGGCCGCCCAGGCCGGCACGGTTTCGGCCGCGACCTCGCCGCAGAGCGCCGCGGCCACTCGCTCGCCGATCACCGGCCCGAACTTGAAGCCGTGGCCGGAGAAGCCCGAGAGCACCCAGGCATCGGCGGCGGAATCCAGCGGACGGACGATGAACCGCTCCTCCTCGGCCACGCTGTAGAAGCAGACCCGGGCATGGCTCAGGCGGTAGCCGGCGAAACCGGCGAGGCAGTGGCTGGCGGCGGCCTGCAGCGCGGCGATGTCGGACTCGGAGACGGTCCGGTCGGCATCGGGATCGCCGACCCGGCTGAAGGCATGGCGTCCGATCTTGAGCCCCGTGCCGCGCGCCGGCGGCACCGCGTAGAGCGCGTCGCCGGCGCCGATGTCCAGCAGCATCGGCCCGGTCGCCCAGGCGGCCGCCAGATCCGGCGGTGGCACGAAGTAGCCGACGACCTGACGCGAGGGCGTGACGGCGCCGGCAAGTTCCGGCAGCAGCTTCGGAACCCAGGAGCCGGCGGCGACGACCAGACGGTCGGCGGCAAAGCTGCGGCCGTCGGCGAGCGTCGCGCGCCGGCGAACCGGATCAACCTCAGCCACGACCGCACCCGTGTGCAGCATCGCCAGCGGCGCATGCGCGTCCAGCCAGGCGGCGAGCCCCCGCACGATCGGTTCGGCGAACAGCACGCCGCCCGAGGGCGCGTACCAGACCCGGCCGGCGAAATCGGTGCGCAGCATCGGCCAGCGCGTGCGGATGGTGTCGCCGGTGATCTCGTCCAGCCGGTGGCCGTCGGCCGTCATCGCCTCCGCCGAGGCCAGGGCCCAGCAGCTGCCGTCCTCGACGGCCCCGGACTGGAGGATCAGCGTTCCGGTCTCGGCGTAGTGGCGGGCACCGATGTCCGACCACAGCCGCTCCCACAGCGGATAGGCGGCGGCGACCATGCGCATGTAGCCGGCCTCGGCACCGTAGGCGTAGCGGATCAGCCGATGCTGGTCCACAGACGAGCCGAGCGGGTTCGGCAGCCCGCCCTGTTCCAAGAGCGTCACCCGCTGTCCCCGCCTCACCAGCGCCCAGGCGACGCTGAGCCCCATGATTCCGCCGCCGACGATCAGAGTGGTGAATCGTTCGCTCACCGTCCACCTGCCATCCGTTCGAACACGACCAGGGCCGCCGCCAGATCCTCCAGCGCCGTCCCCACAGACTTGAAGAGCGTGATGTCTGCCGGCGACTGCCGCCCCGGCGCCGTCTCGCGGCACAGCTCCGCCAGCTCGCCGCGCACGGCCTCGCGATCGATGACCCCGGCCGCGATCGGCTGCACCAGGTCGCCGGCCTCGGCGAGCGCGCCGGCGCGGGTGTCCACGTAGATGGCGGCCCTGGCGATCAGGGCGTCGTCCGCCTCGCGCATGTCGGGGCGGAACCCGCCGATCAGGTCGACATGCGTGCCGGGGCGCACGCAGTCGCCGCGGACCAGCGGGCTGGTGCTGAGGGTGGCGCAGCTCACGATGTCGGCCTCGGATACGGCCGCGTCGAGGTCGGCGACCGCCGTCACCGTCAGTCCCGGCCGCTCCAGTCGCCGGGCGAGCGCCTCTGCCCGCGCCGCCGTGCGGTTCCAGATCGTCACCGTGCGGATCGGCCGCACCGCGCAGTGCGCTTCGATCACATGCGGGGCGAGCGCCCCGGCGCCGACCATCAGCAGCCGGCTGCTGTCGGGCCGGCTGAGGTAGCCGGACGCGAGCGCCGATGCGGCCGCCGTCCGGCGCAGGGTGAGTGCCTCGCCGTCGATGACGGCGCGCGGGGTTCCGGTGTTCCTGTCGAACAGCATGTACTGGGCGCTGACTGCGGGCAGGCCGCGCGCGGCGTTGTCGGGCAGCACGGTCACCAGCTTCACGCCCAGCGCCCGTGCGGACCATGCCGGCATCAGCAGCAGCGTGCCCTGCGGTGCGCCGTCTGCGTCCGCGAGATGGTGGGCATGGCGGACCGGCACCTCCGCGCCTTCGCGGAATGCGCGGCGCAGCGCTTCGCGCGTGGTCTCGGGATCGAGGATGGCGGCAACGTCGGCCGCCGGGATCACGTGCATGATGCGCCCGGCGTGCCCCTCCGCCCTCCGTCAGGCGGCCTTGGACGACGGCGCCGCGAGACGCCGGTGCGGCAGTTCCTCGGCGGCGGCCGCGGCCTGGCCGAGGCGGGCGTGCGTGGCGGCAATCTCGTCGCGCAGGTCCTCGATCATGCGCCGCTGCGCCCGCAGCCGCGCGCGGGTGCGCCCCTGCAGCAGCCAGGCGGCGATCGCGCCCGCAAAGAAGGAGACGATGATCACGGCCATCAGCACCAGCCCCACCGGGGCCGACACCTCATAGGCCAGCGGCCACAGCCGCAGCGTCGTCTCCGCCGTCGAGCTTACCGCCAGCGACACCAGCACGAAGCCGAGCGGCACGCCGATGATGAGCCACAGCAGGAATCGGATCATCGCCCTGGTCCTCGTTCCGGGGAGGCGGGGAAGGCTCTACCACGAGTCCCCGCGCTGCGCCTAACGGCTTCCGCCCGCGGCGGCGTGGACCCGGCCATCAGCGGTGCGACCTCAGCTCGCGTTGAGCCGGTCGCGCAGCTCCTTCCCGGTCTTGAAGAACGGGACCGCCTTCTCCTCGACCGCCACCGACTCTCCCGTGCGCGGGTTGCGGCCCGTCCGTGCGCCGCGCTGCTTCACCGAGAACGCGCCGAAGCCGCGCAGCTCCACCCGATCGCCGCGGGCAAGCGCCGCGGTGATCTCCTCGAAGATGGTGGTGACGATGCGCTCCACGTCTCGCTGGTACAGATGGGGATTGCGCTGCGCGAGGCGCTGGATCAGTTCCGACTTCGTCATCGGGTGCACTCAACAATGACCGCGGGCCCGGTCTGGGGCGGAAGGGAAACGTGCCACGGGGCAGCCCCGACGGTCAACCATAAGCCTCTCAGGTGCAAGGATTTTTCCTCGCCTGCTGCGACAGGCTGCTGAAATCGGCCGCAGGTCGGGATACAAGACCTGCGCCGGTCCTCCTGCTACACTCCCCGCCCGCAACGATCCGAACCCGAAAGTCATGACCACGGCCGACGCCGCGACCCTCCATCCCGCAACCATCGCCGACCTGCACGAGGCGCTCCGCTGGGCAGTTGCGGAGCAGCAGCCCCTCGAGCTCGTCTCCGGCGGTACGAAGCGCGCCATCGGTCGCCCGATGCAGGTGGCGGCGCTGCTCGATCTGAGCGGGCTGACCGGCCTGCGCGACTACGATCCGCCGGAACTGGTGCTGACCTGCGGTGCGGCGACATCGATGGCCGAGATTGCGGCCGCGCTGGCCGAAGCCGGGCAGCAGCTCGCCTTCGAGCCGATGGATACCGGGCCGCTGCTCGGTCGCGCGCCGGGTCTCGGCACGCTCGCCGGCACCATCAGTGCCGACTTCGCCGGGCCGCGGCGGGTGAAGGCGGGCGCTGGCCGCGACCACCTGCTCGGCTTCAAGGGCGTCACCGGCCGCGGTGAGCTGTTCAAGGCGGGCGGACGGGTGGTCAAGAACGTCACCGGCTACGACATCGCGAAGCTGGTCACCGGCGCCTGGGGCACCCTCGTCGCCTTCGACGAGCTTTCGGTGAAGGTGCTGCCGGCGCCGGAAACGGTGCAGACCCTGCTGCTGCTCGGGCTCGACACGGAGGCCGGGCGCGCGGCGATGAGTGCGGCCCTCAATTCCAGCCACGAGGTCTCCGGCGCGGCGCACCTGCCGGGGGAGATCGCGGCCCGGGTGCCGGCCGTGGCCGCCGCGGGCTGCGCCGTCACCGCGCTCAGGCTGGAGGGCTTCGCGACCTCGGTGGCGGCGCGGGCGGCGGCGCTGACGCAGGAGCTGGCCGACCGCGGCCCGATCGAGCCTCTCGGCGAGGCGGAGTCACGGCAGCTGTGGGCGGACCTGCGCGACGCACGGCCTTTGGCGCCGCCGCTGAGTGACCCGGAGGCCGAGGCGGTGTGGCGGGTCAGCGTGCCGCCCACCGACGGTCCGGCGGTGGTGGCCGCGATCGCGGCGCAGGCGGACGTGCGGGCCTGGCTCGACTGGGGCGGGGGCCTGATCTGGCTCGGGCTGCCCTGCGGCCCGGATGGCGGCGCGACGCTGGTCCGCGGCGCGCTCGCGGCCCATGCCGCCTCGGGCCACGCCACGCTGGTGCGCGCACCGGCGTCGGTGCGGGCGGCGGTGCCGGTGTTCCAGCCGCTGCCGGCTGCGCTCGCCGCCCTCAGCGACCGGCTCAAGGAACAGTTCGACCCGCACCGGGTGCTAAACCCCGGCCGGCTGTACTAGGAACAGGCGATGCAGACGAACTTTTCGGCCGCGCAGCTTGCGGATCCGGCCGTCGCCGAGTCGGAGAAGATCCTCCGCACCTGCGTCCACTGCGGCTTCTGCACTGCCACCTGCCCGACCTATGTGCTGCTGGGCGACGAGCTCGATTCGCCGCGCGGGCGCATCTACCTGATCAAGGACATGCTGGAGAACGACCGCCCGGCGACGCCGCAGGTGGTCAAGCACATCGACCGCTGCCTCTCCTGCCTGTCCTGCATGACGACGTGCCCGTCCGGGGTGCATTACATGCACCTGGTCGATCACGCACGGGCGCATATCGAGAAGACCTATCGCCGGCCGCTGCCCGACCGGATGCTGCTGGGGATGCTCGCCTGGCTGCTGGTGCGGCCGGGCTGGTTCCGGCTGGCGCTGAACGGGGCGCGGCTGGCGCGGCCGTTCGCCGGGCTGCTGCCGGGGCGGCTCAGGGGGATGCTGGCGCTGGCGCCGCGGCGCGTGCCCGTGCCGTCGCCGGCCGACCGGCCGCAGGTCTTTCCCGCCGTGGGGCCACGGCGCCGGCGGGTGGCGCTGATGCATGGCTGCGCCAACCAGGTGCTGGCGCCGGAGATCACCGAGGCGACGGTGCGGCTGCTGACCCGCCACGGGGTGGAGGTGGTGATCGCCGGCGGCTCCGGCTGTTGCGGCGCGCTGGTCCATCACATGGGCAAGGAGGAGCGGGCGCAGGCGCTCGCCCGCCGCAACCTTGAGGCGTGGGGCCGGGAGATCGCGGGCGAGGGGCTGGACGCGATCGTGATCAACGTTTCCGGCTGCGGGACGACGGTGAAGGACTACGGCTTCATGTTCCGCACCGACGCGGCCCACGCCGAAACCGCGGCGCGCGTCTCGGCGCTCGCCCGGGACATCACGGAGCTGATGGCCGAGATCGGCCTCGTACCGGGGGTCGAGGGCCTGCCGCCGCTCACGGTCGCCTACCATCCCGCCTGTTCCCTGCAGCACGGCCAGCGGGTGCGCGAGGCGCCGAAGGCGCTGCTGCAGCAGGCCGGATTCACCGTGCGCGAGCCGGCGGAGGCGCACATCTGCTGCGGATCGGCCGGCACCTACAACCTGCTCCAGCCCGCCATCGCCAGCCGGCTCCGCGACCGCAAGGTGGCCAACCTCGAGCGGACGCAGCCCGACGTGATCGCCGCCGGCAACCTGGGCTGCATGACCCAGATCGGCTCCGGCACCACCATCCCCGTGGTGCACACGGTCGAGCTGCTGGACTGGGCAACGGGCGGACCGGTCCCGAGGGCGCTGGCGGGTCGCGTGGGCTGACACGGTGGCGGCTGTCCGAAGGATGACGGCTGCCGTCAGCGGCTGCCGCGGTCGGTCCGGAATGCTGGTCTCACGGCGAGCGCGGCGGGGGCGCCGGGGATGGCGCCGCCTTCCCCGTCCCCTTT